>NZ_CP012040.1:1885714-2200000 GCF_001050135.1 Cyclobacterium amurskyense | reverse complement strand
TGGTGCAATTCGGAAAGAGCAAGCAATTTGCCGTCTTCATGGATAGCAATGGAACAAACGGCTATTGAAGTTTCTATCGAAAGAATTTTACTCATGTTCTTATTATATAAATACCGTATTTGAATCTTAAATAGGCAATGGAACTACAGATAGGAGATACTATCACTTTCCAAAGCGGTCGGGAATCCTTGTTACTTGATTCTTAAACCCGAAATATGCAATAGACAATCTATTACGTGCTGAAATCGCTTCAAAATCAGCCACTTCGTTGCTGTTTTCAATTTCACCATAGCGGTGCTATGCTAAAAATCTCCAAACAGCCTGATTTTTCTTGCGATTGCAACACTTCCCGTAAACACGGAACAGGCTTAACCCCTGACTATTGTCAGGACGGAGAAATCCTATTACATAATCCGAGTTAAATCATCTTCTGGACCACCTTGATAAAAAACAAAAAGGCTGCATCCAATCAGTGCAGCCTTTTGATTATAACTCAAATTTTTCAATTTCCTTATTTATTAGCTGCTAAATCCTTCCTCCTCATTTTACACAAGCTAAAAACCAAGGAGTAACCTGAGAAAAAGAAAGTAACAAAACTTGGCTTACTTTTCAGGAGACAAGTAGGAAGCGTATAACTCTGAATCATTAAATACCTGCAATGCACTTTCAATCTCGGGGTCCTGATCCAAAGCCGCCTCTAAAATTCCTTTTTGATAATAGTACCTAGAAACAATCTCGTCCTTTAACGCCTCTTTTATTTCATCTTTAAAGGTGACAAGCTCTTGTTCTTTACTATGGCTTACACTACTTTTTAGTTTTTCAATTTCTTCTTTAATGTCCTCAAAGTATTTTTCTCGCTCCGCATATTTTTCCAAATCCTCTATGGTTTTCTCTACTCTCGTAGTGTAATCGTATTCCTTGTCTTGAAGCCAGTCGACAAATGAAGTATACAATTCATCACTAACTTCAAATTCTCTAGGCCTAGCTATGCTATCATGTTTTAAAGCAAATTCATTTACAAAACTAAATACCAGACTTCTTGTAACCAAACTATAGGTTATGGGTGCAAAGCTTCTTGAGCTTAGTTCAATATCAGGTTCAATCCCTGCTCCATCATAAACCTTCCTTCCATTCTTGGTTTGAAATTCTTGCCTTAGTGAATCAGGAACATAACTACCATTACCATCTTCATCTTTTATACTATAGTCAATTGCTTGAATACATCGTCCACTTGGTATGTAATATTTGGCGGTGGTAAGTTTTACCTGGGAATTATAGGACAAAGGAATGGTACTTTGCACCAAGCCTTTTCCAAAAGAAGTTCTACCAACCAATACTGCACGGTCATAATCTTGTAAGGCACCAGCTACAATTTCTGAAGCGGAAGCACTACGCTCATTGATCATTACAACCAAGGGAATTTCTTTGTCCAGAGGTGAAGATCTTGTCTTGTATTCAGACAATACTTTATCCAATTTCCCAATGGTCTTCACCACTTCCCTACCTTTTGGAATAAAAACATTCACCACATTGACTGCTTCAAGCAAAATGCCCCCAGGATTATCTCTAAGGTCCAAAATGATTTTTTTAGCTCCCTGCGCCTTTAAGTCCTGTAATGCCAAGGCCACATCCTGACCAGCATTGGTCGTGAAATCACTTAATTTGATATATCCTGTTTCTCCTTCTACCATACCATGATAGGGAACATTACTGATTACAATCTTCTTCCTCGTAAGTTTTACAGACAAGGTATCCTCACCACGCTTGACCACAACATTCACCTCAGTATTGGCAGGACCTTTAAGCAACTTAGAAATATCCCCGGTGTTTTTATCTATAACATTCACCGTATCCACCTTTAGTAGCTCATCTGCTACCTTCAAACCAGAAACCTGAGCAGGAAAGCCTTCATAGGGCATCATGATCATGTTTCTTCCTAGGCGATTACCAATCAAAGCACCAACTCCTCCATATTCTCCGGTGGTCATTACTCGAAAATCATCAGACTCTTCCTCAGGAATAAATTCCGTATAAGGATCAAGCTCAGCTAGCATGGCATTAATACCCACAGTAACCAACTGATTGGGATCAATTTCATCTACATAATAAGAATCAAGCTCTCTTACCAGAGAAGCAAAAATATCCAGGTTCTTAGCCAAGTCAAATAATTTGTCATTCTTTGGATAAAATGACAAGGTCAATACCGCAATTCCTATTACGGTAAGGCTAGTAAAAAACGCCTTACGGGAAACAAATTTATTCATTCTAGAGATGTTTTTGCTACAGGTATTTTCTTGAGGGTCTTTATCACTTTGGGTGCTATCTCATGATAACCCATCAGATCTTTTGAAACGTAAATTAAAGCGATAAGTTTATTGGAACCCTGTGCAGAAGGAAGAAGATGTTTGTTGAGACGGTAAGCCTCCTTCACTCTTCTTTTAATATAGTTTCTATCTGTAGCGTTTTTCAGCTTCTTTTTAGAAACAGATACCAGTAATTGATTTTCAGAAATCCCTGGATTATCAAGATAGAGCACCTTGAAGGGATATAAAAAAAAAGAGGAACCTTTATCAAAAAGTTCCTTTATTAACTTTTTGGAATGTAATCTTTCATTCTTTGAAAATTTACAATCCATAAAATAAGATTAAATAAATTACCCCATAAATATAAGGTGATAACGCATTATTTCTTAAGCGTCTTCTCAGAAGATACCGATAACTTATGTCTGCCTTTAGCTCTTCTGGCTTTAAGTACTCTCCTACCATTGGAAGTGGACATTCTCTCTCTGAAACCGTGTTTGTTTCTTCTTTTCCTGCGGGAAGGTTGAAATGTTCTTTTCATTATTGCTATATTTTAATCGCTTGATTCTCGTTTTTTAAAGGATTGCAAAGATAGAGAGGTTTTTTTTATTTACAAACCAGTGGCTTACTTTTGTTTAAGCCATTTCAATACATTTCATGAAATATACGATAAGTACACCTATACCAACGTCCCAAATTCTGGAAATTATACTGGATTTGGATTGCCAAAAAAATGAGGAAATAACGCTGCAATTACCTTCCTGGCGCCCAGGAAGGTACGAAATAGCCAATTATGCCCAATTTATTAAAGGGTTAGAAGTAACAGGTCCAGAAGGACAGCTAAGTGCAAAAAAGCTTAGTAAAGACAAATGGACTTTTTTTTCAGCAACAAAAGGAAAATACAAAATTTCTTACACTTACCATGCTGCTCAGCTCGATGCCGGTGGCTCATGGGTAGATCCTAACCAAGTTTATGTAAATTTCATTAATATTTGTTTTTCCATTTCAAATAGAACTAATGAGAAAATAAACGTGGAACTGAACCTTCCTCAAGACTACCATCTGGCCTGTGCCCTGCATCAAGAAAAAAAACATTCTTTGATAGCTAATGATTACCAGGAGCTGGTAGACAGCCCCTTTATGGCAGCAGCAGATTTACAGCATAAAACCTATGAAGTAAACGCCACCACCTTCCACGTATGGATCCGTGGAGAGGTGTATTTTGATTGGAAAAGCCTTTTGAAGGGGTTTAAAAGCTTTACGGAAAGACAAATCGAGGATGTAGGTGACTTCCCAGCCAAGGATTATCACTTCCTTATTCACTTATTGCCTTTTCCACATTACCACGGAGTAGAACATCAATACTCTACAGTAATAACCCTTGGACCGGACCATTTATTTAAAACCCAAGAGGGAATGGACAGATTGATGGGAATATCTTCTCATGAACTTTATCATTTTTGGAATGTCTGTCGCATAAGGCCAAAGTCAATCCAACCTTATGACTTCTCAAAAGAAGCCTACCTTAAGGAGGGACTTATAGCTGAAGGGGTTACTACTTTTATGGGTGATTTTTACCTTTTGAAATCAGGATATTATTCTACAGAAAGGTATTTGGAGGTTATAGAAAAGCTAATGGAAAGAAGCTTTGAAAGTCTCGGTTGGAAAAATCAATCGATTGTAGATTCAAGTTGGGACCTTTGGCTTGATGGATACAAAGCAGGAGTGCCAGACAAAAAAGTTAGCATTTATACACACGGTGCACTTTTAGTGTTGGCCATGGACCTGATGTTAATGAAAGGGAATCAACGGATGCATTCTGCCATGAAGCATATGTGGGAGCGTTATGGGATAACAGAAAAAGGCTATGAATTGAAAGATTTTGAGCAGGTAGTAATTTCCCTTGCAAAGGACAAAGAGGAAATGAAGCAGTTTTTTGCAGATTACGTTTGGAGTAAAGGAGACCTTTATTCACGCTTAAAAAAATTGTTACCACAGATTGGACTAAGCGTAGTGAAAAGAAGTAACAATATCCCGCTACAGAGTGATTTCGGAATTGCTACAGATTCAAAAGGAATACTGAAAAAAATCCACCCAAAAGCGCCTGCTTTTAAACAACTGATGCAAAATGACAGGATTCAGTCTTATTCAATAGACAATAAAGGCCTGCACTTGCAAGTCAGGAGATGGGGCAAATCAATGGCTATAAGCTTGCCCAATGAAAACGCACTCTACTATGCAGCCTATAAAATCACTTCAGCCGGTGAAAAATCAGCCTTCAAGAAGTTTGTGGAACTTTAATACAATTTGACCTGAGTATTTATTAAGCCACCGCTAATAGCTGACCAATACAATCCGGTCTAAAATCACTAGGTAAAGCCTTGTAAAATAGAAAAGGGACTTAAAAGTCCCTTTTCTTATTCAAATAATGAGTTGTCAAGCGGTTCATTCACCTGTATACTGACTACATGGGTTTCCATGGGCACCGGCAACATCGGGTTGGAAATGGTCACCTTCATGGGAAACATGATGCCTTCCACCTCTTGGTATTCGTCAAATTCCACATCACCAGCAACATCGGCAACCATTTTTAATTTTAGCCCTGTAGCAACACTAAAATATTCTGTACTTTCAAGTCCAGCAGAATTGGTTACAATAATGGTATAAGCATCTTCTCCTTTTATGGTGGCATTTTCTCCTTTATTCACTGTAAAACCCATTTCTTCATAATACAGCTCTGGAAAAGCATAAATATTGGTTTTTAGGGTTTCAAGCTCATCAGCTGATAAGCTTTTAACTTGCCCCATAGCACTCATGTACCCTTCATTGTCTTTTACCACGGTTTTCTGGATCACATTTCCATCTACTACCATCTGTTGCATCAATCGCATCCCCTCCATGTCCCTATTGGTGTCAATTTCAATTTTCATTCCCTGAATCTCAGCCTCCATAACCAAAACAATGGTTTTTATGGATGAAATTTTTTCTTCACCGCCAATGGCTTTTATATAATCTTTAATGATTTCCTGTGGGGTTTTATCTACCAAAGGATCCTTAACTGTAGCAGCATAAGAAACAGCCTGTACCATTACAAGCAATAAGGCTAAGCCTAAAGGAAAAATAATTTTTCTCATCGAAATCATGAATAGTATTAATTAAAATCTTGGTCAGAAACAGGAACATTCAACTCAACTTTTGTTACTTCAGTTTCAAGGGCAACTGGTAACATAGGGCTTTTAATGGACATTTTTACAGGCACTAAAATCCCATCAAATTCTTTGTATTCATTAAAATCGGTATTCCCAGAAAGTTTATTTTCACTCCTCAGTTTTAACCCATTTTCCATACTATAATAATTGATTACCTGCCCTCCTGTAGGATTGGAAATGATTATTTTGTAAGTCGCTTTGCCATCTACATCTGCAGCCCCGTCTAAAGTAAGGGTATAGCCCATGAGCTCATAATACAATTCGGGGATTAACCATAAAGAAGCCATTTTAACATCTTCATATTGTTCATCTGTCAGATTTTGGGTTTTACCCATTGAACTGACTGTAGCCTTGCCGTCTTTTACTATGGTCTTAGAAGCTTCATTCCCCATAACGATGACTTTTTGGGCCAAGCGCTGATTTTCGACATCATATACAGCAGACATGTCTAATTTTGTGCCCTGCACTTCAGCTGACATTTCTAGCTTGGCTGTTTTTATATTTTCCACAGCATCCACTCCACCCACTGCTGTGAGGTAATCGCCAATCACGTCTAAAGCTGTTTTATTGTCATCAGACAATTCAATTTCTTGAACCTCTTCTCCTTTGTAATTGTACATACTGATCTCTCCAAACTGGGACAAACCTTCTTTTATAGCTGAGCCATTGCCTACCACCGTAATGTACATATTGTCTGGTTTGAGGTATTTGGACGCTACATTATTTATTTCCTCAACAGTCAACTCATCCAGGCGCTGAAGGTAAGTACTATAAAAATCTTCCGGCAGATTGTACCTGTCAATATTAATGGCAAAAGTAGCAATGGTATTGGGGTTTTCAAGTGACCTTCCAAACCTGCCACTAAGATTGGCTTTGGCCATTGTTAATTCCTCTTCTGTAATGCCATTTTCTTTTAAATTTCTGATTTCATAAATCATTTCATAGACAGATGAATCCGTGACCTCATTTCTTACAGAGGTGCCTGCAAAGAACCTGGCGGTTAACTTATCAGAACCAAAGCTTGATCTGGCCCCATAAGTATAGCCTTTGGTTTCACGTAAATTCCCATTCAATCTGGAATTAAAGCCCTCCCCCAAAATAAAATTCATTACTCTTGTAGCCATATAATCCGGATTGGTGAGGTGCATTTCAACCGGAAAGGCAATATTAATTACTGACTGAACAGCTGAAGAGCGATCCAAGAGTGCTACTTGGTTCTCGTCAGGAAGCTCAGGTTTTTGATAGTCAAATGTTGGAACATCCCCTTTTTCCCAAGATGAAAAATACTTGTCCACCAATGTTTTGGCTTCCTTGTCATCAATGTCACCAACAATAGCGAGGTAAGCAATATTAGGTTTAAAATAGGTTTGGTAATATTCTTTAACATCCTCCAGGCTTACATTTTCTACGGTTTCTTCGGTCATGGTTTCTCCATAAGGATGTTCCCTACCATACACCAAAGCTTTGGAAATTACTCCAGCCAAATAATCCGGATCGTCTTTTGAAGAAGCCAGAGAAGTTAGGGTTTGTTTTTTGAGCTTATCAAGCTCTTCCTGTGGGAAAACTGGATTGTACAATACATCGGTCATTAATTCCAGTACTTTTCCCTGGTGTTTTTTAAGCGATGAGCCAGAGAGAGAAGTAGCACCTGCACCTAGAGAGGCACCAATAAAGTCAATTTCCTCATCTAAAACTTCTTTTGTTCTGGAGGAAGTGCCTGCCATCATCATGTCCCCAACAAAACCAGTCAATCCTGCCTTCTCCCCTTCAAAAAGTGGATCTCTGTCTAAGATCAGATAAAAGGCCACTCTAGGTAATTTATCATTTGGCACTACAAATACCTTCAGGCCATTGTCTAAGGTAAAAGTGGCAGGATCCGTAAATTCAATTTTAGGTGCTGGCCCTGGAGGAGGTAAAACACTTCTATCAACTTGAGCTTGTGTTCCGAAGGTAATGAATGCAGCAAAAAGCAATATATATAAAGTCTTCATTTTTCTAGCTTTAGGGTTATTATTGGTTTTGAGCCGTTTCCTGTGGTTTAGGAAGGTAATACAATACAACTCTTCCATCTAGGGTCAAATACTTATTGGCCACACGTTGTATGTCTTCCCTGCTTACTTTTCGGTATACTTCCAATTCTCTATTGATGTATTCGGTATCGCCATAAAATAAGTTTGCCTCTGCAAGGTTTTGGGCAATTCCTTCGATGGAGGAATTCTTACTAACCAAGTCATTCTCTATAATGTTCTGTAATTTCTGGAAATCCTGATCCGAAATACCTTCTTGTTGAACTTGTTTTATTAAAACATCGATTTCATTCTCAAGATCCTCAGGTTCCACCCCCATATTGGCAATCCCATACATTATAAAAATACCTCCATCTTCAAGGTCAAGTGGAATTGCAGCCACTACCAAAGCCTTTTGCTGCTTGTCCACAAGCTCTTTGGTCATCAGAGAAGATTTGCCACCTGTAAGGTAGGTAGAGAGCATTTCCATAGCATAAGCATCCGGATGATTTTTCGGAGGTAAATTATAGGCTTGAATAATGGCTGGTATTTGGATATTGTCATAAATAATATCCCTGATCTCTTTGTCTTTTTTCGGCTCTATTATATCGGGCCTATAAATGGCTTTCTTTCCTTTGGGGATTTCGGAGAAGTATTTCCTTACCCATTCTTCCGTCTGCTCATAGTCAATGTCTCCGGCAATGGTAAGGATCGCATTGTTTGGTACATAAAAATCTTTATAAAACTGCATAAACTCATCCAGGCTTGCAGCATTCAGATGGTCCAAAGATCCAATGGGTGCCCATTGATACGGATGCTCGCTATAAGCACGAACTAGGGTTTCCGGCAAAATGGTCCCATAAGGCTGATTGTCATAACGCTGCCGCTTTTCTTCTTTGACCACTTCCCGCTGTGTTTCCAAGCCTATTTCATCAATTTTAGCATGAAGCATGCGCTCGCTTTCAAGATAAAGTGACAGTTCAAGATAATTGGATGGCATTAATTCATAATAATAGGTGATGTCATTACTGGTAAAGGCATTCAGCGCACCCCCGTTACCTTCTACGAGATCGGTATATTCTCCCCTATCAATATTTTCTGACCCTTCAAATAGTAGGTGCTCAAAGAAATGAGCAAAACCTGTACGTTCCGGGTCCTCATTTTTGGAACCTACATGGTACATCACAGAAGTAACAACTATAGGGGTTTTGTTGTCTTTGTGCATAATCACCTTCAAGCCGTTGTCCAAGGTGAACTCCCTAAAATCAATCTTCGTCTGACTGTAGGCTGTTGTTTGAACAATAAACAGACAGGCCAGCCAAATTAAATGCTTTTTCATAGGTATATTTTTATAGTAAATTCACTTTATCCACAATCAATTGTAAACTAATTTAAAAGATAATCAAAAGCTTACATGGTCAAAAGAGGCTTAAGGGTTATTAATACCGCCCTACCAGCTTATGATTTAACCTGCTCTACTAACGCTTTAATGGCCGCAAGGTTTTTTTCATTCTGTTCTTCAAGTACAGCAAAAAATCCTTCTGATACGAGTTCTGGATTTCTTAGCAAAACACCAAATTCATCTACTCTTTCTTTTTCTTCTTGCAGGCAATATTTTGCTATTTCCTTCGCATTGTCATGATCCAAAGAAGTTTTAAAGTTGTTCCAGGATCTTGAAAACAAGTTCATCAAACTCCCCTCTTCTACTGGAACGCCTTCCAAAAGGTAAATCTCTTCCTTAATGGCATCTATCAAAACCAATTTTTCTTTGGCACGAGCTATAAAAAACTCCCTTATTTCCCCTTCTTCCACATTTCTAGCAGCATCCTTGTAACTTTTTAGGCCATCATAGGTGTTTTTGAGTATTTGGTTCAGGTATTTAATCAGTTTTGTTTGGTTAGCCATATAAAATTTAATGCGAGTTTGAAAGTATAAATATATTAAAATGCTTTTACCCCTCCTACAGGACAGTAAATTAGCTTTCCTACCTATTTGATTTAAGATTTGCAATGAATATATTGCTATCTGCTTAATAACAAAAACCTTTAGCCAATAAAACAATGAAATCCTTTTCCTTTCTGATTCTATTTCTCTGCTTAAATTTTATTTTTGTTTTATCCTGCACACAAAAAACAAGCCAGGAAGAATCAAGTAAACACTGGTACAAAGGCAATCTACATACCCACTCTTATTGGAGTGATGGGGATGAATTTCCAGAAGTAATCATGAAATGGTACAAGGAGCAGGGCTATCAATTTGTTGCTTTGTCTGATCACAATATTTTCCAGGAAGGTGAAAAATGGAAATCGATTAAAGCCGACAGTCTCTATCGTGATGCTTTCCAGGCCTACCTTTCAGAATACGGTGAGGAATGGGTGGAATATATGCAGGAGGATGAAGAGCTGAAAGTAAAATTGAAGACTTATAAAGAATATGCTCCGCTCTACAATGAGAAAGAAAAGTTCCTCATGATTCCTGCTCAGGAAATCACAGCTGGCTTTGAAGGAAAACCTTTACACCTCAACCTTACCAATCTGGAAAGACTTATTGTTCCAATGGAGGGAGGCAGTGTAGTGGAAGTGCTACAGAACAATATCAATGCGGTTTTGGAGCAAAGAAAGGCCTCTGGCAAACCAATGATGGTGCATATCAATCATCCCAATTTCATTTGGGCCATTACGCTTGAAGACATGATTCGGTTAAAAGGAGAGCGTTTTTTTGAGGTATATAATGGTCATCCTGCGGTTCATAATTTAGGTGATTCCACCAGAATGGGTTATGAAGCCATGTGGGATTTTATCAATATCGCCTACTTGGAAAAAGGCCAACCTTTGATTTTTGGCCTGGCAACTGATGACAGTCACAATTACCACAAACAAGGGGCAAAATTTAGCAATGCCGGTAGAGGTTGGGTAGTCGTTGAGGCGGATTCATTGGAAGCTGGCACTTTGGTAGAAGCGATGGAAAGAGGTGATTTTTATGCATCTACAGGCGTGGAATTGGAAAAGCTTAGCTATGCTAACAATATTTTGGAGGTTGCGGCCCTTCCCAAAGATGGGGTAAATTACACTTTGGAATTTATTGGCTGTAAAGAAGGTGAAAAAGACACCCAGGTATTAAAGACCGTTGAAGGCAATGCTGGATCTTTTGAGGTAAGTGCTGACTTGCTATTTGTACGGTGCAAAATTACCTCTTCTGAACCACAGCACAATCCTGTTGAAAACATGAAAAATCAACTGGCCTGGACCCAGCCGGTAAGGCCTGAGTATAATTGAAAGTACATTAAACCCGGATTATGTAATAGGATTTCTCCGTCATGACAATGTCAGGGGTGAAGCCTGTCCCGTGTTTACGGGAAGTGTTACAATCGCAAGACAATCAGGCTGTTTGGAGATTTTAGCATAGCACCGTTATGGTGAAATTGAAAACAGCAACGAAGTGGCTGATTTTGAAGCGATTTCAGCACGTAATAGATTGTCTATTGCATATTTCGGGTTAAACTAGCCCTTAGGTTATTTATAATTCAGACTTAAAAGGAATTGCAGATTTCGTTTGATAGGAAGGAGTAGATGCAATCTACTCCTAGTGCGGTTATGAAAGTTGAAAACTTTTGTCATTTTGGGTCTAAGGTACGCTTCGCTAAACTTAGAGCAGACGGTTTTGAAGGCCAAAAAATTTCTTCTATATTAGGATTAAAGAATTACTGAGATTTTCTGTAATGGTATTTCCTATTGAATAAAAGGCAATTATTTTAATTAATGAGCTTATGAAAATCACACTTGATATAGAGGACAACAGATTTGATGCTTTCCTGACCTACATTAAGACCTTAGATTATGTAACCATCAATAAAGAAGGGGTAATTCCCCAATGGCAACAGGATGAAGTCAACAGACGATTGCAAATGATCAATGATGGAGAGATGAAAACCCGAAGTTGGAAAGAGGCTAAAGAAGAGATCTTCAAAAAGTAATATGGCCTATTCCATTTCGATTGCTGAGGTGGCCGAAAATGATATCAGAGAAGCATTCCTTTGGTATGAAGAGCAAAAAACTAACTTAGGCAGTTTGTTTGGTCAGCATGTCTCCAAAGCTGTTGAAAGCATTCAAGGCAATCCACTTAAAACTCAAATCAGGTACGGCAACACCCGTATTTTCTTACTGGAAAAATTCCCATACGGCATTCACTTCCGTGTCAATGAAACCAAAAAACATGTCCTAATTGTTGCTGTATTCCACACTTCAAAAGATGCTGAAAGTTGGACACTCAGAGGGTAGGCAACACTTTCGACTTATATTACCTGAGAATGCATAATGAAGGTTGAAAACTTTCGTCATTTTGGGTCTAAAGTTACGCTTTGCTAAACTTAGACAAGGTTCCATATTCTAATACCAGTCTGAACTATAATAAACCAAATACCACTGCTTTTTAATTAATTCAAACTCCATAACAATTATGAAGTCATCTATTTTAGATTTAATAATTAAATCTACTTTATTGGTTTTATTGGTAAATTCCAGGCTGTAGTTAAGATTTGATTTATCCATTTCATTCAGGTGAACCCAGCCCTTTTCTTGCCAATAGAATTTTCCATCAGAAACCATGAATTTGTCATTTTCAATATCCGGATGAATACTCTCATCAAAAACATACTCTGTACTACCTCCCCTCAAAGGAAAATTAATTCTAGACATTTGAAAAACTCTATCATTAAAAAAACTTAGATAAAACTCATCGAAGAGTTCTTCCTCTCCGCTTACATGCTTTGAATCTCCATCTTTTGAACAACCAATAGTCCAAATCAATAATAATAGTAAATACAATCTACCTTTCATCACCATAAAACTTATAGGGATTTAGACCTGGAGAAGGAAATCATAAACTTCGTCATAAGCATGTAGTTCAAGGTCTTAAAAAGTTTTTGGTGAGGATCTTAGGGGAATAGCCCTATATAGGGCAGAAAATTTAGACCAATAAAGGGATAGTTAAACCCTTAAACTAGCGGGATCCTGTCTGGTATCCACTACGGCTTCTATATACAAAGCGTCTCCTTCGATACTATAGATAATCTTATAATTTCCTTGGACTAGGAAGCGGTATGAACCCACTATCGATATATTGGCCTCATAAGGTGATCCTGATTCGGGAAAAGTTTCTAATTGTCTGGTTTTAGTTAAGATAGACTAGACAACGTTTTTTGCAGATTTTCGGGATTTTTCCGCAAGGAAGTCATAAATGATTTCTAAATCATTCAACGACCCATCGGTCCAAATCACCTGTAATTTCTTCACCGGTCCCACTTACTTTTAAAAAAATTTTCAACATCTTCTTGGCTGTGAGTCTTACCACTCTTTCTGTCGGCCTTCGATCGGGTTAATTTGGATTCCAGATCCTCACCCATTCTTGCTCGGTAGGCTGATTCTATTGAAGATCTACGCAAGGCATCAACTTTTTTGATCATGGTTTCATCTTGAGTGGTCAACCAATTAATCAATTCAATTTTTTTAACAGCTAGGTGCATATTAATGAAGTTTCTTGTTATAAAGTTAACGAATTTTCTCTTTTATAAAATCGCTTTTGAATACCTTTTAGACGAAGTTTAAGTGTTAACGGTAGATAACTAGAGTAGAATTGGGTAAGCACATTAAACTTGGCCTTTGGAAAATTTATAATTCAGACTTAAAAGGAATTGCAGATTTCGTTAGATAGGAAGGAGTAGATGCAATCTACTCCTAGTGCGGTTTTGAAAGTTGAAGACTTTCGTCATTTTGGGTGACCAGCCTAGAGTAGGCTCTCGCCAAGACACTAAAATCTTTAAAATACTCCTTTGCGACTCCGCGACTCTGCGTGAAACTTTCAACGTTTAATTTGTTCATTATCCTCGCAAAGGCGCTAAGGTTTTGAAAATCCTTTCTGTGGCTCCGCAATTCTGTGCGAAACTCTTAACGTTTATTTTAATCTTGGGAAAGTATGAAAGTTGAAAACTTTTGTCATTTTGAGTCTAAGGTGCGCTTTGCTATACTTAGGCCAGCCTAGAGTATCTCGCGAAGGCCCTAAGACGCAAAGGGCCTTAAATTATTTCTTTGCGACTCCGCGACTCTGCGTGCAGCTTTCAACGTTTACTTTGTGCATGATCCTCGCAAAGGCGCTAAGACGCTAAGGTTTGGAAACTCCTTTCTGTGGCTTCTCTAAATTTAGACCAGACGGTACTTGAAAATTGCTATTTTAATTGGACCTATAATTGGGATTGTAATTGGGGTTTTCGGTATGTAGGATAGGATTAAATTCCATCAGCCATTCTTTAAAAGATGCTTTCATTTCCTCCACTTTCTGAACATCCACCCCACTCAAATCATTGGTTTCTCCTATATCTTTAGAAAGATCAAACAACTCTACGGATGGAGGGTCATAGTATTCTACCAATTTATAATCTCCCATGCGTATGGCATACCCGGGCATTTTGGCTTGTGGACTGTAATGTGGATAATACCAACAGAGCATGTCACGATCCCATCCACCTTCACCGGTCAATAATGGAAGCAAAGAAACACCATCTATGTCCTGATTGTCATTGCTTAATCCTGCCATTTCAACAATCGTCGGAAGCATATCATCCGTAATCACAGGTACATCGGATAAACTATTTGGCTTGACTTTTCCCGGCCATTTGATCACTAAAGGTACCCTGATCCCACCTTCATAAATATACCCTTTACCTTCTCTAAGTGGGGCATTATTGGTCACCCTACCTTCACCTCCATTGTCACTTCCCAAAATAACAATGGTATTACCTTCAAGGCCAAGTGAATCCAGGGACTTCAATAACCTTCCGACATTCCAGTCCATATTCTCTATCATGGCTGCATAAATCGCATTCTTTTGCTCCTTTTGCCCTTCTAACTTCAATTCATATTTATTTACCAGGGAATCAGGCGCCTCTAAAGGGGTATGCACCGCATAATGGGACAGGTATAAAAAGAAGGGTCCCTCTTTATTCTCACCAATAAAATTGATGGCCTCATCGGTTAGTCTGTTGGTTAAATATTGCCCTTCTTCCCTATTGTCCAGATTTTTTATCACTGGGTTCCAGCTTTTTTCCGATTCAAATGGCCCCCAATAGGTCGGTGGACTGCCATGTTCATATCCCGCGATGTTAATAGCAAAACCTTGATGTGTAGGAAAGTACTTTTCTTCTTCCCCAACATGCCATTTGCCTATGCTTGCCGAGGTATAGCCTGACTGAAGCAAAATTTCAGGAATCATTTTTTCTTCAAGGGAAACGTGCATATAATCATCTGGAGGGATAATCCTTCCTTCCTCTGGAAACCTATGCTTGCCAATGGCAGTTATATGACCCGTAAAACCGATATTCGCAGGATTTTTCCCTGTCAATATACTGGCACGGGAAGGAGAACAAACAGGACTTGCAGAATAAGCAGCTGTAAACTTCATCCCTTGGGCCCTTAGCTTGTCAATATTTGGCGTTTCATAGAATTCACTCCCATAGCAACCCAGGTCTTTCCAACCCAAATCATCTATCAGAATATAAACAATATTTGGAGGTCTCTCCTGAGCCAATAGGTTTGAATGAAAACTTAGCTGCAATAGATAAAATACACTCAAAAAAATCTTTGAAAGTCGCATAAGTAAACTTTAAAATAGAAATACCATCAATTGAGGGATAGTGATTACTTCAATCTATCATTACGAAAGTTTTCAACTTAAGTAATTGCTCCATTATCCTTATCTAATTGGCATAGGTTTAAAATTCGAGATCTTTTTCCTATTCTCAAAACCGAATTGCAAATTCAGTTGGAAATTAGCTTGTAAGCCCAATTTCCAAACAGTTAAATACCGGTCTAAAACAGTAAAATACCGCCATAGACTATGGGAGGGAAATGGAACCTAACTTGTTGTTCTGGATTACCTCGACTTGGGCAAGTTGAAAGCTTTGGGTATTTTAGGTGTAAATTATGCACAATTAACTTAGACCAGACTGGGGTTTTTAAGCAGAATTAGCTTTTAACCCGCTCATTTTTTCTTTATTTTTCTCTCTAAATCTATAAAACCCATGAAACAATTCTTTTACGCTTTGCTTTTTTTCTTTTTGTGGGCATGTGGATCTGCCGATTCTTCCGGTGAAAAAGCGATAGTTGCGGATTTGAATTTTACGCTTGATACTGTAAAAATCGATTCCAAAGGAGAAATTCTGTTTCTGAACAATGAACTGCGTTCAGCTGTACTTGACGATAAAAAACGATATCTGTATAACCTAAACCGGCAAACCATTTCTATAGAGCAGATCGATTTGGATAAGTTGGTGCTTGCTTCCATACTTCCATTCGAAGAAGAAGGGCCGAATGGTTTAGGGGAATATATGCTTGGAATAAAACTTGTTGAAGAGAACAGGTTTTTGATGTCGGGCTATAAAAAGCATGCCTTGTTTAACAGCAGCGGAAAAAAACTGTTTTCCGTAGGACCATCGGAAATACCGGCATTTGTTTCAAATAACGAAGAGGGGAACGTGCTATATCCTGAGCGTTTACCCGGTACCACCTCTTCTTATGCCGGCGTATATATAGCTCCCGGTAATAGGGAACCAGAAGTCTTGTTTTGGGATATCGATAAAAAAACCTACCGAAAAGTGAAAAGCCCCATATTAAAAAAATCTATGCAATACCAAACGGATTTTGACGATGGGACCACTTCTTTGTTTGTAGGAGGAGGGGAATACCTGAAGGTGATCAATGGCAAGGTATTGCTGGGCTTGTTTGGAAGTTCAGACCTATCTATTAAGGAACCCGGAGAGAAAGATTTTGGCAAAAAGACTTTTGAAGACGGTTGGATTCCCCGTGATAAAGAAACCGTTTTCCCCGAAAAAATAAACGACAGAATCATGTTTCAAGAGCTCCTCAGGGAAAGCTTGGCTGAAATTTCTTACAACAGTCCTTTCTGGGACGAGAGCCGTCAGGTGTATTTGAGATTTTCATACGAATTGGATTACAGTCAAGAGCCAAGCCCTCCTCCTGGTCAACTCTTACCTAATCCATCTGGAGCCAAAGTCTATCTTACTGTCTATGATGGTAATTTAAATATGCTGCGGGAGTCTCGGGTGCCTGTCTTGGACAAAGCACCTGCTCACCATTTCGCCAAAGACGGCAAAATTTGGATTTTTGAGAATATTAAGGACGAGATGGGGTTTGTCCGCCTTAGTTTTGATTTGTAATCAATAATCGAATTTAGAAAATCATAAATACTCCTACCTAATAAAATATACCTTTATCTATGAAAAAATCATTCATCATTGTTCTATGTGGTTTATTAGTTTATTGTGGAGAAAAAAACGAGGGCAAAGTGAATGTTCCTTTGGAGATACATTTTACGCTTGATACCCTACTAATCGATCCGGTAGATGAATTTCTTTATTTAAATGCCGGGCTTCAGGTGGCTGCACTTGATGAGAAAAAACAATACTTGTATAATTTTAACCCAAATGATTATACCCTCGAAAAGATTGATTTGAACAAGGGGATACTGGCAGATAAACTTCCCTTTGAAAAGGAAGGACCCAATGGCGTAGGCGGGATGGTTTTTGGATTGAACCTCATTTCCTCCAATTCCATTGCCTTTATGGGCTATATGAATGTAGGACTATTCGATTTAGAAGGAAGCAAGAGGAGTGAATTTACTTTTAATGATAAAGCATTTGCCGGAGACAAGATGGCAGAAAGTGAAAGTTTTCAATTTTTAAGTAACCAGATGGTTGATCTACACACCATGATAGGATTGATTCGAGATAATAGTGAGAAAACCTATGCCTTGGGAATTTTGAATACAGAAACCCAATCCCTCACTAAAGTACCTTTACCTTTTGAAGCATTAGAAAATTTTCGGTTTAGGTTAAGTAGTCCTTCCAGAATCCAAATGTCCTCTCCAACTGTAACGATAAGTAAGCACCAAGAAAGTTACATTATCAGCAATGAAATTTCAAACAGTATTCTCATTTATGATAATGACAGCCTGTTGCAGATCGATTACCAGAGTAAATTGACTGCTGATAAAAAAACAGGGAAATACAATCATGATTTTGAAAACGAAGAGGCGTTTAAGCAGACATCCTTAGACATGCGTAGGGAGATTAATTTTATGGCTCCCCTTTGGGATGAAGAGAAGCAGCTGTTTTACCGGTTTTCCCATAAAATTATCAAAATAGGAAAGGATGTAGAAAATTATCAGGATACTGAATCAGCCGTGTACCTGACTGTTTTTGACCCTGATTTTAATGTGATTGCAGCGTCTCTTGTTGAAGCGCTAAATACACCACCTGGCTACCATTTTGTCAAGGACGGTAAAATATGGATGTATATAAATAGGCAAGACGAAATGGGCTTTGTGCAGTTAACTGTGGATATTGAATAGAGCAATCGGTTTCGACATGGTAAAAGTTTTGATAATTTGGTAAAGGTGAGCGTTTACAAATTACACTTGGATGCGGTTAGGAAAGTTGAAAAATTCAATATCCTATTCTCAATACCAAATTACCTTTCGGTTGGATACTCGAGTGTAGATGCAATCTACACTCAGGCAAAGGTTATGAAAGTTGAGTTTCCAAGGACTTAATAATTCCCGCAAAACCTGTTTGGGCACGATTAGTCCATACGATTTCTAAAGCCATTTCTTATACTTCGCCATTACTTCCTTGTGGGGAGTGACTTCACCTTTATCTGCTTGAGAAAGACCCATTTCAACCTCTTCCCGCTCTTCGGCACTGATCCTATCCCACCAATCCACTTCCATTTTTTTCTTCAAAGCAATAAACTCATTGTGTACTTTGGCATCATTAAGTCCCGCGAGCCATTCTATCAACTGTAATTTCTCTGCCTGAATATCCATAAAACTGCCTCTTATCAAATATACTATTTTTTCATATATTTTTCCTTCTGCTCTAATTTACGCGCTGCTAAACTTTGACCAGAGGTAATGCTACATTTAGTCGAAACTATCTTTTTCTTTTCCACACTCTAGGATTTCTGCTAGTATGGGTAATTGCAATAACAATAATGGATTTTTCAGATTCTTTAATCCTAAAATGAATCTGATAAGGAAACTTATCGACCAATATATTTCTAATATCTCTATATGCAACCTGACAGTGAAACGGATAATTACTGATGTAATTTAGCCTTGATTTCAAAGATTTATAAAAGCGTCTACCTAAACCCTGCTTTTCTTCATTGTACCATTCAATGATTTCTTTGATATCCAAACTGGCCTCGCTGAGCAGCTTTACCTTATAGCTCATTGGCCGCTTTCTATCTCCTTCATCACATCGCTCCAATCCACCACTTTGCTAGGATCCTTTTCATAGGAAGCTATCCGCTCATCCAGCAATGCTTTATGAGCCTTACTTAACCCTTCACCTTGCCTATATTTATAAGCCTGGATCTGTTCAAGTACTTTTCGATCTTCTAGCTTTGTGATCCAATCGATTAAGTCGACTTTTATTGATTGAATATCCATCCTTATCCGGTTTATTTATTCCACTAAGTTAATAAATACTTGGTAAAGTTTCCCTATGGTCTAAGTTCAATCGATAGTGGCAAATCGACCTATCATGACGAAAGTTTTCAACTTGAGTTCGCCCTTAATTTCTTTACCAATGACCTTAGGTTTAAAATTCGAGATCTTGCTCCAAATTTCAACATCCAATCACATTTCGGTTGGATATATGAGTGTAGATGCAATCTACACTCAGGCAAGGGTTATGAAAGTTTTCAACTTTCATTTTGGGTCTAAAGTTACGCTTCGCTAAACTTTGACCAGTCCTGAGGCCAGGGCTTGAAAAGCTTTACCAAATCAGTCCGGCACCACTGCAACCATATCGACATTTAAGTAAATGCCTTCATGGCCGGTTCCCTGAATCCTTATCAAGGAAGCTACAGGCGGTCTTTCGGGATTGTAAAATTCGGTTCGTACTTTCATCAAGCCTTCACGCCCTTTTTCATGGGAGGGATAGTAACTTGCTTTTACCAGGTGGTCGTAACTGGATCCGGCTTTTTCAAGAATTCGCGACAAGGTCCCAAAAAGGTTTCTCGCTTTTTCTTCCGCATCTTTTCCTTCTTCCGCATACAAGCCGGAAGTAAACAATAGCCTTCCTTTTTTAATGTCTACTATCCTACTGTAGGTGGTAGCCTGAATCATCCACGGTGGTGCGTAATAACTGACAGCTTCTTTGTCATTGTAGTGCTCAGGAGCAGAAGCGACCAATTCTATTTCAGCCTTGTTTTCTTCCACCAACCATTCTACCATGACAATAGGGGGTACTTGCTGTCCTCTGAAAAAAGCAGCGATCACTTTTTCTACTGCTGCCGCATCCTCAATGGGATTGATAAAAGCTTTAACCTGGACCACATCACTGGCACTGGCCCCTATATAAGCAAGTGTAGCAAAAAGGTTTTGCATGGTTTTGTCACTGGCTTCCAAAAGGTCTTTGCCAGGTTCAGCCTGACCTGCGATAAATACCTTCCTACCTGCCGGTAAAACAGCAACAGCAGCACGATTGGTTTTTTCATAAAGCCCTTTGCTAAACGGAAGATTCACACCCCTGGAACTTACTGAGGTCATGGGCGCAACAGCAATCGCATCCATGGTTAACAATACTTTTTCACGAGGTTGATTAGCAACTATCAGGGTAATGGCCGGGAATGCGCCTTCAGGTAATAATTCCTTGATTAATTTACGAACAGGTTTGGAATGTTCTTCTTTCTGAAGGTATACATTTAGCCTTAACAACTTACTTAAATCAGTACCTGCTGCTTCCAAGGCTCCTTCCAAATTTTTAATCACCTGAGTAAGCTGTACTTTGAGATCACTTGATCCTACCAAGCTCCCGTTAGCGTCAAAAGGAAAAATTTGATCAGTAAAAGCCAATGGAACATCTCCCACTACCGTTCCCAGCGAAGTTCCGGTTTCCTCATTCGGTTCGATATACCTTATGTCTGAGGTTTTGCTTTGGAATTGGCCCTTGCTTTCCAATACCAAGCCCAAAAACACCATCAAAAAAACCAATGGATAATGTAGCGTCACTCGCTTCATTCTATTAAAATTGACTCCGGAGGGACAACCGACCCCACCATAAACAGACCTTTTTAAAATTATCATGATTGATTTGTATTTTTTTCTCAAACTTAAGCCCTAATAATTTACTTTGCTACTTCCTGCACCAACCATTTGATCATTTCCTTTTGTTGGGCTTCCGTAAAATGGTTAAAAGAATGGGGGCTTTGCCATTCCAGCGCATCGCCTACTCCCATTTTTTGGTACAATTGCTTTAAACCTTCCATGGTAGTAATGACATTATCATGGTCAGCATGCCTGTCTAACTCCGGAGAAATGACCATTAGGGGTCTTGGGGCGATATTGGCGAGCATTTCAGGAAAATCCACAGGAATCCTGTTTTCCTCACCATCAAAAAACCCTAACCTTGGAATTAGCCCATACAAATGGGAAAAGGCTTTTAATCCCTCCACATCTCCAGAGGCATTTCTTAAAGGGGTAAAAGCGCTGGACAAAGCAAGCCCTGCTATTTTAGGTTCTAGTGCAGCCGTGATCAAGCCTACTGTCCCCCCCAAAGCATAGCCTCCAACAAAGATCTTATCGTTATCTATAAAGTCCAAACTTTCCAATGCGTCCACCGCCGCTCTGGCATCGATGACCATCTTGCCCATCTTGGACCAATGGGGATATCTCTGGTAAAACAAAGTACCTTCTTCTATCCTGGCCCCATAGCCGATCATATCATAAGTCAAAACGGCTATCCCTTTGGCCAACAGCTCATCAATCAATGCATTTAACTCCGAATCATAGCCCGTATTGGTGTATTTGTGCAAAAATATAAGCACAGGCATTTTACCATTGGCCGCTGTTATTCTTTCTCCAGTTTCATCCGTAGGGAAATATAGGGATCCATACAAATAATCCCCCATGGCATTGTAGGGCGTAATGTTAAGTTTTTTGCCATTTTTCACCCTGGGCCGAGGCATAAAACTGCTGACATAATCCTCCTTATGGCTTAGCGTCTCAATGTCACTGGCAGGTAAACCTGCAGGTTCATCACCCAACAGCCAGGTAAGGTCCTGTTTTATTTTTTCTTGGGTCTTTTCCAAATGGGATCCATTGACAGGAATATTTTGGGCCGGTTGGATAGGAAACTTGCTAAGATCAATGGATTCTCCACTTTCTTTCTTCCATTTTTTAAAGCTATAATTGTAACTCAGGTGATTGTCCCATGGGAAATTCTTTCTGCCAAACTGTATGTCAAGCCAGTCCATAAAGGCTTCTAAATCCCTTTCTGAAACAGCATGCTCCCCATCTCTCAGCCGTATGCCCAATTTTTCTGGAGCATCCAAAAAGTCATAAACTTTGGTAAGTGAAGTATAAATCTGCTCAATGGCCCAAGGATCTCCTCCACCTCCTTCTCGGATGGAAGAGCTCAACATCAAAGCATTTGGAGCAATCAAAGCCATTAAGGAATTTTGATCGATGGGCATTTTATGCTCTCTTCCTGAAAAAAACCGTATGCGGGGATGCAACCAATGGGTTCTTCTGGAAACCAGGTAATCAATGGATTCATTGGAATGCCTTTCATCGGTATA
The DNA here is from genome assembly GCF_001050135.1 of Cyclobacterium amurskyense. Lineage (GTDB taxonomy): Bacteria > Bacteroidota > Bacteroidia > Cytophagales > Cyclobacteriaceae > Cyclobacterium > Cyclobacterium amurskyense. The sequence goes on along the minus strand of NZ_CP012040.1, from coordinate 2,177,831 downwards.
TCGGTAAGGGAATTCTCCTCCTGTTCCTCCACTACTTGTAATAGTAGCCGTAATACGCTCATCAAAAGCGGCGGCAAACAAGGATTGTTTTCCATTTCTGGAATGACCGGCTATGGCTATTTTGGATTTATCCACCTCATCCAAGGTATACAAATAATCCACCGCCCTATGAGCACCCCAGGCTCTGGCCATTAAAGTAGACCAATCATAATCAGGGTAGAGTTCCAGGTATTCCCGGGTATCGTCTTTCGCATCTGCCCCGGCATAAATCAGCCCCATATAACCTCTCCTTACGGCTATCTGTGCCCATCCTCTGTGGTTCCACTGGGTCATAAATACTGGAAATGGTCCTTCGCCAGGTGGGGTAAACACTTCCAAGGTCAATTTGGCCTTGTGGTTTTCTCCAAACCTGAGTTCAATCATCTGAATCCTAACCCCATTATCTGTCCTTTCAGACAAGATCTCAGCTTTCAAATTGGTGGGAGGATCAGGGAAAGTCCCTGAAAGGATGTGTTTAACCTGTTCCTTGAAATACTCCCGCTGAGACTCCCATTGAGCCATGGTAGTAACCTTCTCATTTTCTTTGCCTTCACCAATGATCAGTGGATCAGGCAAAAAAGGAATGGAGGGAATTACCCCGTAATTAGGGGGTAATTCTCCAGTTCTTTCTATCCAATCTTCCCAGGTAAGGTCATGTAAACTAACAAAGCTATCATGGCTGGAAGGTTTTTCCTGCAATAGAATCAACTCCCTCAAGTATTCCTGGCGGACCGCTTTATCTTCCTGAGCCTTTGCCATTAACGGACAAAGGCATAGCATAATGAAAATAAAGCCGATTGAATATTTTTCCTTTCCCATGGTTTACTTATAAGTAGTAATTGAGGCGAATAACCTGTTGTGAACCAATTCTTTTTCTACAATTCCCAGCGATTTACTGAATTGATTTATTCATTCAAAATAGTTAAGAAAAGGTAAAAGATGCTAGTGTCTAGACATTTATTTTAGGGTAAAATTTTATATAGCTCTATTAATTTAAAATTAGTCTTTACCATTTAATTTAATCCATTTTGAATTTACTTTCATTACATTTTTCCGCTTTAAGATTTTTGGCCTGATTTGTGACTTTTATTGTATCTGCCTCGTATAGGAAAAGTAAGTAGCGAAAAGCAATGTGTTTTCTTTTGCAAAACATCGCAACAAACCATTTTTTTAGAAGCTCACTTATCCTATTTGTATAAAAACAATTCAATCCAATATTTATGAAAGCTTTGTCCATCCTTTTGTTCTTCCTGGTTTATAATCAATCTTTCGCTCAGGAAATACCTGAAAAAGAAGTCAAATCCAAGGTGGTAGAAGCCACCGTCTTTCTAAAAGGTGCACAGGTGCTACGAAAGGAAACAGTCCAATTGACTAAAGGGGAATCCATTGTCAAATTTACCAACCTCTCCCCTTTTATAGCTCCCAAAAGCATACAGCTAAAAGCTGGAGATGAGTTGACTGTCTTGGGCATTAATCACCAGCAAAACTTTCTGGATAAATCGGTAAGGTCTGAGGAGCTTCTTAAGCTGGACAAAGACCTTGAACAAATCAATGAAAAGATCGAATTGGAAAACACTTTTTTGTCCATCGCCCAAGAGGAGATCACTTTTCTCCAAACCAACCGATTGATAGGAGGTAAAAACGAAACCCTAAATGTGGCCACTCTCAAACAGGCTGCTGAATATTATGGCAATCAACTCACTGCCTTAAAACTGCAAACTATCGAAAGGAACAGTACGATTAAGAAATTACTTGAAGAGAAAAACAACCTTCAGAATCAAATCAATTCTCTGGCTGGTGAAAAAGAGTTTGCTACAGGAGAGGTCTTGGTAAGAGTAGCTGCTAAAGTGCCCGGTAGTTATTCTTTCGAGTTGTCCTACCTTGTTGACAATGCTGGCTGGTTTCCTTCTTATGACATCCGTGCCAAAGACATCAATAGCCCAGTTAGCTTGCACTACAAAGCGAATGTCCGACAAGACACCAAGGTAGATTGGGACAATATTAAACTTACTTTTTCCTCAGCAGAGCCAAGCGTTTCAGGTGTTGCACCGGAATTACGACCTTATCTACTTAATTACAATACAGCCCCACCACGTTATTCGCAAACAACAGGTGCTGTGACAGGGAAGGTGATGGATGCTGAAGGTATAGGGCTTCCCGGGGTAAACATTAATGTGTCAGGAACCACTATTGGAACCGTTTCAGATTTTGACGGTAATTACAGCATCACCTTGCCAAACAATGCCAGCCAATTGACCTATTCTTACATTGGATATGTTTCTCAATCCCGACCAATTAGAGCTGAGGTTATGAATGTGGTTATGAAAGAAGATCAGGTTGCATTAGATGAGATAGTGGTAACCGGTTATGGAATTAGTAAACGTTTGAAAGGTAAATCTGAAGGAATTGAGGCTAATTTTGACGTTGATGATGCACAGGAATTGCAAAGTCAACCTTTACCGATGGCTCAGGTGGAAAACCAAACGTCCATTAATTTTGAAATCAATACCCCTTATTCCATTCAATCAGACAGTAAAAATTATACTGTGGATATGGTAACCTATGAATTGCCTGCTTTCTACCAATATTTTGCTGTTCCCAAAGTCAGTAACACGGCTTACCTGATTGCTGGGATTACGAACTGGGAGCAATACCAACTTTTGGAAGGAGAGGCCAATGTGTTTTTTGAACAAACCTTCGTAGGTAAAAGTCTGCTGGATGTGCGCTATGCTACTGACACCTTGGAAATCTCACTGGGTAGAGATAAAATGGTCACAATAGAAAGGGAGAAAGAAAGTGATTTCACAGAAAAATCTTTTTTAGGCAATAAAAAGACGGCAAGCAGATTGTGGAAAACCACTATTAAAAACAATAAAAGCCAACCCGTTTCCATGGTAGTTTTGGACCAAGTGCCTGTTTCTACTTTGGAAGAAATAGAGGTAGAAGTACAAAGCCTTTCCGGAGGAAAACATGACGTTAAAACTGGTGAGATTAAGTGGGAGTTTAAGTTGGCACCTTCGGATACCAAGTTACTGGAATTGAAATATGAGGTCAAGTATCCCAGAAACAAGAATCTTGTCATTGAATAGCGAGAAAAAAATAAAGCTTAATTTCTTAGCCCAATAATAAGTTAAATGAATGGGTTAAAAATTGGTAGGACAGGAACCATGGCTAAAATCCATGGTTCCTATTTCTTTAGCGATTGAAGCTATTTATCAAGTTCATTGATCAAAAATTGACAGTTGATTACTTTCTCTAGCAAATCCTGTGGCACATAATAATATTGGTTAGAGGCCTCAAAACCTATTCTGGAATCCTTACTTGTTACTTCAAGCAGGTCAATTGCTGTTTCCTTTTCTTTCAGTAAAATAGCTTTCACCTGATCCCGAAGCACTTTATCAGTTTTTTGGCTTTCAAGCCAATTGTCTCTGGCCATTATAAAACGACCCTGCTGCCCAACAGATAAAAAATGCAGGTAAGCCGCCTTCGCTAAGTTTAGGTCTTCTTCCAATAGCTTTTTATAGGATTCGTCTTCAGTAACCTCAATGGCACCTTTTATAAATTTCAACCCCTTCTCCCATTTAGTAGCCACTTTTTCAAATTGTGATATTAAAATTTCAGGAGGATATGGGCCGGACCAACCCTTAAGGTCATCATAGGGAAAACCTACCATGGTAGAACGATAACCTGTAGGTTCCAGAAATAAAAGGTTGGATGGGCCATACTGTTGAGGTGCAGAATAAACCACTCTAATATCATAGGGATATTCTTCAAAAGCTGTACTGAATGTAGTCCAAGCATTACGCACATAAGGCACGGCAGCCCTTCCATACCTTTCCAAGGCCAGTGAATTTAACACTTCTTCTATGCTTGCATCAGGGTCATCTGAAAATTTTTTAGCTATTTCAAGATTTGGCGATGGGTAGGACCCGAGCGTCCAACTGAGCATATACCCATCAATGTCCATTTGCGCTAAATTTGCTGCATGCTGAGCTACCAAATCCATAACTGGTAGCCAAGGAACTGCGGACAATTCCCAGGTATTGTTAAACTGAACTTTTGCGACCGTTTTAAGTAGATTCTTCTTCGCTCCACTCCAATGGGATTTTGCCCTAGGCCCTGGTCCTGCTGCAGAGATAGAATATTCTCCTACTGTATTGGGAATCCCGCCTCTCTCGATAGGTTTGGCCCATTCACTGACTGACATCAACCACACATCTTCCGGTAATTTGTCTATCACATCTCTTGCCATCCCATGACCGTTCCACCCCCAATCCCAAGCAATTACATTCGCTTCAGGTTTTGCAGCATGAACTCCATTGGCAATCGTTCGGTTTACCTCTGCGATAATGTCTTCATAAGGTCGTTCACTACATCTGGGGCATTTGTCCTTTCCCCCATGGGAGGCACAATTGGTAAGATTTTCTGAAGCAGTAATGGTAAATACTCCTCCCAACTCGGGTACTTCAGTAAAAACATGGGTGAGTGATTGCTCCATCCAGTTCCTCACCTCCTCATTACTTGTACACATGGTAATAAAGTCATCCTTCTTTACCCCTGCCATATTTGAACGTTCTTCGAAAAATGCCAAAGGTTGTGCACGTGGCTCGTTCATGTACAAGTAAATGTCAATGCCAAACTTTTTAGCTCTTTGCGCTATTTTCCGCAAATTCTTAAGCCGAGTTTCGCTACCTTCTCCAAACTCCGGAAAAGCCTCTCCTCCTGGGGCAAGTTGGTTGAGTACCACATGCATCCATACCCCATTAACACCTTTCTGTGCTAATTTTTGTAAGAGCCCATTGGGAAAGGGATCGTTTTCTTCATCCATTAAAGGATCCCCAAAAATGCCGAAATAAGAATAGATAAAACGGAGCTGAACCTCCTTCAGTGAATCTCTAGGAACGAGAACTTCCTCTTCATCGTAAGTTTTAAGTTTTTCGATAAATTGAAAAAGGTCTTCCGAAGGATTCTTTTCATTGTTAGCAAGAATAGGGCGAATAACTTCCTTTATATCATTGGCTTTTTTTATTTCAATTTCAGTCGGACCGGAAAAAATTAATTTTGGGCTGGCCGGTTTGAGGTTGCCAAACTTATGAAAAAGAAAGTCATCTTCTTTCAAAGCAAACTCCAATCTTTCACTATCCATATCCAATAAGGTTAGCAACTGATCATAGGGAAGCAAATGCCAATTTCTACGAAGCAAAGTAATATATATTTGTTCTTGTAATTTTTCAGGCAAGAGCTTCTTATCTTCCAAACCCATAAGTTGTGCAAGGTGAATTATATCAGAAGGTTTGCACTGAATGGTCTCAGCCATTTTCTCAGGACTTACAAGATTCCAATTTCGCCATACGAAGGCAAAGGATCTATTGGGGAAATGATCAAAGGTAAGCGCAGGTGGGTGAGAACCCAATGGCAACGACTTTTGGGCATAAACCGGATCTTGAAAGAATACACAAACAAAAAGGGAAAATGCGAAAAATAGTTTCATAAGTCGGTTAAGAAGGTGGTATAAATTCGTCAATTAACAGTCTTAAATTAAGAAAAATTTAAGCTTTAATAAAAGCTAAACTTTTAACTTGACAGACTTTATTGTAATTTTATATTTGGCATACTTTAAATTAATGAGGAAATACAGGGTTTTGATTAATCAGAAATAGGCGAAAACCCCCTAAACTTAAACCAACCATCTATGGCCCTACCCATTATCATTGTACTTTGTGCTTTAATGCTCTTTGCGTACTTTTTTGACATTACTTCTGCTAAAACAAAAATCCCGCCAGTGATTTTATTATTTGCAATGGGTTGGTCAGCAAACCAAGCAGCAGTCTTTTTTGATTTAGACATTCCGGACCTTACCACAGTATTGCCATTTTTAGGTACTATCGGACTGGTATTGATCGTTTTAGAGGGTGCACTAGAACTTGATTTTGATACTTCTAAATTATCATTTGTTGGTAAAACAATTTTAGTCGCCATTATTCCTGTTGTCGTTATTAGTTTTAGTCTTGCCTATGCTATTCAATATTTTGGAGATGTAGAATTTAAGACTGCTTTGCTTAACGCCATACCATTTGCCATAATAAGCAGTGCCATTGCCATCCCCTCTGTTCAAAATTTAAGGACTGAGAACCGTGAATTTGTAACGTACGAGAGTAGTGTTTCTGATATTTTCGGGGTGCTTCTTTTCAATTTTCTACTTGAAAAGAAGATCATGAATGTAAAAACCCTAGGCCTTTTCTTTGGGGAGATCGTCATGATATTAATCGTCACCTTCTTTGCCACCATAATGCTGGCTTTTTTGCTAAGTCGTATCAAACACCCTGTTAAATTTGCCCCGATTATTTTAATGATCGTGCTGATTTTTGCAGTGTCTGAACTTTACCATTTACCTGCTCTTATCTTTATACTTCTTTTTGGACTCTTTATTGGTAATCTCAACCAGTTGAAACAAAGCGTAGTTGTTAAAAAATTACATACCAAAAGCTTCAAAAAAGAAATTAAAAAATTCAAAGAGTTGACCATGGAACTCACCTTTTTGATAAGAACCCTCTTCTTCCTTGTATTCGGATTTCTAATCGAAACCAATGAACTTTTCAATTCGGAGACACTAATTTGGTCCATTTCCATCACCGCCGGAATATTCCTACTTAGAGCCCTTGTGTTAAAGGTTTTTAAAATAAACCTCCTGCCTTTGATGTTTATCTCTCCAAGAGGTTTGGTAACTATCTTGTTGTACCTGAGTGTTCCAGTGGCAATGTCAGTATCTATAATCAACGATTCATTGATCATTCAAGTAATTATATTGACTTCTTTCGCCATGATGCTTGGCATGTGGACTTCAAAACCTGTGGTTAGTAAAGAAGAAGATGACAAAGGAAATAACGGTAGTCCGCAAAAAGTAAGCTTAGAAAATTGAGTTCTCATGACCACAAAATAGTTTACCTGTATCCTATCTTGTGGTCATAAGTTTTTTTTTTGCTATCGAGAATGCCCCCTTGCCATTATTGGCAGTATACTTTCTACTTTCCCTTTTCGAATCCCATATATTCGATCATATAAGTTAACAACGGGGTCACAATGTGGAACAATTATTTCCAGTAAATCTCCAGTCTTGTAGGCTCTATTGGCCTTTTCAAAAGTAACGGTTCCGTATTCATCTGACCCTGCGTTATAGCTAAAGCCTGGTTCTCCAATCACCATCCCACTAGGTTTATTAATGGACAAGGACTTTGCGCCCGAGTCTGTAATTAATCTATTGGGATGATTGTTGTTAATCACAGTTGCGAGTACTGTAAGCGAAGGATCAAAATCGTCGTAAAGGTTTTCATTCCCCTTACTGCCAATGACCATGTATTGGGTATCCATAAACAAATAACTACCAACTTGAACATCAGTAAACCCAGGTACATCTCCCATCATATTGTAGGTACCTGTCCCTGCCCCACTGAAGATTTCAACATTCAAGCCAGATTGTATCATACTTTCATAGGTCGCTGAAACTGGTTCAAAAGTTTGGACGGTTCTCTCTAACCTTTTTTGATACCCCTTAATATGTTGTGCCCCACCATCATAAGCGAGTATACCTTTAAACCTTAAATTAGAAAGTTGGTCAACCAATTGCGCCAATTCAAGGGCCGGAAGACCTGTAGGAACTCCTGACCGACGGATAACATCCAAATCTACAACTACATCAGCGATGATTCCTGCTTCCTTGGCAGCATCTTGTAGGTCTCTGGCATTTTGTTTATTGTCTACTGCTTGAATAAAACCGGAATGTCTTTTCCGTAATTGCATTGCCTTCCTAATTTTAGAAGAGCTGATATTTACCCCTGTCATCAGGACTTCAGAAATACCATTTTCCAACATGACTTGAGACTCTGATAATTTGGCAGTACAAATACCAATGGCCCCGGCATCCATCTGCATTTTAGCAATTGCCGGACATTTATGTGTCTTTGTATGTGGCCTTACACCAATCCCTGTTCCTTGTAGGTTTTCATGCACCTTTTTAAGGTTGGATTCCATTATGTCAAGATCCAGACACAATGAGGGCGTTTCCAATTCAAATTTTGAAAGGCCTATTTCATTTTCGGGGAATAGAGGTTCAGACTTTGAAATTGCATTGCCTGGTAATAAGGCTGCAGTACCTGCCATGCCTGAATATTGAAGAAATTTTCTGCGGTTGAAGTGGTTTTTCATATTATTAGTGGTTTTACAAAGGTTAAAAATATTGATTATTGTTGGTATAACAATTGATTCAATCACTTTTGGCGACTAATCCATTGACATAAATTTTGTGAAGGAAAACCATCAACAGGTTCTAATAAAACCGTACATCTAGAATTGGATAAAAATTGTATATTCATACGGTCAAAACAAACCTTCCGAATGAAACAGGCAACAATAATAAAATATGGGCATGCTGATGAAGCTTTTAAAATTCAGGAAGTTAATTCACCAGTTCCCAAAGCCAATGAAGTGTGTATTGAGGTAGAGGGCTTTGGTTTGAATTATGCAGACGTAATGGCTAGAAATGGCCTTTATAAGGAAGCACCCAAAATTCCATTTGTACCAGGCTATGAAGTAGTAGGAAAAGTGATAAAAACAGGTGCTGAGGCACCGAAATCTTTAATGGGTAAACGAGTGGTGGCCTTTACTAGATTTAGTGGATATGCTACTGAGGCTGTTGCAGACTACAGGGCATTGGGTGTGATTTCAGAAGAAATTTCAGGGGGAGAAGCCTGTGCGCTGGCCACACAATATTGCACCGCTTATTATATGACCCATTATTTCCAGCAAATGCGCAAAGGTGAAATAGCCCTCGTACACGCTTGTGCTGGTGGTGTGGGCACAGCGCTGACTCAGCTTTGCCAGTTAAAAGGAGTAAAAGTAATTGGACTTTGTAGTTCGGATGAAAAAATGGAGTACCTGAAAGCTTTAAAGGTAGATTATCCCATAAACTATACTCAAACAGACTACAAAAAATGGATTATCAAAAACTTGGGTAAACGCCCAGTAGACCATATTTTCAATGCCGTGGCAGGCAATAGTTTTAAAAATGACCTTAAATTGCTCGCTTATGGTGGCAAACTTTTTTGTTTCGGTGGTGCTGCCAGAAGTGGGAAAAAGAACAATCTGCTCAATGATGTATCCTTTTTGCTCAAAACCGGTTTCGTAAGCCCCCTATTTATGATGATGAAAGCCCAGGCTCTTATTGGGGTAAACATGTTGCGTTTTGCAGATCATAAAGTAGACGTAATAGGAACCTGCCTGAAGGAACTTATTGAATTGTACAACAATAAAGAAATTGCGCCGAAAGTGGGTGGAGCATTCCCAATTAAAAAACTAGCAGAGGCACATATGGCTTTAGAATCGGGAAAAAGTACAGGCAAGATTTATGTGCATTGGTAAATCTTGGGTGTAAGCAAAATTTCAAATCAGGTCTCTCATGAATCCATCTTCAATACTTAAATCCATCTACCAGCATCCTCAGTTAAATTCAGGGGCCTGTGAGGACATTTTTGCAGCACACCATAGGGTTCATTTTGAAAAGGGTGAAGCCATTCTAAGCGAAGGTCAACAATCCAATGCCTACTACTGCATGGAGTCCGGCCTAGCCAGGGCCTTTGCTGTTAATAGTTCTGGCAAAGACATCACTACCAGCTTTTTCAGCCCAGGCAACGTAATCATCGAGGTGGCCTCTTTATTCCTAAGAGTTCCAACAAAAGAAAACATTGCAGCAGTAACTCCTTGCGTATGCTGGAAAATAGACTTTAAAGATTTTGAAGCTTTATTTAAATCCGTCCCCGGTTTTGCAGAATGGGGAAGAACATGGATGTCCAACTCTCTTCTTGAAAACAAACTGAGATCCCTGCATATGATCACGGATTCCGCCAAGGATAGGTATTTAAGACTTCAAAGGGAGCAACCTTTGATTATCCAACAAGCTCCGTTGAAGCAGATAGCCACTTATTTGGGCGTTACGGATACCTCTTTAAGCAGAATTAGAAACGAGGTCACTAAAGAAGTTTGAATTTCTTGTCATAAGACAAGAAATTTTTTTGCTATATTATATACTTTTCCATATAAATCTAAAAAAAAAACGAATTATGAGCTCAAATGTAAACCCCGTTAACTGGTTTGAAATCTATGTAGAAGACATGGATAAGGCAAAGACCTTTTATTCAACCGTACTGAATAAAAAACTTGAAGACATGCAAGTTCCAGGAGGAATGGAAGACCTAAGAATGGTCGCCTTTCCTTATGTAGATGGAGCTATAAATTCCTCTGGTGCCTTGGTAAAGTCGAGTGAAATGAAACCCGGTACCGGAGGAACATTGATTTACTTCTCCTGTGAAGACTGTGCCGATGAACAAAGCAGAGTGGAAACAGCAGGGGGCAAAGTGCTTCAGCCAAAGTTCCAGATAGGTGAACATGGCTTTTGCGCTATTTGTATGGACCCTGAAGGAAATACTTTTGGATTGTACTCAATGAAATAAAACAAACCATGAAAGAATATAGTCTTGAGATCAAATGGGGATTGATTTTCTCCATAATGATGCTTCTTTGGATGTTTATAGAACGATCTGTGGGTTTGCATGATGACTTAATTGCTCATCATGCCACCTATACCAATTTAATTGCCATTCCCGCGATCGCCATTTACGTTTTTGCCTTGTTGGAAAAACGCCGTGTTTATTATCAGGGAAAAATGACCTATTGGCAGGGGTTCAAAACAGGTTTATTAATTACCTTGGCGGTGACCATCCTTACCCCTTTGACTCAGTGGATAACCCTTTCTTTCATTACCCCACAGTATTTTGAAAATGTTATCGCCTATGCCGTAGAAAATGATAAAATGACCCTGCAGGAAGCCAATGATTATTTTAATTTTAAGAGCTACATGATTCAAAGTGTATTGGGAGCTCCAATCATGGGCATTGTTACTTCGGGCATAGTGGCTGCCTTTACGGTGAAAAAATAGGTTGATTTTGTCAGCATTGTTGCAGAAAAAAAGGCAAAAATGCCGCCAAAACCCAGTGAATCCCTCCCCTTCTATAGCGTAAATATTGATGAATTGATTGGTAGCCCTTTAAGGACCACATGAAATCAGCTTCTTTCTAAAAAATGCGTGTATTCCTCTTGAAGATTTTTTTCGTAGGAAATTGAGGGTTATTTGGTAACTTGAATTCAGTTACACAAAAGGTTTTGTATGAAAAAATTATTTTTCTGGTGGTCTAAACTCAAGTCTACTTTTTGGTTTGTACCTGTTTTGATTATTGCTCTTGGTATCGCCCTACCATTCTGGCTAGTTTATCTGGATAACACGCATGGATTTGAGCCCAAAGGTGGCTGGAAATATTTGTTCCCCAGCAGTCCAAATGCCGCTAAGGATATTCTCTCTACAATAGCAGGTGCAATGATTGGAGTGGCAGGAACTGTCTTCTCCATTACGCTGGTAGCCCTCACACTGGCAAGCAGTCAATTTGGCCCGAGGCTAATAAAGAATTTCATGTATGACCGGATCAATCAGACGGTATTAGGGACTTACGTATCCTTGTACATTTACTGCTTGATTGTGCTCAATACAGTGAAAGATACCGATCAACTGGAATTTACACCTATCATTTCCGTGTTTTTTGCCTTATTGATGACCATAGGCAATATCGTATTGCTAATTATTTTTATACATCATGTAGCCAATAGCATTCAAGCGGACAATATTATTGACAAAATCTCCAAAAATCTTTCTCAGAATTTAAAAATCCTTTTCCCGGAACAAATCGGTGATGCGGCAACTTTCTCTTTTGACTTAGAAAAAATTAAGGCCGGATTTACCTATTCAAAGCCTCTGAAAAGCAATAAAGAAGGCTATTTACAATATGTGGATCCTGAAAAGTTAATGGAACACGTTTCCGGTGAAGACCTTTTTCTTGAGCTTTATTTTCGCCCCGGAGACTATTTATTTATAGACAGAGAAATAGGAAAGGTTTATTCTCATAAAAACTTGTCTGAAGAAGAGCTGGAACCTCTAAAAGACAACTTCCTAACCGGCAGAACACGCACCTCCCAACAGGATGCAGAGCATGCCATCCACCAGATGGTGGAAATCGCTGCCCGGGCCTTGTCACCGGGTATAAATGACCCTTATACAGCTATCGCCTGTATTGACAACCTAAGCAATACCATGGCTTACCTGACCACGGTAAAGTTTCCTTCACCTTATAGAGTTGGAGAACAGAATAGGTTGAGAATCTACGCCAATGCATTGACTTTTGAAGGAATGATGGGGGCCGCATACAATGCTATTAGACAATACTCAAAGGCTAACCCTCCTGTAATAATCCACTTGATGGAAGCCATGGCCACACTTCATGATTTTGCAGTGGACCAGCAACACAAGCAAGTGATAAAAAAGCATGCTGAAATGATCCTTAGCTTGGCCGAACGCTCAATTGATGAAAAGAATGACCTTGAGGATCTACAAAAACGATTTGATGCTATTCAAAATTAACACCCTATTTATCTCATAAGCTTTCCCGTTTTGGTTGGAACCTAATGTAGTACCAAAAAACAGTAGGTTTGGTTTTTTAATGTAGACGATTATTCTCAAGTCATAACTTTTCCTGCTCAATTTAGTTTGCGGAAGGAATTTTACAACAAATGGAGTATAGGAATTCAGGGGGGCAGTTTATTACGATCAATTTTTTAAAAAGAGGGGGCATTACTTTGGCCCCAGGTTAGGTTTCTACCTATAAGTCGAGACAAAGTTATGTCGTAAGCTATATATTTTTTTTCGTCCAAAAATTATGTAAACAGGTCATTGACCACATTCCCTGCCACATCGGTAAGGCGGTACCTTCTGCCCTGGTGTTTAAAGATGAGTTTTTCGTGATCCACTCCGAATAGATGCATTAAACTTGCATGAAAATCATGCACATGCACTGGGTCTTGGATCACATTGTATCCAAAATCATCCGTAGCTCCATAAGTAAACCCAGGCTTCACTCCTGCACCCGCCATCCACATGGTAAAGCAACGTGGATGATGGTCCCTTCCATAATTATCGGCTGTAAGGGTTCCCTGGCTGTAAACTGTTCTCCCAAACTCTCCACCCCAAACTACCAGGGTGTCCTCGAGCAAGCCTCTTTGTTTAAGGTCCTTAATCAGGGCCGCGGTGGCCTGATCGGTTTTTGCGCATTGGTTCTTTATTCCACCTGGAAGGTTTCCATGTTGGTCCCAACCCTGATGGTAAAGCTGGACGAACTTCACATCTTTCTCTATCAGCTTCCTTGCCAAAAGACAATTGGCAGCATAGGTTCCGGGATCACGACTTTCTTCACCATACAAATCAAATACCCAATCCGGCTCATCGGTCATGTCCGATACTTCAGGAACAGAAGTTTGCATACGGAAGGCCATTTCGTACTGGGCAATTCTGGCATTGATCTCAGGATCACCATAGGTATCAAACTGGATGCCATTTAAGTCCTTGAGGTAATCCAACATTTCCTTTCGATCATGTCCGTCATAGTTCTCCGGGTTGCTCAAGAAGAGCACAGGATCTTTACCTGACCTGAATTGTACGCCTTGATGCTGGGAAGGCAGAAAGCCATTGCCCCAAAGTCTGGCATACAGAGGTTGATCCCTAACCGCATTTTTGGACACCAAGACCACAAAGCCTGGTAAGTTTTGATTTTCGGAACCCAATCCGTAAGAAAGCCAGGCACCCATAGAGGGTCTTCCGGGCAACTGATGACCGGTTTGCATAAAGGTTATGGCTGGATCATGATTTATTTGCTCAGTGATCATGGATTTGATAAAGCAAAGTTCATCCACCACCTCTGCCGTATGGGGCATTAACTCACTCACCCAGGTTCGGCTTTTTCCGTATTGCTGAAATTTAAAATTGGACTGCGCCACGGGAAAAATACTTTGATTGGCACTCATACCTGTAAGTCGCTGACCACCTCTGATTGATTCGGGAAGGTCTTTGCCGTGCATATCGCTTAGGCTTGGTTTGTAGTCAAAAAGATCAAGCTGTGAAGGCCCTCCACTTTGAAAAAGGTATATGATCCGTTTCGCTTTTGGCGCATGGTGAGGAAGCCCTGGTAGAGCTGTTCCAAGTGGAGTATCCATGTCTTTAGCCATCAACCCATCATCAGAAAATAAGGAGGCCAAAGCCAGTCCCCCCATGCCCATGGCCGTTTTGGTAAGAAAATGCCTACGGTCTATTTTTTTCTCCAGCTCGTGAAGGTCTGGGTAGGCTTGAAAGCGATTATTTTTATGGTGATTGCACATATTATCTTTTGGTAATGGTAGCATCCGCGTTAAGAATAGCGCTGGCCACAACTGTATTGGCTGCCCATTGATACCTGTCTGGTTTTTCTTTTATGGGATAAGCCCCTTCATTGAGCCACCCATCCATTTTCTCAGGGGCTTTTTTAAATTTTTCAAGTTCTACTTCCCTTAACTTCAATAACACAGCCAGTTCCCGATCTTTAGGAAACCTTCCGGTGAGTTTTCTAAATGCATCCTGAATGGCTTTACTTGTATCCTGCTCGTTAGCAATTTGCATTCCCAGTACTTTGGCTATTTCCACATAAATAGGATCATTCATCAACACCAATGCTTGAAGTGGGGTATTTGTTTCTTGCCTTTTAATCGTGGCTTCGGATCTTTCCGGGGCATCGAAAATATGTAGAGTAGGATTGGGAACAGATCTTTTCCATAAGGTGTATAAACTTCTTCTGAATAGGTTCTCCCCAGTATCCTCTACGTATTGCCCACCATTTACAGACCACAAGCCATCCGGCTGATAAGGTTTGACACTTGGTCCCCCCAAAGCTTTGCCAAGCATATTGCTCGCATAAAGGGCGTTGTCACGAATCATCTCCCCAGGCATCCTACCTGATGGACCTCTTGCCAACCAAATATTGTCATAATCTTTTTCCTGAAGTTCTTTACTTGCCAGTGAGGATTGTCTGTAAGTGGCAGACATAAGGATCATTTTCTGCATTTTTTTCACATCCCAACCCGATTCTCTGAAAGTAACGGCCAGCCAATCCAGCAATTCCGGATGGCTTGGCATTTCTCCCTGATTACCAAAATCCGAAGAAGTGGCTACCAATCCTCTACCAAAAAACTGCTGCCAAAGACGGTTAACTGCCACCCTCGCCGTAAGCGGATGTTTGTCATTTACCAACCAGCGCGCAAGACCAAGTCGGTTTTTTGGATAATCTTCGGGCATGGGAAGAATAGAGGTCGGCGTGTTGGCATCTACCTCTTCCCCGTGTGCAGCATACTCTCCTCGCTCCAATATATAGGTATTCCTTTTTGGATTCATGTCATCCATGACCATCACCTCTTGTATCGGCTCTACAGCAGCAGAATGTTCAGATCGAGCGGCTTCTAGTTTTTTTAATTGGCTTTGATAATTGGGGGAGATGTTGTTCCAGTAGAAAGTTTCTAAGGAAAGTCTTTCTTCAGCATTTAAATCTTTAGCACTCTTTTTCAACGTTTGTGCCAATAGATCTGGTTGAATCCATTCCAATATTTCCAAAGGCGACAATTCTTTATTGAATATCGTAAGTTCATCAACAGCGGCTCCTTTCAATCCTCTTCCTCTCCAAACAGCGCCCAACTGAATGCCTGGTTGGTCATTACCATCAAATAGAATGTCTTTATACAAATTATCTCTGGACATTTCGCTGGCCATTAACTTCCCATTGGCATAGGTTTTTATTCCTTTTGCTTTGGAAGAGCCATCATAGGTCATCAACAAATGAACCCATTCGTCTCTTGGTATATCTTCCAGGGTATGGTTACTAATGACGTTATAAGGAGCCGTGTGTGCGAGTATCATTTCCAGCCTGTTCTCCTTTAAATACAAATGGTAACCTCTTCTATTGAACAATACAGCACCGTTGCCAGTATGAAAGATGACCCCATTTTCAAGATTTGCAGGAATATTTACCCAAATCCCTACACTAAAAGCCTGGTCTTTCGAAAAACTACCAACGCCTCCCATTTTCAACCAACTATCCCCATTGAGCGTGGCTGCTTTTCCTTTATACCCTTCTACCAAATCGGGTTGCCTACTTTTTTCTCCAATACCTTCCATAATGCCTTGAACAGTTGGCTTTATTCTGTCCTGAATAGGGAGCTTATCGAAGTCAAAATGGGCAATTAGTGATTTGGATGGAATGTAAAAGCGGGTGTTTTTATAAGACTGATTGTTTATCCAGCTTTCAAGATTGGCCTGTTCTTCTTTTTTGATGTTTACCATGGCAACTTCTGCCTTGGCAATGTCATTCTTTAACATCTTCAACAGTTTGTCTTTTTCTTCATCCGTCCAAAGCATGGTAGGAACAGGCATGGCATTGTCCCAGGAAATTTGCCCTGCTTCATCTACCTGATTGAAAAAGCTACTTAACTGAAAATATTCTTTTTGACTTACCGGATCAAATTTATGGTCATGGCATCTTGCACATTCCAGACTTAGGGCCATAAAGGCCTTGCCAAGTGTATTGGTCCTGTCTGCAACATATTCTACCCTAAATTCTTCCTGAACGATTCCTCCCTCCATATTTTGGGGATGTATTCGGTTGAAAGCCGTCGCAAGCTTTTGCTTTTTAGTAGGATTGGGAAGTTGATCTCCTGCCAGCTGTTCTATAATGAATTGGTCATAGGGCATGTTTTGGTTGTAAGCCTCTATCACCCAATCCCTCCATGGAGACATGTCTCTAAACCTATCGACGGTGTATCCGTGGGTATCTGCAAACCTTGACAAGTCCATCCAAAACATCGCCATTTGTTCACCATAATGTGGTGAGCTTAGCAAACGATCAACTTGCTTCTCATAGGCATTTTCTGAATCATCCGCTATAAAGGCATCCAATTCTTCTAAACTTGGAGGCAAACCGGTTACATCCAGGCTCAATCTTCTAAGGAGCAATTCTTTGGAGGCAGATGGAGAAGGTTCAAGTCCATGTTCCACGAGTTTTTGACCAATAAACAGGTCAATGGGTTGATTGGACCAATCTTTAATTTTAGGAGCAGGAAGTGCAGGTAATTTAGGAGTAATAAAAGCCCAATGAGGTTGGTACTTTGCTCCGGATTGAATCCATTTAATAAGTATTGCCTTTTGTCTATTGGTTAAGGTGAGGTGAGACTCAGGCGTAGGCATCAGGTAATCTGGATCTTCAGAAATGATCCGGTGAAAGACTTCACTTTGGTTTAATTTTCCTGGGGTTAAAGGTATTTTCCCACTTTCCTCGGTCGCTGCATAGGCAGCATCAGGAAGGTCCAGCCTCATTCCCGCTTCTCTGGAAGCTTCATCAGGGCCGTGGCAAGAGAAGCAATTGTCTGAAAGGATAGGTTTAACATGGATATTAAAATCCACCTGCTCTGGAAGTTCTTCCATTGCCTGAGCTATTGGATCAGGTAAATTGGGCTTACAGGACAATCCCGTGATCACCAGAAATATAAAAATCAATCTGCGAAACATTGTCTTACCTAGGTTAATTTATTGTCAAAATAAATTTAACCGAAATTTCACCCAATTCCCATATTTTTTAAAGATATCATAGAATGAGTCAATTAAAAACTAGGCCAAATTTATTAAATAGAATATATATGAGATGGTCATCCTTTTCTTAAAGCAACAAAAAACTAGAACACTGCCTGACTTACCTTAAAATTCTTGAACAGGGGACTGTAAAACAAAAAAACCTGTTCAAATGAACAGGTTTTTTTACTTTGATGTGATCCCGCTGGGGTTCGAACCCAGGACCCTAACATTAAAAGTGTTATGCTCTACCAGCTGAGCTACAGAATCAAAATTCCCAATTTTATGACCTCCCTTTTGCAAGGTTTAATATCAAAAGAATACTTGGTTTTTCGCCTTAGTTTCCCGTAATTGGACTGCAAATTTAAAGGACTATATTGAAAATGCCAAATCTTAGACGGATCTTTCTTGTTTTTTTATCAGCTTTCTCATTACTTTATT
Organism: Cyclobacterium amurskyense; assembly: GCF_001050135.1. Classification (GTDB taxonomy): domain Bacteria; phylum Bacteroidota; class Bacteroidia; order Cytophagales; family Cyclobacteriaceae; genus Cyclobacterium; species Cyclobacterium amurskyense. The sequence continues at coordinate 2,159,779 of NZ_CP012040.1, read as the reverse complement.
CACATCAGGCTGACAGTCAGACCACGGGAAAAACTAACCTGATCACTGCTGATAGTTTGTTTGGAGAAAAAAAATACAAAGAGGCTTTAGAAGGCTACGAAACTCTACTTTATGAAGAGGATGCCTATTCTCCTGCCATGCTTTTAAAGATGGGCTTCATTTCTGAAGGCTTGGGTGACTATGGAAAAGCATCGCTGTATTTGTCGAAGTATTATGATTACAATCCCAACCCCGAAGTCATTGATAAAATAAAATCTTTGACCGGCCAATCCTCGCTCGAAGGCTATCAGGTTTCTGACCAAGATAGATTTTTGAGGTTATTGTTGGAGTACAAAACCATAATTTCTGGCACAGCAGCTTTACTAATGCTTGTGTTCTTAATCCTGGTCTTTGTAATTCCTAAAAAACGTACGGTGTTCTATTATCCCTCCCTTTTATTTCTAGTCATTGCATTCGTAAGTAATAACTTCATAAACAAGCCTGACACGGGAATCATAACTGGGGGACCAGTATTAATTATGGATAGCCCTTCGGCAGCTGGAAACCTCGTAAGGAGAGTCGAAGCAGGGCACCGGGTAACAATCACTTCTAGCAAGGACATGTGGTACCAGGTTCAGTGGGGCAATAAAGAAGCCTATATCCGAAAAGCAGATATTTCTAAAATCTAATCACTATAAACATTAATCAAGCAAAGCCTCTCTACCCCTGCCTCTGCTGAACACATTCACGGCAGTGAGTTTGTAAAAAGCTACATGGCAGTAGGCAAAAGAGAGGTGAAAAAAATGATGTAACACAACGCATTCTTTATTAACCTTTCACCGATTAATCACAATTTTACTTAGAACTTATTCTTCTTCCAAGGTATTATTCTCCTCACCAAGTTCAGGGTCTACCATACTAAGTATTTCACCTGGAGATAAATAAAGTGCTTCTATCTTTTGCTTGTAGGCCAGAGGGATTTGGTCATGGTTAAGCACAAAGTTTTTGGTAGCTATTATTTTCTCACCAAGTCCATGAGCGACGGCATAGCTATCCGCTGCAATTTCTGCCTTTGTCACAAAACTATTAGACAAATAGTATTTGATACCAAAGCCCAATAAGTTCATAGAGCCTCTTTCTATGTAATCTTGAATATGACCAAGCTCATGGCCTATCCAGCCCAACAACACATCATCAGGCAACTGCTCAATAGGGATAGGGTTGTCTTCAAGAAATAGGTTCCTCGAGATTTTTATTTTGTAAGCACGGTTTTCTTTTGAATGCACAAATAAGGAACCCACCTTTGGTTGTGCCTGCATTACAGATCCGTGAATATTATTTTTGAACTGAAAGTCAATTTTTGTGTTAATCAAATCTGGAAAATAAGACAGGGCTTCCAGTGTTAATTCCCTGATCTCATTGGGAATAACTTTATTTGTAGCAAATTTTTCCAAATTTTGGTTCGAATTAAAATGAGTTTGAGTTTCGGTTGCAAGCTCATTATTGTTGAATCTCCCATCAGAATTGCAGATCAGCAAAAGGTTTAAGGAAATTATAATATTGCATATTAGATATATCATGTTTTACAGATGGTTTATCCATGTATAATACATAATTTCACGTAGCATTCCAAAAAATACACATAAAAAAATCCCGCCAATTACAGGCGGGATTTGTATTTTTTAGTTAAGAAGGGTTAGATAGCCCAAGCCCTATCCCCTTTTTTATATTCAATACAAGGTTCATACCTACCTGGGGTTTCCACAAACCTAAGCGCTTGAGTAGCGCCGATTTCCGAAGTAAAATAGCCCAATAAAGTCAGATCTTTTATCATTAAAATATACTTGTCCTCTTTATTGTCTTCAGTAGCAGGAACCATGGCCTTTTTATTAACTTGGTTTAAGAAATTTGTCCTTTCTTCTACCGTAGCATCCATAAAATCCTTTTTGTTAGCCGCCTTGAAATCGCTCTTCAACTTATTAAGACCGTTAATAAAGGATTTTTGTTGTTCTTCAGTATAAGTAGATTTCACCATCATGGCCATAAACGAACCTATACCCGCAGCTTTTGCTCCGGGAGTATCGGTAGTAGGGATAATTGCTTCTCCGATTTCATCCATATAGGCCAATTCATCTTCAGAAAAATCAAGTCCTTCAATCTGTGAATCAGGAGCACATCCAGTTAAAATAACGTTAGCACCTACCATGGTCCCTCCCATCATGAGGACCACACTTTTAAGTGCTTCTCTTCTATTCATAAAATTCATATCTCTTCAGTTTGGGTTTACAGATTACCTTTTTTCAATTCTTCAACAGCGAAACTTGCTGCCCTAGCAGTCATGGCCATGTAGGTCAACGAAGGGTTTTGTGCAGCAGCTGAAGTCATTGCTGCTCCATCAGTCACAAATACATTTTTCGCATCCCACACTTGATTGTGGCCATTCAAAACAGAAGATTTAGGATCTCTTCCCATTCTTGCTGTACCCATTTCATGAATACCTTGTCCGAAGGTATATCCAGTATCATAAGTGGTGACATTTTTTACACCTGCAGCTTCAAGCATTTCTGCTGCATCATTTTTCATGTCCACCCTCATTTTTTTCTCATTTTCGTGGATTTCTGCATCCATTTCCAAGACAGGGATTCCCCACTTGTCGGTTACTGTTTTGCTGAGCTTTATGGTATTGGTGTGGTAAGGAAGGATTTCACCGAAAGCAGTCATACCTATAGTCCAGTCGCCTGGCTCTGTAAGTTCTGCTTTTAAAGGTGCACCAAAGTCCAATTCAGCAACGGTTCTGCTCCAACCTTGTCTGCTGGCACCACCCTGGAAGCCAAAGCCTCTAATATAATCTCTACTTTCGTTTCCTAGGTTTCTGTACCTTGGAACATAAAATCCTCCAGGCCTTCTTCCAAAGTAATATTTATCTTCAAAGCCTTCTACTACTCCTCTGGCACCAAGTCTGAAATGGTGATCCATTACATTATGTCCAAGCTCTCCAGAACTACTTCCTAATCCTTCAGGCCACACTTCCGTAGCTGAACGCATCAAAATTGCGGCTGAATTGAATGCTGAAGCACAAAGGAATACAATTTTAGAATTGAATTCAATGGTTTCATTTGTTTCACCATCGAGTATCTCTACTCCAGTAGCTTTTTTACTGTCTTTGTCATAAAGCACTTTGGTAACAATTGACCAAGGCCTTAATGTAAGGTTTCCTGTAGCCACTGCTGCTGGCAATGTAGAGGATTGGGTACTAAAGTAACCACCATAAGGACAACCAAGAGAACATTTATTTCGGTATTGACAGCCAGGCCTGCCCGGAAGAGGCTGGCTAATATTGGCAATCCGAGCATTTGTCATAACTCTGGCACCTTTAAAATGGTCTTTGACCCTGTCAGCCACACTCTTTTCAACACAGTTCAAAGGCATTGCAGGCATAAATTCTCCATCAGGAAGAATATCAAGACCATCTCTGTTTCCAGAAATACCTGCAAATTTTTCCACATAACTGTACCAAGGTGCAAGATCTTTGTACCTGATAGGCCAATCTACTGCTATGCCTTGCTTGCCATTGGCTTCAAAATCAGTATCAGACCAACGGTAACTTTGTCTTCCCCAAAGCAAGGAACGACCTCCTACTTGGTAACCACGAAACCAGGTGAAAGGCTTTTTTTCTACATATGGAGAATCATCCTCATGCGCCCACCAATCAAGGTTAAGCTCATTCAAAACATAATCTCTTCTAAGATTCGGGTGATTTTCCAACATCTCTATTGTACGCCTTCCTCTATGAGGTATTTCCCAAGGTGCTTTGGTCGCGTTTTTATAATCTTTTACGTGCTCTACGTTAGGACCCCTTTCCAGAAGAAGTACTTTTAACCCCTTCTCCGTTAATTCTTTTGCCGCCCAACCGCCGCTGATCCCTGATCCAACGACAATAGCGTCATAACTTTGATTAGCCATATGCTTTAATTGTTTATTTTAGGTATTGCAATAATATTGATTTTATTAAAGAAATGTTATAATTTTTCCTTTTTCCTGATTTCAACTGTTCCAATTTATAAATACTCTAAATAGACTGATTCATAGCCAATACGCCCACACAACTATTCAGTGATATTATTGTTCTTCAAACTGTCCCTTTCAGCATTGGCTTTGATAAAATCTTTGTCTTTGAAAAACAAAACAAAAATAACGGTCACCAGCAAAGCAATACCAGAAGGTATTAGCCAAATATTTTTCCAAATATGCATTCCGTCTGCTTCTAAATAAGAATCAGAAACAATTCCAGCTATCCAAAAACCTATAAGCATTCCTACTCCATAAGTGGCCAAGGTAATAAGACCCTGAGCAGAACTTTTGTATTTGGGTCCAGCTTTAGAATCTGTATATATTTGACCAGCAACAAAGAAGAAATCGTAACAAATACCATGTAATGCAATACCTATAAGTAATAGATAGGTGCCCTCACCCGCATCACCAAAGGCAAAAAATACGTACCTCACAACCCAGGCCACCATCCCTACAATCAAGGTAATTTTCAATCCGAATTTCTTGAAAAAGAAGGGCATCATAAGAAGAAACAATACCTCAGATACCTGTCCTATTGTCATTTTCCCTGTGGGATTGGTCAGGCCAACTTCTGAAAGAAATGGGTTGGCGTTTTGATAGTAAAAGGCCAATGGAATACATATCAAAATAGAGGATAGAAAGAAAATCGCAAAATCCTTGTCTTTCAATAGCTTAAGTGCATCTAAACCTAGTATTTCAACAATGGATTGCTTATCCCCCTTTTGAGATACAACAGGAGGTGTTTTAGGAAGTGTAAAAGCAAAAAGCCCTAGAACTACCGAAGAAATTGAAGACATCAAGAAGGTATTTCTAAGCATTCCTTCACCAATTGAAGCAGAACTATCCCACACAAAAAAGTAACTGATCATCAACCCTGAAGCGATCCACCCTACGGTTCCCCAAACTCTAATCGTACTGAATTCCTTAGCCGGATCTTTCATCTGGTTAAATGAAACGGAGTTAACCAATGCAAGAGTGGGCATATATATAATCATATAAGCCAGAACATATGGGTAAAATGCGATAAAGCTATAAGATGAAAACATCATGTACATCAAGCCCGCACCCAACAAATGCAATACCCCTAAAATTTTCTCTGCATTAAAAAACCTATCTGCTATTAAGCCAATTACAAAAGGAGCCACTATGGCACCTATGGACTGGGTAGAAAATGCGGCGGCCAATTGACTTCCATTTGCTTGAAGGTTGTTCCCTAAAAATGTACCTAAAGTAACGTACCAGGATCCCCAAACAAAAAATTCAAGAAACATCATTAGGGAAAGCTTAAACCTATTATTTAAAGTCATAGTTTTTGGTATGTTAGCGTTTAGTTTGATCGAATTTAGTCAAGAACCCTTAGTAAACAATCTGTAGAATAATTTAAAATTTAAGCCAATTTAACGTAAATTTATCACTTCAGAAAGCAAGCTTACTATTTCTCAATTTCTTAAAAATATTTTCTTCTATTTGCAAAAAATAGTAGATTCATTATCAACCATTGAAATATATAAAGAAAAAAGGGAAATATAGAAATCAAAAAAACCAAAGACCAAAAGAATGAGTAACAGAAAACTTAAAATGGGGATGATCGGAGGTGGACCGGGCTCCTTCATAGGGGCTGTCCACAGAATATCCGCTGCAATGGACGGCATCATTGAATTGGCCGCTGGTGCTTTTAGTAGCAGTGCGGAAAAATCTGCGGAAACAGGTAAAGAACTTTTTCTTCCATCTGAGAGGGTGTATGCCTCTTACGATGAAATGTTTGAAAAGGAACTGTTATTACCCGAATCTGAAAGAATCGATTTTGTGGCAATAGTCACCCCTAACCACGTACATTTTGATCCTACCAAAAAGGCATTGCAGAATGGGTTTCATGTTGTTTTAGACAAGCCTATGACTTTTAGCTATGAAGAAGCCAAAGAACTGAACAAAATCATTGAAGAAACAGGACTGATGTTCTGCTTAACCCATACCTATACCGGCTACCCAATGGTGAAGGAAGCCAAACATTTAATTTCTACCGGTGTTATAGGTAAAGTAAGAAAAGTTTATGTAGAATACCCTCAAGGTTGGTTATGGAACAAACTGGAAAACACCGATTATAAGCAAGCGATCTGGAGAACAGATCCTAGCAAAAGCGGTATTGCCAACTGTATGGGAGACATTGGAACTCATGCATTCAACCTTGCCGAATACGTAAGTGGATTGAAAATGACTAAATTATGTGCGGATCTTAATTGTGTGGTGGAGGGAAGAACCCTTGATGATGATGGGGCCGTATTGTTGAAGTTTGAAGATGGCGCATCAGGCGTCTTGATGGCAACCCAAATTGCTCCAGGCGCAGAAAACAACATCAAAATCAGGGTCTACGGTGAGAAAGCTGGTTTGGAATGGGAACAGGACAATGCCAATACTTTAATAGTACGTCACCCTGAAGCACCTGATCAGATATATAGAGCAGGAGGTAATATTCCTTACTTGTCTTCAGCGGCTACAGAAAACGTCCGAACACCAGGAGGACACCCTGAAGGTTACCTAGAAGCTTTTGCCAATTTATATAGAAACTTTGCCCGATGCCTTTACGCCAGAAAGAATGGTGAAACACCGAAAAAAGAATGGGAAGACTTTCCAGGTGCTGAAGATGGCTTAAGAGGAATGGCTTTTGTAGAGCATGTGGTAAAAAGTAGTAATTCTAATGAAAAATGGACTAAATTTGAACTTTAAATAACCTAAATCTTTATGAAAACCATTAAAGGACCAGCCTTATTCTTGGCCCAGTTTGTAGATGATAAAGCCCCTTTTAATAATTTAAAAGACATTTGTACCTGGGCTGCAAGCATCGGATACAAAGCAGTTCAAATCCCTACATGGGATGTCAGACTGATCGACTTGAAGAAAGCAGCGGAGGACATGGACTATGTCAACCAAATTAAAAATACCGTAAAAGAAGCTGGTGTTGAAATATCTGATTTTTCTACGCATTTACAAGGACAACTCGTAGCTGTAAGTCCTGCATACAATGAACTCTTTGACGCTTTTGCTCCTGCAGAACTAGCAGGTGACCTTAAAGGCAAACAAGAATGGGCTACCAATCAGCTAATGATGGCCGCAAAAGCCAGTAAAAACTTTGGCTTGACCACCCATGGTACCTTTAGTGGTGCTTTAATGTGGCACACTGTTTATCCATGGCCTCAGCGTCCCGCTGGACTTGTGGATACAGGTTTTGAAGAATTGGCCAAAAGATGGTTGCCAATATTGGATGAATTCGATAAATATGGTGTAGACGTTTGTTATGAACTACATCCTGGAGAAGACTTGCACGATGGCGTTACTTTTGATTTGTTCTTAGAAAAGGTAAATCACCATAAAAGAGCCAATATCCTTTATGACCCAAGTCACTTTGTATTACAGTGTCTCAATTATGTTGATTTTATCGATATATATAAAGACAGAATTAAAATGTTTCATGTTAAGGATGCAGAGTTTAATCCTACAGGGAGACAAGGTGTTTATGGTGGCTATTCTAGCTGGATAGAAAGAGCAGGAAGATTCCGCTCATTGGGAGATGGCCAGGTTGATTTTAACGCTATTTTTAGTAAACTTTCGCAATATGATTTTGATGGATGGGCTGTCCTAGAATGGGAATGTGCCATTAAGCACCCTGAAGATGGTGCAATCGAAGGAGCTAAATTTATAAGCGAGAAAATAATACATGTAACTGAAAAAACCTTCGATGATTTTGCATCCACGGGAATGGACGAAGGTTTAAATAAAAAATTATTGGGAATTAATTAATCTAACTATTACAAACCATGAAGTTTAATTTGAATTTAAGTATGGCTGTTATGGCCAGCGCAATGGTAGCCGTTTCAGCCTGTGGTGGCTCCGGTAGTTCTGAATCCGCATCTAGCGAAAGCGCTGCTGCTGCACCTCCACCAGCTCCTGTAGAAATCAGTTTGGAAGAAAAGTACAAAGATGATCCTATTTTCATCAAAGGATCAGAGTTAATGGGACAAAACGATTGCCCTTCTTGCCATATGCTTGAAAGGAAAATCGTTGGACCTTCTTATGCTGATGTTGCAGCTAAATATGAGTCAACTGACGAGAATATTGAGCTTTTGGCAGGTAAAGTTATAGCAGGTAGTGTAGGTACTTGGGGAGAAATACCTATGCCAGCTCACCCTAATCTTTCTGAAGAAGATGCCAAAAATCTTGCAAAATTCGTTCTCTTGTTAAAGAAATAATTTGAAATGATAAGAACAACTTTGTCTATGGCAGCACTTTCACTTGCAGTAGTGGGCTGTGGCCCTGCTACAAGTAATAACAGTACTGCGGAGGAAAATATTGAAGAAATCATCGTGACTGAGGAAGAGTGGATAAGTTTATTTGATGGCAATAGCCTGACAGGATGGACTGGATATGGCAAAGACCAGCCAGGAGAAGCCTGGGAGGCTGCCGATGGTGTGCTCTACTTTAATTCTGAAAAAGAGGACGGAGGAGATTTGATCACCAAAGAAACCTTTGGCAATTTTCACCTTGAAATAGAATGGAAAATTTCTGAAAACGGAAATAGCGGCATCATGTTCCATGTTCAGGACAACGGAAACTACGACAGACCTTACCATACAGGTCCAGAGTACCAGTTGCTTGACAACGATGGACATAAAGATGGTAAAATCATTACCCACCGAACAGGTGATCTTTATGACATGATTGAATCTACTCAAGACGCTTCAAAACCAGTAGGTGAATGGAACAAAACTGAAATTGTTATCAACAATAACACATTGCAGTTTTTCCTAAATGGTGTGAAGACTGTAGAAACATCTCTTTGGGATGATCAGTGGAATGCTATGGTAGCTGAAAGTAAATTCTCGAAATGGGAAGACTTTGCCAAGTTCAAGGAAGGCAAAATTGTACTTCAAGACCACGGAGATGATGTGTGGTTTAGAAATATCAAAATCAAACGACTATAAGTAAGTTATAGGTTTTACTCCCAATTCTTTAGTGAAATGAATTGGGAAACACATAAAAAAAGCCGGAAGAAAATTTCTTCCGGCTTTTTTACGCTTATTTAATTTCAATCGAGCAACTATGCTACGATTGTTTTTAATATATCATTTAAAGTCTGGCTAGGTCGCATCGCTGCGGATGTTTTTTCCTCATCAGGTTTGTAATAACCTCCAATGTCAACAGGACTTCCCTGCGCACCATTCAATTCACTAACAATTTTTTCCTCATTCTCAGCCATGGTTTTGGCCACTGGGGTGAAAATGGTTTTCAATGCTGCATCGTCATCCTGACTGGCCAAAGTTTCTGCCCAATACATGGCAAGATAAAAATGACTTCCACGGTTATCCAGTTCATTTACTTTTCTAGAAGGAGACTTGCCTTTATCTAGGAATTTAGCCGTTGCCTGGTCTAAAGTTTTCCCCAAGACCTTTGCCCTGTCATTGTTAAAGGTATCCCCCAAATGATCCAAAGATACCGCAAGAGCTAAAAACTCACCCAATGAGTCCCAACGAAGGTGTCCTTCTTCAACAAATTGCTGAACATGCTTAGGCGCAGATCCTCCGGCACCGGTTTCAAATAAACCTCCACCATTCATCAAAGGTACTATAGAAAGCATTTTAGCGCTTGTACCTAATTCTAAAATTGGGAATAAATCGGTCAAGTAATCTCTCAATACATTACCCGTTACTGATATGGTATCTTTTCCATCTTTTATGCGCTCAAGAGAAAAGCGAGTAGCTTCTTTAGGCGACATGATAGAAATATCTAACCCCTGTGTATCGTGATCTTTCAGGTAGGTTTCAACCTTTGAGATAAGCGCAGCATCATGAGACCTGTTTTTGTCTAACCAAAAGACTGCAGGAACACCTGTAGCTCTTGCTCTGTTAACAGCGAGCTTTACCCAATCCTGAATTGGTGCATCTTTTACCTGACACATTCTCCATATATCACCTTCTTCAACTTCATTTTCAAGAATAACCTGACCTGAAGCGTTTGTTACCTTTACAGTACCAGAAGAAGGGATTTCGAAAGTTTTGTCATGAGAACCATACTCTTCTGCCTTTTGAGCCATAAGGCCTACATTAGGTACAGATCCCATTGTGGTTGGATCTAAAGCACCATTTTTCTTACAAAAATCAATGGTTTCTTGGTAAACACCCGCATAGGATCTATCAGGTATTACTGCTTTTGTATCCTGAAGTTGATTGTTTTTGTTCCACATTTGTCCACTACTTCTGATCATAGCAGGCATGGAAGCATCAATAATTACATCACTAGGTACGTGTAGATTGGTAATGCCTTTGTCAGAGTTAACCATAGCCAAATCAGGGCTGTCTGCATAACATGCATCAATATCAGCTTCTATCGCTTTACGCGTATCTGCTGGTAGTTTATCCAAAGCAGCAATAAGGTCTCCAAAGCCATTGTTTGGATCTACCCCAGCTTCTTTAAGTACAGCTGCGTGCTTTTCAAATACCGGTGCAAAGAAAACAGTTACTGCATGGCCAAAGATGATAGGGTCAGAAACTTTCATCATAGTGGCTTTCATATGCAATGAAAACAAAACACCTTGTTTTTTGGCTTCAGCTATTTGCTCTTTAAGGAATTTTCTCAATGCAGATACACTTAAAACAGCAGCATCAATAATCTCACCTTTCAGCAAAGGAAGGCCTTCTTTTAAGCTAGTTTGTTTACCATCCTTTCCATGAAGCACTATACTAACACTAGTTTCTGAAGGAAGGGTCACTGATTTTTCACTACCATAAAAATCCCCCTCAGTCATACTTGACACATGAGATTTAGAGTCTTGGCTCCATTTTCCCATGCTATGAGGATTGTTTCTAGCGAATTGCTTAACAGCCTGCGGCGCCCTTCTATCTGAATTACCTTCCCTCAATACAGGATTTACTGCAGAACCTTTAATTTTATCGTATTTGTCTTTAATGTTTTGCTCTTGTTCATTTTTCGGATCATCTGGATAATCTGGTAACCCATACCCTTGTTCCTGCAACTCCTTAATGGCTGTTTTTAGTTGTGGAATAGAAGCACTGATGTTCGGTAACTTTACGATGTTGGCCTCAGGGGTTTTAGCTATTTCTCCTAGCTCGGTAAGGGCGTCACTGATTCTCTGCTCTTCTTTCAAAAACTCAGGAAACGTTGCGATGATTCTACCTGAAAGGGAAATATCTCTTGTTTCTACAGACACCCCAGCCGAGTCAGTAAATGCTTTTATGATAGGCAATAAAGAATAGGTGGCTAATGCCGGTGCCTCATCCGTAAGGGTATAAAGAATTTTGGGGGTTTTGTCACTCATATGTATTTCTGTTTTCTGATTGTATTTAAAATGAATTCCAATTTAAAATTGTCAGCTAAATTACGAAAAATATCTTTATCAGAAGGCCAAGCCTCTAGATTAGAAGAAATAATAAGCCTAAGGAAGATAGTATACATAAAGTAGAAAAATCAGGTACCAATGGTAGGCCAAAAATACATGAAAACCCAGAATATTCCCATTTTCCCCCTAGGTTGTAGATAGTAGCTAATAACTCTCATCTTGATTCGGGAAATCCTTAGACTTAACGTCTTTTATATAATTGCCTACAGCTTTTAGCATGGTATTTCTAATGTCTGCGTATTGTCTAAGAAACCTAGGTTGAAACTCTTGTGTAATTCCCAGCATGTCATGAAGTACAAGCACCTGACCATCAACATCCGGTCCAGCCCCAATACCTATGACAGGTATGCTTACTGCTTCAGCAACTTCTTTGGCCAAAGCAGCTGGAATTTTTTCAAGTACTAGCGCAAAACAGCCACACTCCTCTAGAATCTTCGCATCCTCCAAAAGCTTATTGGCCTCATCCTTTTCTTTGGCCCTTACAGTATAAGTTCCAAATTTGTATATGGACTGAGGAGTCAATCCAAGGTGTCCCATTACAGGTACACCTGCACTTAAAATTCGAATCACTGACTCTTTGATTTCAGCCCCACCTTCCACTTTAACAGCGTGTGCTCCTGACTCTTTCATGATACGGATGGCAGACCTTAGTGCTTCGGAACTGTTGCCTTGATAAGAACCAAAAGGAATGTCCACCACTACCAATGCTCGCTCTACTGCCCTAACCACGGAGGTGGCATGGTAGATCATCTGGTCTAATGTGATAGGCAAGGTAGTTTCATGTCCAGCCATTACATTTGAAGCTGAATCCCCTACCAATATCATGTCAATTCCTGCAGCATCCACTATGCCAGCCATGGAAAAATCATAGGCCGTAAGCATGGAAATTTTTTCCTTTCGTTTTTTCATTTCCTGAAGAATGTGGGTAGTAATTCGCTTCAGGTGGGTAGATTGGTGTACGGACATATCAGTGAAGGTGAACGGTGGATGCTTTTGGGTCTAAGTTTACAGTTATATGCTCACTAAGGGTGGTGGCAAGCTCGTAGCCTGTATAATCTGGGGCTACTGGAAAGAGTTTATGACTCCTATTGACAAAAACCAAAACTTCCATTTTTTTAACCTCATGTTCAAGAAATGGAACCATTGCAAAGGCAAGCGTTTTACCAGTATTCAAAACGTCGTCCACCAAGATTATAGACTTCCCCTTTAAGGAATCATGCGGCGAGAGGACCACTTCTTCAATTTTTGGATTTTCTTTGTCTAAGTCTACCTTAATTAACTGCACATCAAAAGAAGCTATTTCCCTTAATTTAGCGACCATTAACTCCGCGAACACATACCCCATTCCGGTAAGTCCGGCAATGGTCAACTGCTTCTCACCAGCATTCCTTTCATAAATCTCAAACGCTATTCGCGTTATTTTTTGTTGGATTTGGTGATGGTTCAATACCAATATTTTTGCTTTTTGCGTCATTTCTGTGCCTTTGTCAAAATTTTAATGAAATTAACCGAATTGCCCTTGCTTTCAAAGTATTGATTCACTTTTTACTTTGCCAATAACCAAAGGAATTTAGGTTCACTATATTTAGCGGTGACTGTCCTCCTCACTCATAATTTTCAGGTAGTTTTCATAGCGATAAGGATGAATATACCCCTGTTCCAGAACCTCCAGGACTTTACAACCGGGTTCATTGATATGTTTACAATTATTGTATTTACACTGTCCCAGGTATTTCCTTAATTCTACAAAATAGTGAGAAAGTTCCTGGTCGTCAATATCTAGAATCCCGAACTCTTTGATACCGGGAGTGTCTATAAAATACCCAGACTCACCAAATGGAAACATCTCTGCAAAGGTAGTAGTATGTACTCCTTTTGAAGAAAATTTTGAAACTTCCTGAGTTGCCTGAGTTGCTTGCGGTACCAATCTATTGAGCAATGTAGATTTCCCTACACCTGAATGTCCTGCCATCAAGGTAGTTTTCCCTGTCAGTCTAGGTTCAAATTTTTCCATTAAATCCTTATCATGTAAGGCAGAAAGCTCAATAATTGGATAACCCAGAGGAGCATAAATGTCATGAAGCTCTTCTAAAAAATCCAGGTCCTTTTTCTTTGTTAAAGTCTCTACCTTATTGACAAGTAGCGTGCAGGGAATTCTAAAACTTTCTGTACTTACCAAAAAACGATCAATAAAACCCAAAGAAGTTCTTGGATCTCTAACCGTCACCATAAGGTAAGCCTGATCAACATTGGCCGCCAGAATATGCGAAAAATGTTGTTTTCGGGTGGATTTCCTAATGATATAATTCTCTCTCGGAACTATGGTGTTTATTACCGCTGTTTCCTGGTTTTTTTCCCTATCCAGAATGACATAATCACCTACGGCTATGGGGTTGGTTAATTTAAGGTTGTCCTGTTTGAACTTTCCTCTAAGCCTGGCTTTGATCATTTTGTCTCCAACTTTCACCTCATACCATGAGCCCGTTGTCTTGATCACTCTTCCTTCCATGTCTCTTTCTTAATGATTGCAACCGTCCTTTCAGCACTTCCCAAATTGTCCTTCACCAAGCTATTTGCTGAATCGCAAGCTTGTTCATAGGCTGCTTTTCTGCCAAGGTTTTCCATGACTGTCCTAATTTCTGTTTCATCCTTTACAGCAAATCCACATCCATATTGCTTACTTATTTCAGCTTCTGGAAACTTCGAAACCTTCTTTAATGGACCAAACAAAACAGGTATTCCAAAAGCCAAGGGCTCTAGGATATTGTGAAGCCCTTTACCCATAGCACCGCCAATATACGCACAATAGGCAAACTGATACAAGGAAGAAAGCATACCAATATTATCAATGATCAAAACATCCCAGGTACCAGATTGCTCCTCTTTTCTATATTCAGAATATTTTATTGAAGGCAAGGTAATTGCCTTCTGCCAATTTTCAATGGTTCCTAGATGAATATCATGAGGAGCAATAATAAATTGAAAGCCATGTGATTGATTAATAAAAGGAATCAGATTATCCATGTCTTCCTGCCATACACTACCAAGCACCATCACCTTCTTAGTGATACCTTGTGCTATCTCAGGAAACAACTTAGGTTGAAGCCTGGTCTTGTATACATTGTCGAACCGAGGATCTCCTGTCAAACTGATATTTTTAATTCCTGCTTTTTTAAGTAAGGCTTTGGACTCTCCATTCTGTACAAAGACATGATCAAAGCAAAAGAGCAGTTGTTTAAAAAAACCACCATACCAAGAAAAATACACCTGCTTTTTCCTAAAAGACGCTGCCACCAGATAAAGGGGGATTTTATTCTTTTTAACTGCAAGGATGTGATTGGCCCACAAATCATATTTAATGAAAAAAGCCATGTCAGGTGAAAGTAAGTCCACAAATCGATTGGCATTTTGGGGGGTATCAATAGGGAGGTAGCAAATAAAATCTACCCAATCCTGCTTTTTTTTGATGGCTTGTTCATAACCTGAAGGGCTGAAAAAAGAAACAGCTACCGACCAAAGTGGATGTTCTTTTTTAAATGCTTCAATGACAGGTTTTGCTTGTAAATATTCACCTAGAGAGGCCACGTGAAACCAAGCCAGCTCCTGAGGATTTGATTTCCTAAAGGAGATTATTTCTTCAAAGGTCTTTTTTCTTCCTATTACAGCGAGCTTGAGCTTGTCAGATCGTTTACTGCCAATTCTCATTAGCCGATCGAGCAAATTCATTCCCAGGTTATACAAAATCCTCATGGGGCAAAATTACATCAAAAATATTTCTTTGAGCAATCCTGCCTCTAATTCATGGCCTCCTGAATACTTCAGTTCTTTAAAATTGGCAAAACCAGCATCGGAAAGGCGGTTTTCCACTTGGGTATAAATATCTGATTGTAAAAAGGGATCATTGTCATCCAATGCCAAAATGACCTGACTGCTGTTAAGCCTTTCAAGCATTAGGGAAGTTTCCAAATCATGAGCAGGGGCTCCACCCCAAAAAACCACTTTTGTTGGTTTTAGATTTGATTGACAGATCCATCGACTCATAGTGGCCGCTCCTTGGGAAAACCCCAAAACATTAATTTGAGGCATATTTTCATACTTGAGAAGCAATTCTTCTATTATTCCATTGAGGTAAGCATTACTATTGGTGATGTCAATTTCTCGCTCATGTTTGGTCATCCAATTGGCCCCTACTCTTCCCGAAAAACCTTTAAGGTAAAAATGGTTGAGCCCCTCTGGAGCCACTATTAAGGTATTGTCTTCAAATAATAAATTGAATTTCCTTAGGAAAAATTTGGCCAGTTGACCATATCCATGAAAGACAATCCAAATCGTTTTTTCCTCTCCTAAGGGTGCATGGCTAAGCGAAAAAGTCTGCTTGGCCTGAAACTGTATTTCATTTTGAACCATTATTCATTTAAATCTTCAAGTTTATAAGGAAGCAATTGGTCAATTCCACCAGCCTTTAAAACATGCCCATCGGCACGGAGCATCAGCACCTCAATAGGGCTGTCAAATTTCATCTCGTATTCACTAATTGTCTGTCTGCACAAGCCACAAGGAGTAACAGTAGCCAAACCAGAATTATCAGATTTTTTGGCCACAATGGCTATTGATAGGGGTTTTAAGTCTGGAAAATTGGAATGTGTATAACTTAAAAGTACCCGTTCTGCACAAATCCCTGCAGGGTAACATATGTTTTCCTGATTATTTGCCCAGAAAGTTTGTCCATCTTCTAAAACAAGCGCTGCACCAACCCGGAAATTAGAGTAAGGTGCATAGGCCTTGTCAGTTGCTTTGTTTGCCAAGTTTATCAATTTTGCCTGGCTTTCATTCAAACCCTCAGGAGAAATCATTTCCATGGTATTGATATTGCTGACTTTTTTGGTTCTTTTCATATTCAAATATATCAATTTTCTCAAGAGCGAGGTTAAATACAAATTTTAAGAAAAGTCATTAAATCTTTATAAAAAGTAAGGGAACAAATGTGCTAATATTTATCTCCTCGAGAAAACCCCTGAGGCAAGTAGTGATATTAACCCATAAATTGACTTTTCCATTGTCAAAATTAAATTTAATTAATTGATAATTATTTTGGCTTTTTGGAGGTTTTGAATTATTTATAATTAACTTAAATGGTAATTCATTAACACAAATTAACCCCATTTAACCTCTATTAGGCAAAAACATCGTTTTTGGGAAGAAAATTTTGATAAAATCAACTTCCCTTTAGCCTTATTAGCCATTTCAGGTTAAAAATTAAAGACTATTTGAATTGTTAAATTATCGTCAATTAATCGGTTAAATTTTATGAAGAAAAATTTTACTTATTGTTTATTCACGTTGTTACTATTGCTAATTAACGGTAGCCTTATGGCTCAGCAAAGTACTGTCAACGGAAAAGTGACATCTGCAGAGGATCAGGAAGGTCTTCCAGGTGTTAGCATTGTAGCAAAAGGTACAGGTACCGGTACGGTCTCTGATATTAACGGGAACTTCAGCATTAATGTCCCTGATTCAAACACCGAACTGGTTTTTTCCTATATTGGGTATGCTTCCCAGACCATTACGGTAGGCAACCAGCAGAACCTAAATGTAGTAATGGAATCCGAAGCAAAAGGTTTGGATGAGTTTATTGTGACGGCATTTGGTATTTCCCAGGAGAAAAAATCACTGGGCTATGCTGCTCAAAACATAGATGCAGAAGCCATTACCAAAACAAAACAGCCCAACTTGGTGAATTCCCTTCAAGGTCAAGCAGCTGGTGTTCAGATAACCAACTCAGGTGGTGCTCCAGGCCAGTCAGCAAGGATCATCATCAGAGGGATCAACTCCCTAGACCCAGGAGCTAACAACCAACCGCTCTTTGTCGTGGATGGTGTGCCTGTGGATAACTCCACCATCGAGTCTACTGGTACGCCAAGGGGCCTATCGAACAGAATGGCCGACCTTAACCCCAATGATGTGGCCTCCATTTCTGTACTGAAAGGTGCAGCAGCAACCGCTCTCTATGGAGTAAGGGCTGCAAATGGTGCGGTAATTGTCACCACCAAAAAGGGCAAGGCAGGAGAAGTCAGGGTTAATTACAATGGCTCAGTAGGTTTTGAAACCCTCAACCAATTGCCAAAATTACAGGACAAATATGGTCAGGGCTTTAGTGGAGAGTACCAGCCATCTAGCTTTTGGCCTTCTTGGGGAGCCCCTATAGCAGAAGTACAACAAACCGTTCCCGATCACAAATACCAGGACAACTGGAACCGGGTTTTTAATACCGGCGTACAGCTCGACAATAACCTGAGCATTTCCGGAGGTAATGAAAAGGCTACTTTTTATGGTTCCTTTGGCAACCTAAAACAGGAAGGTATCATCCCTTTTTCTAGTTGGGACAGAACCACCGCCAAATTATCAGGAAACGTGAAAGTTTCTGAGAAGTTTGATTTCTCTGGATCTGTCAATTACAGCAACTCGGGAGGAAATAGGGTTCCTCATGACCGGTTTATGGAGCGTATGATGTACTGGTCCGAAACCACCGATGTCCGGGATTATATCAATGAGGATGGAACGATGAGAACCTATTCCAACACCAATCCAATCTATGATGCGCGTTTTGCAACTTATGAAGATGATGTCAATAGGGTAATAGGAAATATCAATTTTAATTACAGCCCTACCGACTGGCTTGCCTTTTCTTATCGCCTGGGAAATGACTTCTACAGCGACCAACGTACAGAAATCACTCCTGGACCAAAAGGTATTGACGGAGAGGTTCCTTTAAGTTCAACAGGTTATTTGGAGGAAACAAGGATCAACAGCAGGGACCTAACCTCTAACTTCTACCTTACTTTAAAGAAACAGTTTTCTACTGACCTTAATACCAGCCTGAGGTTGGGTAATGATATATTTGAGCGAAAATATGACCGAGTTACAGCACGTGGTGAAAATTTTGTTATTCCTGAATTTTACAACCTCAGTGCAGCCTCTCAGATTTTTGCCAGTCAATACAAATCCATAAGAAGATTGGTAGGTTTTTATGGAGATTTGATGGTTGATTATAAAAATTACCTCTTCCTGAACATCACCGGACGGAATGACATTTCTTCTACCCTACCCAAGGACAACAACTCCTTTTTCTACTCTTCCTTTAACTTGGGTTATGTGTTTAGCGAAAATATGGAGCTACCTTCCTGGTTGACATTCGGTAAATTAAGGGCCTCATGGGCACAGGTAGGGAAAGATACTGATCCACATATCCTAGGTGCTACTTATGTCTCACCTTCCATTTTTCCTTTGAATGGTCAGGTAGGTTTTACAAGAAATTCGGTTTATGGAGATTTGGCACTTAAGCCAGAGCAGACTACTTCTATTGAGTTTGGTTTGCAAACCGCATTTTTGAACAATAGGGCCAATTTTGATGTCACCTATTATAAATCTAATGCGAGAGATCAGATTATCCCTGTTCCGGTATCCGATGCCACAGGCTTTTCTTCTTATATCACCAATGCTGGTGAGATCCAAAACAGTGGATTTGAATTTATCTTGGGCGGAAGTCCAATAGAAAGCCAAGGTTTTTCATGGAACATTTCCGCCAACTTATCCATCAATAATAATGAAATTAAAGCCATCAAGGAAGGCATTGATGAAATTGTGGTGGGAAGCCAATTTGGGTACGCGGGATCAACCGTTACTATGAAACTATTGGAAGGAGAAGCCTATGGTAATATTTTTGGTAGTTCTTACCAAAGGTTTGGTTCAGATCCTGACAATTTGTTTTTGGACCGCAGTCTTCCGGTAATTATTGGGGCCAATGGTTTTCCATCTAGAACTGGTACACAGCTTATCTTAGGTAATGCTGTGCCCAAATGGATTGGTGGAATTCGAAATGATTTCAACTACAAAGATTTCGAATTATCCTTCCTTATTGACTTCAGAACAGGTTTAGAGCAATACAATCAATATGCGAACTTCCTTTCTGCATTTGGCAAGAATAAATTCACGGAGGCTCGGGAAGATTTTAGGGTTTTTGATGGAGTGCTGGCAGATGGAAGTCCCAACACAAAAGAAGTTTGGCTGGGTCAAGGAGTAGGTCCTGATGGCGTAGATTATGGGGCTGGATACTGGAGAAATCATTACAGAACTACAAGTGAAAATTTTGTCAGTGATGCCAGTTTTATCAAATTGCGCAACATCACCCTTGGTTATAATCTAAACCCTGGTCTACTGGAAAGAACTCCGTTTAGAACAGCAAGAGTTTCTATAGCTGCCAATAATATTATCCTTTACACCCCTTGGGACGGATTTGACCCAGAGTCTTTTTCTGCCGGGGCTGGCGGTAATGCCATTGGTTTAACAGGTCTGGGCTATCCCGGCGTACAGAGCTTTTTCTTTAACCTGAACCTTGGACTTTAAAAAACTGCAATTATGAAAGCGATATATACTATACTCGGCCTAATGCTCTTTTTAGCGTTAAGCTCATGTGAGAATTTTCTCGATGTCAACGAAAATCCCAATAATCCGCAGGATTCACCTATTTCTGGACTGATGACCAATGCTACTTACGAGACTTCTCTCAATGTACAAGCAATTGGTAGCATCACCTCCCATTATGTACAATACCTGGCCTCGCCCAATCCAGCTGGTGCTTCAGATATTATGGATGCAAGCAATTATAGTGGGCTGTGGTTTGATTTGTACAATGTGATGACAGATTTGACAGACCTGATGCAAAAGGCCGAAGAAGAAGATGCCGGACACTATCTAGGGGCCGGCCAAATCCTAATGGCACTTAACCTGGGAATGACTGTTGATATTTTTGGAGACGTCCCTTATTCAGAAGGTTTTGATTTTACTTCGGTCACACCAGTTTATGATGATGACCAGCAATTGTATACAGAGGTATTTAGCCTACTCGATCAAGGGATCCAAAATCTCTCAGGAACTACGGCCCTTTCCCTAGGTGATGACGATTTCATCTTCAACGGGGACGTTTCTTCCTGGATAAAATTTGGTAACATGCTAAAGGCCAGATTTATGCTTCACACAAAAGGAAAAGCGGCTTATAATGCGCAGACCATTTTAACCGCCCTAGATAATGGCATGATGAGCAATGAAGATGATGCCACTGTGGTGTTCTTTGAACAGCGATTCAACCCCTGGGCTCAAGAGGCTATTGACAATGAAAACCTACTGTTAGGAGGATGGATTTCAACCCAATTTATAGAAGCATTGGATGGAACGTCCTATTCTACAATGGATCCAAGAATGCCTTTGATGATTGGGGCCACGGATGATGGGGTGTACATAGGTGTCACCAATGGGGCAGGCAGAGGCAATGCACCTGAACAAGGTGCAAGATCTACCCTGATTCCCGGACAATATTATACTTCTGAGCAATCCCCTCTTTTAATCGCCACCTATGCAGAGCAGAAATTCATAGAGGCAGAAGTAGCTTTACCAATGGACCCCGACAGGGCATATGCCGCCTATCTTGAGGGAATTGAAGCCCATATGGACATGCTAGAGGTAAGCGCTGACGATAAAATGGCTTATCTCAATAATCCAGAAGTAAGCATGGGAGCATCCTCTCTTAGCCTAGCAGATATAATGAAGGAAAAATGGGTCGCCCTCTTCCTCCACCCAGAAACCTGGAATGATGCCAGAAGGTTTGATTACAGTTATAAAGACATGACCTTACCTGATAACCTAAATGGCAATCTCAACGGACAGTACATCAGAAGGCTTGCCTATCCAGACAATGAGGTGAGCAGAAATGGGCAAAATGTCCCTGATGTCACCCTTTTGGACAGGATTTGGTGGAACGAGTAATAGTTTTAAATCCCCTCTTTATGACAAAAAGAGGGGATATTTCTTAAAAACAACGAAAACTTACCTTTCAACCCAGAAAGAATGATGTACATAAAGCCATGGGCTGCTCCCATGGTAAATTGTATAACCGACTCCGGATTTTGGCGGTATTGTTACTTTTTTTTCTGCAACAATGCTGACAAAATCAATTTACCTAAGCTTTGTTGCGAAACTGATTGATCACAATTAAATCGGGATTTTGCCAGTAATTGCTAAATTCACTTCCTCAATTGGACGGAAAATGTTACTTTTCCTATGGTTTAAAAGCCAGATTAAAACCGGATTATGTAATAGGATTTCTCCGTCCTGACAATAGTCAGGGGTGAAGCCTGTCTCGTGTTTACGGGAAGTGTTGCAATCACAAGATAATCAGGCTGTTTGGAGATTTTAGCATAGCACCGCTATGGTGAAATTGAAAACAGCAACGAAGTGGCAGATTTTGAAGCGATTTCAGCACGTAATAGATTGTCTATTGCATATTTCGGGTTAAAATGTATTTCTCAGATCCTCACCCTATGAAACATTGTAAATGGTTGTGCATATTGCTATTCTTTTCCTGCACCGTTCAAAAAATCAACAAGACTGTACGTACTTCAGATGTGTTTGAAAAAGGGCACATGGGTTTTATGCTTTATGATCCGGTAAAGGACAAAACACTGGTAAAATTAAACGAAGCCAAATACTTTATCCCAGCCTCCAATACTAAAATATTTACCTTTTATTCCAGTTACAAAGCCCTGGGTGATGGATACATCAACGGTTTGAATTATACCTACCAGGGCGATTCGCTAATTTTTTGGGGAACAGGTGACCCCTCACTTTTGCATCCGGACTTTAAGGACAGTACTGTTGTGAACTTTCTAAAAAAGGAAGATAAAAAATTGTATCTAGTGGATAATTTTGAGCAGCTTTCCAGCTATGGCCCGGGTTGGTCATGGAACTGGTTTCCTTACTATTTTGCTGCTGAGCGATCCGCCATGCCCATTTATGGAAATGTTTTGCGCTTTTCTAAAAGAGCTGAGTTAGCGGAAGCATCACCCTATCCAAAATCTGTCCTTTTACCTCTAATGCCATCAAATCGAACGCCTCCAGATAATTATTTTATCCAAAGAGACTTTAAAAGAAATACCTATGAATATGCCATAAACAAAGAAAAAGACAGCTTGACTTTTGCAACCGATAAACCATTTATTACCTCTGCCACATTGACCAAAAACCTCTTGCAGGAAGCTGTGGGAAAACAAATAACACTCCTGGAAAACAAGGGCATTACCCAAGGGCCACATGAGAAATTGCAAACGGTTAAGGCAGATTCCTTGTATGCGCAGATGATGAAAATTAGTGATAATTTCTTGGCCGAACAGCTGATGGCCCTGGTCTCTGATGCTGTTTTAGACTCCATCAATATCAGCGAAGGCATCTCCTATGCCAAAAAACACTTCTTGGCAGACCTACCTGATGAGCCGCAGTGGGTGGATGGATCTGGGCTTTCTCCACAGAATATGTTTACCCCTCGCTCGGTTATCAAACTGCTTCAAAAAATCCATTCAGAAATCCCTATGGAAAAAATTAAGGCTTACTTCCCGGCAGGGGGAGAATCCGGTACTATACGCAACTGGTACCCGGCAGATCCGGGGCAACCTGCCTATATTTACGCCAAAACCGGCACCCTTGCTATGAGCACTGCCCTAAGTGGGTTCCTTATTACCAAAAGTGGCAAAACCTTGCTTTTCAGCACTTTTTTCAACAACTACAGCGGAAGCTCCAGTGTGCAAAAGAAAGAACTGCAAAAGCTATTGTATTTTATACATGATAAATATTAATGGTTAATTTTTAATCGTTAATGGATTGGAGTGTTGGGGTGAAATTTTAGAATTCATACTGCTGCTTACAATTTTAAAATATAAGAATATTGACCTATAAGGAAACCATAGAACTACTTTACGCGCTTCAAAATCCTGAAAAGGTCGTTTTTAAGGAAAGGAAATTTGGGATTGTCTCTAATAACTCTTTGGGGATATATCATTCAGAACTAAAGAAGATCGCTAAAGAGATTGGCAAGGACAATGAACTTGCCCTGCAACTTTTTGATAGCGGTATTTACGAAGCCCGCATTTTATGTAGCAAAATTTTCAAGCCCAAGGATGTTACCGTTGACTTGATGGAAAAATGGGTCAAAACTTTTGAGAATTGGGAGGTTTGTGATAGTTTTTCTATGGGGCTGTTTGCTAAAAGTGAATTCGCCCTTGAAAAGATCTTGGAATGGACAAAAAGGAAACCTGAATTTGAAAAAAGAGCAGGCTTTACAATTATGGCTTCCTACTGTATGGCAGATAAATTGTCAGACAATTCAATATTTGAACCCTTCTTCCCCATCATTAAGCGAGAAGCAAATGATGAGAGAATCTATGTTAAAAAAGCTGTGAATTGGGCATTGCGCAATATTGGGAAAAGAAACACTGACCTCAATAAAAAAGCCATACTTGTGACCCAAGAAATACTCGAAACAAAAAGCCCTGCAGCAATATGGATTGCTAAGAATGCATTGAATGAGTTAGAGAAAGACCATATTAGAATGTCCGATTATCCAAGGACAATCTATAGAAGATAGGTGGAATGCTTTGTATAATAAGATTAAAAAAATTAGGCCTAAACTAAAGATTAAAGAAAAAAACATTTTTCTATATTTTATGAAAATTATTTTAAATAACTAGGCTTAAATACCTCATGATAAGCAATCCTGCGAATTGAAAAATAGAATAGGAAATAATTGCAAAGCCAGATTTTATCCATTTAAAGCCAATTGTTTACATCAGGTTTACGTATATTAAAATGTTAAACTTTGATTAATAAGGATGCCAGAGATTAGCAGATTTTACGGAATAATTATCAAAATGTACTTCAATGAATATAATCCTCCTCATTTTCACGTAGAGTATCAGGATTATGAGGCGATTGTAAATATTGAAACAGGAGAATTAACAGGTAAAATTTCAAGAAGAGCACTAGTTCTTGTATATGAATGGCTGGATCAAAACAAAGAAGCGCTACTTGAAAACTGGTAACGAATAGAAGAACGGAAACCTCTTAACAAAATTAAACCATTGGACTAATAACAGGGAATACACTACTCATAAAAGTCAAACAAGCGGAATACGTATCAGATTACCAAATAAGGTTAACTTTTTCAGACGGTTTAACTGGGACCGTAGATTTAAAAGACGAAATATGGGGAGAAGTTTTCGAACCATTAAAGGATATAAATTATTTTAAAAACTTCACCCAAGACCGCTGGACAATTGGCTGGGATTGTGGGGCGGACTTTGCCCCTGAATTCCTTCATGCGCTCACTAAAAAGCAATCCAAAAAAGCGCATACCATTGGATAAAAGGAATGGCAATTGTTAATTACTAATGGATAATTGTTAATTTGTTGGACAGGACTAAATCATCCGAAATTCAGCCTCCTTCGAAAGAATACAACATTACATTTCCACCAATCCAATGAATTGGCAAAAAGATAAATTTTCTGTTTAGCCAAAAATTCATAATTTGATTTGACTCAATGAGCGTTAAATCAATTAAAGCCCCATTAGATTATTACCTATTGAATCCTTAGGCGTAAATTACATTACATTATAAATTGGAATGGGTAAGGCCAAAAATCAATATGGAATCAATAAGCATTTTTGAAATAATAAAAGTTGGCATTGGACCATCTAGTTCACATACCATGGGACCCTGGAGGGCAGCCCTGTCTTTTTTAAATCACCTGAATAAAAACAAGCAAATCAACGAAGTCACAGAGATTAAAACCTACTTGTATGGTTCACTGGCAAAAACAGGCTTAGGACATGGTACCGACAAAGCCGTGATGCTGGGACTCTCTAATGAGGATTTCCTTACTATCGATACGGATAAAATAGATGAAAAAATTGACCAAATAAATCAAAACGCTTGCATCAATATTTCAGAAAGCCATGCCATTCCTTTTAACTACAAACAACACATCCTTTTTGAATTCAAAAAAAGTTTGGATTACCATCCGAATGGGATGCGGTTTGATGCTAGCCTAAGTGATGGCACTACTGTTTCGCGGGAATATTTTTCCGTAGGTGGTGGTTTTGTAGTCACCCATGCTTCTGACCAAATAGCCCAAAACCCTATCAAAACTGAATACCCCTGTCATACCCAAAAAGACCTTTTGGATAACTGTAACAAACTTAACCTGACCATTTCTGAGCTGGTAATGCTTAACGAAACGGCCTGGCAAAGTGAGGCCGAAACCAGAAAACAAGCCCTTAACATTTGGAACGAAATAAAAAACTGTATTTTTAGAGGTGTAAATAAATCAGGGCTATTACCGGGAGGGCTTAAGGTTAGGCGAAGGGCTTACGATCTGAACAAAAAGTTTTTGCAGGGACAAAAATTTAATAATGTAGCGGATTGGATCAAGGCCATAAAAAAAGGGCCAAAAGATTTTAACACTGTCAACAAATGGATAAGTGTTTTTGCCTTAGCGGTAAATGAAGAAAATGCCTCTTTTGGTAGAATCATTACTGCACCCACCAATGGGGCCTCAGGCGTGATCCCTGCAGTACTGATGTATGCTTACTGTTTTACGCCAAATTTTGATGAGGATGAAATCGTGAAATTTATACTCACTGCAGGAGAGATCGGTACCCTCTATAAAAAAGGGGCGACTATTTCTGCAGCCATGGGAGGATGTCAGGCTGAAATAGGTGTCTCAAGTTCTATGGCAGCAGGCGCCCTTACAGAAGCACTTGGCGGGAGAAAAGAACAGGTATGCCAAGCCGCAGAAATAGCAATGGAACACCATTTGGGCATGACCTGCGATCCAATTGGCGGTTTGGTACAAATTCCTTGTATTGAAAGAAATAGCATGGGGGCCATTAAGGCCATCACTGCCTCCAACATGGCTCTGGAAAGCGATTCTTCTGCAGCCCGGCTGAGTTTAGACAATGTTATCCAGGTAATGTGGGAAACGGCTTTGGACATGAAATCAAAATACAAAGAAACATCTGAAGGTGGCCTAGCAAAAATCCCGGTCAATATTGCTGAATGTTAGTAGCAATTGGAAAATGAGACTAAAAAAATTGACAGACATAGAATTACTTCCTTCTGTTCTTGATATTAAAGAAGTGAATCATTATTTAATTCAACTAATTAATTTATTAGAAAATGATAATACAATTTCTAAATCACAAGGTGCGGCAGAAATTAATAACTTAATCTCCTATCAGGGCTATAACGAGCAAGGACTTAATGTTGAATCTAGCCAAAGAATATTGAGCTGGATTAGATCAAATTATGATCCCAATTGTAAGGACTCAATTGAATGGAACTCTGCTAACCTTGCAAATCTGAATTGTAGTGGTGTAGAAGAATTCATCAATAAAAGAATTGAAAATTCAGATTGCGATCAAGAAAAAGATGAACTTAAAGATTGTTTGAAAGAAATAAAAAAAGCTAAACTGCAATAAAACCCAGTTTAGCCAAACCGTTAAACGAAAGCCTATTCAAGTAATACTCACTAAACATGACTAAAAAACGAATTCTTTTTACTGGTGGATCGGGAAAAGCAGGTAAACATGTGGTCCCTTATCTGCTCGCCCATGGACATAGGGTGATGAATGTAGACCTGAAACCTTTGGATCATCCTGGGGTTGACAATTTGATAGCTGATATAACAGACTCTGGGCAAATGTTCAATGCCATGAGTTCCTACGCCGCTTTAGATGAATTAGAGCCTGGAAATGGGGTACCAAAATTTGATGCAGTGGTGCATTTTGCTGCCGTTCCCAGAATTCTGATCAACCCTGACAATGAAACTTTTCGTGTCAATACCATGGGTACCTACAATGTAATAGAAGCAGCGGTCAAACTTGGCATTAAGAAAATCATCATCGCTTCTTCGGAAACCACCTATGGTGTCTGTTTTTCTGATGGCCCAACTGATCCTAATTCTTTACCTTTAGAAGAGGGTTATGATGTAGACCCCATGGACAGTTATGGCTTATCAAAAGTAGTCAATGAAAAAACTGCCCGCAGTTTTCAGCGTAGATCAGGCTTTGATATATATGCCTTGCGTATAGGAAATGTGATTGAGCCCCACGAATATGCTGAACTCTTTCCCCATTATTTCAAAAACCCTGAAGTGCGCAGAAGAAATGCTTTCTGTTATATCGACGCGCGAGACCTTGGACAGATTGTAGACTTGTGTTTGCAAAAAGACGGACTTGGTTACCAGGTATTCAACGCGGGAAATGATCACAATGGTGCTATTATTCCTAGCAAAGAATTGGCAGAACAATTTTTCCCCGGTGTGCCGATTACCCGTGAATTGGAAGAACATGAAGCTTTGTTTTCAAATAAAAAAATACGTGAAGTACTTGGCTTTAAAGAACAACACAATTGGCGGAAGTATGTAAAATGGGAATGATTGCTCGAAAACTGAAAAGTTAACATCGAAATTTTATTCTGTATTGTCTGACAGAAAATATTCATATCAATAAACCTTACCTTTTAAATGAAAAATATTTTTAGATCTCTTGGGATTTTTGTTTTAGCGCTTGTATTTCAATCCTGCACCAGCGCCAATGATGTTCATGTAAGCAGCCCTAATGGAAAATTTAGGTTTGAATTACTGACTGAAGATTCACAGCTATATTATCGCGCATTTTTTGATGATAAAGAGATCATAGGAAAGTCTATACTTGGATTTGAGCTTTCTGACACAAGCAACACCACCCAAAACCTTGAAATAAAAGAGGTTAAAGAAAGTAAAGTAGCAACAGATTGGAAGCCTGTTTATGGTGAAAGAAACCTTTATCCAGAGCAATACCATCAGTCCATTGTTACCTTTAGTTCAAAGGACCAAAAAATGCCTCTCTTCCAACTCAACATAAGGGCATACAATGAAGGGCTTGCCTTTCAGTATGCATTTGAAAATGCAGGACAGCTTACCATTGATGCTGAACTAACCGAATTCACCTTACCTGCCAACTCAGAAGTATGGGTTTCCGAGCAGGCACAAGGCGCGATTAACAAAACAAAGTTAGCGGAAATAAGCAACAAGATTGTTGAACGCCCATTATTGGCAGAGCTGAGCGATTCTTTATTTGTAGCCCTTGGAGAAGCTGCTTTAGTTGATTTTGCAAGAATGAAATTTGCATTGGCCGATGAAAAATCCACTACCCTGGTTGCCAGTCTTGACAGCAAAGTGGTTTTTGATGGGCCTTTTACAAGCCCTTGGAGAACAATCATGGCAGGAAATTCAACGGGTGAATTACTGGAAAACAATTACCTACTATTGAACCTCAATGCTCCAAATGCCATAAAAAACTCAGATTGGATAAAACCCGGAAAGGTTATTCGTGAAGTTACGCTCACCACAGATGGGGGGATTGCCTGTGTAGATTTTGCTGTTAAACACAATTTACAATACATTGAATTTGATGCCGGATGGTATGGTAATGAATACGATGACGCTTCGGATGCTACCACCATTACAGTAGATCCAAACCGCTCCAAAGGCCCTCTGGACCTCAAGCAGGTAATCAAATATGCAGAAAGCAAAGGAATAGGGGTGATTTTGTATGTCAACCGAAGAGCTTTAGAAAAACAACTGGATGAAGTATTGCCATTATTAAAATCATGGGGAGTAAAAGGTATCAAATATGGCTTTGTTAATGTAGGTCCACAGGAATGGACCAGCTGGTTACATGAGGCGGTACGAAAGGCCGCAGACCATGGTCTTATGATAGACATACACGATGAATACCGCCCAACGGGCTATTCTCGCACCTATCCAAACCTGATGACACAAGAAGGTATTCGCGGGGATGAGGAATCTCCTGACAATACCATGGTTTTAAAAACCTTGTTTACCCGTATGCTGGCAGGTGCCGGTGACCATACCAACTGCTATTTTGCAGAAAGAGTGGACAGTAAAATGGGCTCACATGCTTCGCAACTGGCAAAGGCAGTAATGATCTACAGCCCCTGGCAATTCCTTTATTGGTACGACCGACCTGAAAATTCTCCGGGAGCACATAAAGGAGCTGGAAACAGTACCAATTTTATCTTGGAGGTGCCTGAATTGACATTTTTCGACCAAATGCCTACCGTTTGGGATGACACTAAAGTGCTATCCAGCTACCCAGGAGAATATGCAGTTGTCGCCAGAAGAAGTGAAGACACCTGGTTTGTCGGGGCGCTTAATGGAATGCAGGAAAGAGACAGTGAAATCTCATTCGAATTTTTAGACCCAAATCAAGAATATACCGCTATAATTTTCACGGATGATGAAGAAGTGAAAACCCACAGCAGGGTAGCATTAGAGACAAGAACCCTAACGTCAAAGAATGTGATGAATTATAACTTGGGAAAACACAAGGGCATGGCTATGGTTATAAAAATGGCACAATAGAAAATAGGTAGTTAAAGCCTTATCATAGTCCAGAATCGAAGAAATTTTCAACTAACAAAAGGCCACTAATTGGCATCGTGATTTTATCAGTATTGTTGCAGAAATAAAGCAGCAACGCTGATAAAATCATGTTGTATTATAGATTTTATCCAATGGTTCATGCCCTTGGCTGCAAAAACCTTACAGTCTACATAAAATATAAAAGTTGGATAAGATAGACCTCCCCTTTTACACCTAAAACTTCTGTTAAAAAACTTTAAAGTTTACATCCTCTCAATTTCAATTATAAAAATAGTTGTAATTTAGATGTGTAGTGATTAAATACTTACAACATCTAGGCCTTCAACATTGCTGATTTAGTATTGTGCTTTAGGTACCAATACGACAATGGATAGGTTAAAAAAAAATGAGCTATGAAAAACTTTATTGTATTCCTTTTTTTATTGGCAGCATACTATTGTCAAGCCCAGAATGATGGCAAATTCAATTTTGACTTTGAAAGTCAAAAAGATAAATCCAGCCTTTCAGACGGCTGGTTTAAATGGGGCGATTATAATTTATCCATAGACAGCCTGACTTATTCAGGGAAAAATGCTGTGAAAATCACGGCTACTGATACTGGAAAATTTGGATGTATCGCCTATCCTATTCCTGCAATTTATTCCGGAAAAACCTTAAGGCTTGAAGGGTATATGAAAATCAAAAATGTCACAAATGGATTTGCTGGGCTCTTGCTACGAATTGATGGCAAAGAAGGCATTTTAGCATTTGCCAATATGGATGACCAGAAAATAAAGGGAACTAAAGATTGGCAGAAATACAGCATCACAGTCAATTACCCTCAAAAATCAGAGACTATATATGTAGCAGGTATTCTTAGCGGAAAAGGTGAAGCCTGGTTTGATGATTTTTATTTAACCCTCGATGGAGAAAATATTGAAACGTTAACGGAAGCCGAAATTGAAGAGCCTAAGGCAATACTTGATACAGCCTTTGACAAAGGTTCCTTATTGGATTTATCTGTATTGACGGCCGAAAAAACCGATGACCTTGAATTATTGGGTCGGGTTTGGGGCTTTCTCAAATACCACCATCCTGAAATTGCCAAAGGGAATTACAATTGGGACTATGAATTATTTAGATTCTTACCTTCTTATATCGAGGCTAAAAATGAAGCTGACAGAAACAAACTTATTATCGATTGGATTGATTCACTAAATCCATTGACAAACTGTACAGATTGTATACCAACTGATGAAAATGCGATACTCAAGCCGGATCTAACCTGGATTCAAAACCAAGATTCGGCGCTAAAAGATAAATTACTCTCTGTTTACAATAACCGTTCGCAAGGCAGACACTATTATATACAAATGACTCCCAGTGTAGGTAACCCGGATTTTATAAATGAAAATTCTTACGAAAACATGCCCTATCCTGATGATGGATTTAGACTTTTGTCTCTTTTCAGGTATTGGAACATGATCAATTATTTTTTCCCCTACAAACACTTAATGGATTCAGATTGGAATATAAAGCTTAAAGAATATATTCCCGTTTTCTTAGATACAGAAAACGAATTGGAATATGAGCTGGCTGCACTTCAACTTATAGGCGATATTCAGGATACGCATGCAAATATTTGGGGAGGAGGGGATAAAATCAATGCGTGGAAAGGGTCAAATTTCCCTCCAGTAAACCTTAGATTTATAGAAGATAAATTAGTAGTCGCAGATTTTTATAATGAAGAACATATAGAAAATACTGGTTTAAAAGTTGGCGATATAATCACCAAAATAAATGGAAGACCTATAAAAGAAATCGTAAATGAAAAATCGAAATATTATCCTGCTTCAAATGAGGCTGCAAGATTAAGAAATATTTCAATCGATATTTTACGTTCAAATGATGATGAAGTAAAAATTGATTTCATATCCGAAGGCGCTAAAGAAAATGCGACAAGTCTTAAACTCTACCCAAAAGATAGTCTTGATTATTTTACCTGGTTCAGAAAAAACTATAACAAGTCTTATCGGAAACTAGAAAACGACATTGGCTATGTTACACTTGCTACCATAAAACAAGAAGACATCGAAAATATCAAGAAAGATTTTAAGAACAGCAAGGGTATAATTATTGACATTCGAAATTACCCATCCACTTTCGTGCCCTTTAGTCTAGGCTCCTTTTTTGTTTCTTCTTCAACACCATTTGTAAAATTCACCATAGGAAATATCAATAACCCTGGTGAATTCTCATTTACAAAAAATTTGGAAATCCCTAGCACGGGTAAATCATACAAAGGCAAGTTGGTGGTACTGATTAATGAGTTTTCGCAAAGTCAGGCAGAATATACTGCCATGGCATTCCGAGCTGGTGACAATACGACAGTTATTGGAAGTACTACAGCAGGAGCAGATGGAAATGTATCTTCATTATTTTTGCCCGGTGGACTTAAAACAATGATTTCTGGTATTGGAGTATATTATCCAAATAGAGAAGAAACACAACGTATCGGAATTGTGCCGGACATTGAGGTAAAACCAACCATTGAAGGCATTAAAGCAGGCCGAGACGAATTGCTGGAAAGAGCCATAGAAATTATTAGCGAGGATTAAACCCAAAATCTGCAATTAAAAATGCAGCATATAATCTTTCAATAAAGCAATGTATTCGGGGGTATAGGCATTGTTTGCGTCTTTTATAACCAATGCAGATTTTTCGGGTTCGTCTGGCTTTATTCTAGCAAAGGAAGCGATCACACGGTGAACTTTACTGGTTTCTCTGTCCTGAAGAAGGGTTTGGGTATTTGCGTAAAAGCCCTTCTCTGTTCCAAGACTTTTAAAAGCCTCCATCTCATTGGGAGGTAATATTAGCCATATCACCCCTTCTGTTTTCAGCAAACGATCAATTCCCGTCCACAAATCGGTGAAGTTAAGGCCCTGTTCATGCCTGGCCAAATTGATGTTTTGTTTGCTGCTTTGTAATTGACCACTGTAATAAGGAGGATTGGTGATAATGAGATCGTATTGCTCGATATTACTTGGTTCAAATTCCTGAAAGGCTTGTTGGTGAACCTTGATATTAATCCCTAGCTTATTAAAGGAAACGTTTTGCCTAGCCTGTTCAAAGGCTTCCTTGTCAATTTCCACCGCATCAATGCTGGCAACTGGGTACTTTTGCGCCATCATCAATGCCAGCACCCCTGTACCAGTGCCTATGTCCAGAATAGTATCAGGAATTGTCTTTGCCACTGCTAGTGATCCAAGCACTACCGCATCGGTGCTCACTTTCATGGCACATCGCTCCTGCTCCACTCTAAACTGCTTGAACTGGAAATAGGTGTTTGGGCTGCGTTTCATTTTGCGTTTTGCTCAGCTTCATAACCTTCATCTGCAGGTAAATTATACCCTGTAGCGGCTGTTACTGCCAATTCATCACACCTTTCATTTAAAGGGTTGCCGGCATGGCCTTTCACCCATTGAAAAGTAGGTTTGTATTTCATGTGAAGGGGAATGTACTTTTTCCACAGGTCCATATTTTTTTTACCCTTAAAGCCTTTCTTTTGCCAACTCCATATCCAGCCTTTTTGCACTGAATCAACGACATATTTACTATCCGAATAGATGGTAATTGGTATACCTTCTACTTTCAATGCTTCCAAACCTCTGATCACTGCCAAGAGCTCCATCCTGTTGTTGGTGGTCAGGCGAAAACCCTCGGAAAGTTCCTTTCTTAAATTTTTATAGAGCAATACCACACCATAGCCTCCATTTCCTGGATTGCCTTTACTGGCACCATCGGTATATATTTTTATCATGAGCAATTCTAATTTGCATCAAAAATAGGGGAAATATCGCAAACCGTCCACAAAGGGAGACCAGACTTTACAATATTCCGAGCCCTATGCCTTAAGCCTAATTAGGAAAAGTTTTTTCCTTAAAACACCTGCTTTGTAAGTGCTTTACTGCCTTTACCTTGCCAACACCTGCTTTGCCTTAACAAAAGAAATTATTACATGAGAATAATTTGGATAAATGCCCAATTATTTCGTTTTTAAGAGATAATTGGGCACAAAGATTAGAACAATAGAGGCTAAGCTTGGGCGAAAACGAATTATTAGCAATGATTGAAACATGAAGAAGTACATTTTAAGCAAAGCTGAAGAAATAATTACGCAAGCCGAGGAGCCAGAATACGAATCCATCTCAGTTCGCGATTTCCTTATGGAATTTGATTATGCAACAAAGTATTTACCCAGGTTCCTAAAAGTCCGCTCTTTTGCACTTTACATGCTATTTTTCAAAAGGGCCTATTACTCGATAGGTAATAGAAAAATCAAGCTCAAAATATCCGCCTTAGGTCAAAACATGCTTTCCAACTTTGGAAACCCCATGTCTAAGGATGTGGTAAAGCGAGGAATCAATGACTTGGTAAAATTCGGTATTCTAGAAAAATTACAACGGCCCGGAAAAATCAATGAGTACATTGTCAAATTACCTTCTGAAATCAAAGCCATAAAAAAGTTAATTAAAATTGAAGATACCATTGAGGAAAGCATATATGGAGATTCGGAAGAGGATATTCTGACGGATGAAAACAAAAGAAACGAGATCTTAAAAAGAGACAATCAAAAATGTTTCTACTGCCTCTGTGAACTTAAGGCTCCTGATTTTTACCTCAATCACATCCATGAAAAGGCCAACGGAGGATACGATTGGAAATCCAATTTGGTCTCCTCATGTAGGACTTGCAATACTGTGAAAAATGCGGAAAATGTAGACACCATACTATTGAGCAACCTACGAAAGGGCTTGATACTGAAGTCTGAATACTTGGAGCAAAAAAGCAAACTGGATAAATTGAAGGCTGAATACCAAAAAGTAAAAGAAAATCTAGGCAATATTCCTTAAACCCGGATTATGTAATAGGATTTCTCCGTCCTGACAATAGTCAGGGGTGAAGCCTGTCCCGTGTTTACGGGAAGTGTTGCAATCGCAAGAAAATCAGGTCGTGTACTGAAATAGGTTGACACAATTTAATTAAAAATTGTAAACCTATAATCGGACAAAATGAGTGAATTACAAAAGTTCTCCGAAGATGCAAGGAGAAAAATCGTTATGGAAGTACTTTCAGGTACTTTAAGCAAAGAACAGGCAAGGCATATTTATGGAATTAAAAGCAAATCCGCTATCTTGGAATGGATGAGGATTTTTGCTGGTCTTGAAAGAAGGCTTCCTAAAGATCCTCTTCCGATTTTAAAAAACATGGCAATAAAAGAGGATTCCAATAGTGAGTTAAAAGCCCGTATAAGGCAACTTGAAGAAGAGCTGAAGCTTAGCCGTTTGAAGGGCAGGGCATACCAGATCATGGTAGATATTGCCAAAGAAGAATATGGGCTAGATCTTGAAAAAAAGTCTGGTGCCAAACAGTTCAAAGACTCAGAGAAGAAGAACCAAAAGTAAGTTTGGCCCAACTTTGTGAATTGTTTGGCAAGAGCAGGCAGGGCTACTATAAAGCTTTAAATTATATTTACCGCGGGGCATTTGAGGAAGAGGTGGTCTTGAGTCTTGTTTTAAAGATCAGAAAGAAGGCCAAAACATCCAGATGGGGGTTGAGAAAGATAAACCCTCTGATTCAGAAAGACCTAATAGGAATGAAAATCAAGATAGGCAGGGATAAACTGTTTGATTTGCTTCGAGTGAACGGGTTATTAGTAACCAAAAGAAAAAGGAAGTTTTTCACTACCCAAAGCCATCATTGGCTTAGGAAGTACCATAACCTGGTAGAAAACATGGTTGTCTACAGGCCCAACCAGTTATGGGTTTCCGATATTACCTACCTTTTACTAAATGGGCAAGTCATGTATCTGTATCTTATTACGGATGCTTATTCCCAGAAAATAGTGGGCTGGAATCTTTCTCTGGATCTGAAGGCTGAATCAGCACTTGAAGCCCTGAAGGTGGCTTTCCAGTCTCAAGAAAACATTAACCATTATTCCCTTGTCCATCATTCGGACCGTGGGGTACAGTACTGCAGTTATGATTACACCGACCTATTGAAAAAGAAGAAAGTTTGGATCAGTATGACGAAGCCCGCTTCACCACATGAAAATGCCATAGCGGAAAGAGTAAATGGAATCCTAAAGGAAGAGTGGCTGGAGGATATTGCAGGAGAAACAAATATCAACCCGAAAAAATACATCATTAAAATTATCAAAATCTATAATGATATGAGACCACACGAGAGTTTAGGAAATCTAACACCTAACCAAGTACATGACGAAGGTTTTACAAGGCATGATACCGAACGCGTTATTGGAAAGAAATATAATTGGAAAAAGAAGACCGAACCTGTCAAGGCCCGGTCTGAAAATAGCAACGCTATCGGACCAAACGACTATTCCTTGGCAAGTTGCTCCTCAGCAGAGCTTGCCTCCGCTTTATCGTGGTACTGTAAGTTAAATGAAACTTCTTAGAAATTAAAACACTTACTATATTTGAAAAACAAAAGTGTCAACCATTTTCAGGACGAGACATCAGGCTGTTTGGAGATTTTAGCATAGCACCGCTATGGTGAAATTGAAAACAGCAACAAAGTGGCTGATTTTAAAGCGATTTCAGCACGTAATAGAATGGCTATTGCATATTCGGGTTAAACCTTTTAAAGCAACAACCCCCATAAATCTCCACGGTTTCAGTACAAACTCAAAAACCCTTAACAAAACCCAAAGGTACTTGACCCCCAATTAATCAAATGTACACTTTGAATCTTCCGTCTTCCATATCACTTTCTTGTTTTTCAGGTCTTCAAGAGTATGACTCTCTTCAATCTTTTCTCCTGAGCAATTGTAACTTTTAAGTGCCCAGTTACATAAAGGACAACAGCTTGCAAAATAAAATACAGTTTCACCTTCATAGGTGGCTTGCCCAATATAATTGTATTCAGAAATATATCCTTCCTTCATGGTATTCAACCAAGGCAAATCATTTATTGGATCACTTACACTACAACTGTTAGCAGGTCCATCAAATACATCACAGGAAAAACAAAATAAAAAACTCAACAAAATCAGGAAGGAATACTTATTCATGGCTTAACACAAAAATTTATACATAGACTTTAAGCCCATACGGTACAAAACAGATTTTTGCTACATTTTATTAATTAAAAAAGGGAAGTATTATAATAAACCCTAAAAATAAGCTCCAGCAAAAAATCAAGATTCAGCATTAGGAGGTAGTTTTAAGCCGGATTAGGTAATAAGATTTCTCCGCGCTGACAATAGTCAGAGGTAAAGTCTTTACCGGGTTTACGGGAAGTGTTGCAATCGCATGAAAATCAAGCTATTTGGAGATTTTAGCATAACCCCACTATGGTGAAATCTCCAAATAGCAAAGTAGTGGCTGATTTTGAAGCAATTTCAGCAGGTAATAGATTATCTATTGCCTGTTTCGGGTTTAACTTTAGCACCTAGCACAATTTAAATTTACTGGATAATCAAGAACTACAGGTTTAGATTACTTTGCAAAAGACCTGGGATACAGCTTGAAGATTGTAAATTAAGTTTTAAATTAAGACCTTCAATTTATTCTTTCCAAGGCCCATGAAAAATCATTTCCGTACAGTTACAGCACTTTCGTTAATTATTGTCCTTTTCAGTTCCTTTTATTCCATGTTATTCTCGCAGGAAATGGATTTTGAATCCTATAACCCACAATCTACCCTTGTGGTCCCTGAAAACCCCGTAACAAGAGCAAAATACCCCTTCGTAGACATACACAGTCACCAATCCAATGTCAACGAAGAACTGGTAGCCAAATTAATCAGAGAAATGGATGAACTGAACATGGCCACCATGGTAAACCTAAGTGGAAAACGATTTTCCAGAAACAGTGATAACAATGGCGCTCAGGAATACATGAAAGCCATGATCCAACAATTCAATGGACAAGCTCCTGGAAGATTTATCGTTTTCACCAACTTATCATTCAATGGTTTTGGAAACAAAGAGTGGAAAGAAAAAGCTGTAGCAGAATTGGAATCAGATGTTAAAAATGGTGCCAATGGATTAAAAATATACAAGAGTTTGGGCCTAAATGTAAAAGATGTCAACGGAAAAAGAGTACCAATCAACCACCCTGATCTGGATGCCATCTGGGCCAAATGTGGGGAATTGGGTATTCCTGTATTGATCCATGCTGCCGACCCTGCCCCCTTTTGGGAACCTATGGATAGCAATAATGAGCGCTGGTTAGAATTAAAATTACGCCCAAACAGAAAAAGAGGGCCTGATAATCCTGCTCCCTTTGAGCAAATCATAGCAGAACAGCATGCAGTTTTCAAAAAGCATAAAAACACCACTTTTATCAATGCACATATGGGTTGGATGGCCAATGACCTGGCAAAGGCAGGTGAACACTTGGACAAATACCCGAATGTGAATTTTGGAATGGCAGCCGTAATCGCTGAATTTGGCCGCCAACCTAGAGCTGCTAAAAAGTTCTTTATCGATTACCAAGACAGAATTCTTTTTGGAAAGGATGCCTATAACAAGGAGGAATTTTACACCTATTTCAGGGTGTTAGAAACCGAGGATGAGTATTTCCCTTACTACAAAAAATACCACGCCTATTGGCGCATGTATGGTTTAGGCCTTCCCGATGAGGTACTCAAGAAAGTCTATTATAAAAATGCGCTACGAATTGTTCCCAATATGGACAAAAGCCTATTCCCGAATTGATCCTTGGGTTAAACGACAACTGCTGAACTTTACAAGTTGTTAATTTCTCCTCGTACTAATAACATTTTTATCGTCAATAAATTACCGAAGTTATTCGTTAATTTTGACTATCTCTTATTTAATCACTAGAACAAGTGTACCATTCTTAAATATCCATTTATTTCCATGGGAAAATACCCTTTCTCTACAGTAATAGCTGTAATAATAATGCTTTCTTTAGGTGTTTCTTGCAAAAAAGATCCTTTACCAGATATCCGTCCCATTGGGAATATTTCTTTGGCCATTGACATAGAAGGCTGTGCTAAATCTAGTCTTTCTTCAGAACGAATAAATAATATTGAATCAATTTGGCTTTCAATTGAGAATGATAATGGAGTTATTGAAGGCTATCCCAAAAAGTTCGAAGATTTTTTGTTTGAGGATTACACTATTAATTTGACAATCAAAGATCTGCCAATAGAAAACTATACGCTTAGCGAATTATTCCTGATGGATAATAATGGTGAAGTGATATATGCTAGCCCAATTATAAATTCTAAACTTTCAGCCATCATAACAAATCCACTTCCTCTCGAATTTGAAACACTAGAAAGCCAAATAGGTACAATTACTACAACAAGTCTATCAACAAGATGCTTTACTCCCGAAGACTTTGGTGTAGAAGAAGCAGAAATTAATTTTAGTGTAGAATCCGCCAATGTTGGTGGAACATTCGAGGGCGATATTGAAATATCAACTCAGAAAGCAATTGATGAATTGGGGGCTTTCTGCTATACAAAAATAAATGGAGGTATAACGATTTCATCAAGTGATGAACAATTAGATTTATCACCCTTTAGATCAATACAGCAAATTGGTTACCTCCTCATATACACAAATCCACAATTAAAAAGTCTCAAAGGTTTTCATAGCCTGAGTTCTTTGGATCACTTAACGATCCACAATAACACTAATTTAACATCATTAGAAGGGTTTTCAAATCTCAAGGAAATTAAAAATAGAGGGTCTTTTACCTCAAATCCAAAAGTAACAAACTTTAAAGGTCTGGAAAATCTTAACTCTGTTAAAAATTTCCTGAGAATTCAAGATAACTACAATTTATCAAGCTTAAACGGGTTAAACAATCTAACAAATTGCGGAACAATTCACATATGGTATAACCCAAAGCTTAGGTCTATTGTTGATTTGGAAAAGTTAACATCTGTAGGTTCAATTGAATTTGGAAGTAACTCAAATTTGGAACCAATTTGGGAGATTTTTAGACCCTTAAAAGAAATCAAAGGCCTAAGCCTTTCAAATATGGAAATAGATAATTTCTTCAATAAATTTCCCGAGGGTTTCAAAATCACTGGATCCATAAACTTAAGTAAAATCCACGGTTTAGAAAGCCTTAATGGTCTTCCAGTTGGAGAAGAGTTACAAGAAGACCTTGCCATTAGAGATATATTAAAATTAGAAAGTCTAGAGGGTCTGGAAAACTTACAGTCTGTAGGAAGAAACCTACTAATAGACTTACACCCAAACCTAACAACCTTAAAAGGCCTGGACAATTTATCCTATGTGGGGGACAGGTTTACAATTAAAGACAATCCCAAACTGGATGATCTATGTGCTTTAAATAAATTGTTTTCTGATAGACTAGCCTACGGCTTTATCATAAATAAAAACGCTTACAATCCAAAGTTAAGTGATTTTAAGAATGGTCGATGCTACAAATATTATTATTTACCTGCCTCAAATTGAAAAAAGTAGTTCTACCAAATAGGTAGTAATTATCACCAAAGCGACTACTTTCTTCAGAGGAATGCAACAAACATATTGGAGATATAAGAATAATCATCTCCTGCAAAGTATAAATTGGATATGTAGCCTTATTTAAAAAGGTCTAAATTTATTGAATTTTAACCCTTATTGAAAGGATTAAACCCGGATTATGTAATAGAATGTCTATTGCATATTTCGGGTTAAAGCACAATCACACCTTTAAGTTTGTTGTTCCTTTTATTGGCATCCTTGCTACTAATAATCAAAGTGTATTTAAGTTTTTTACCTGGTTGGTTGGCACGAAACCTTTCACCTGAAGTATAAACTACGGATTGCCCCGGTTTCATACTAGAGGTCTTGGTATCAAAACTGATCATCTTACCATTTACTTTTAAAAACACGCGGTACTTTCCTGCCGGCACAGCTTCAGGCCCGATATTTTTAATGGCGTATTTGAAAGTCCGATAGCCATTTACTTCAGCATCTAGCATAACCTCCATGGCCTCCATGTCAAAACTAGGCTCTTGCTGAGCCATAAGAGGTGAACAGGCTAAAAAACAGACAATTAAAAATTTCCCAAACATACTTTTTTTAATTAAGTGAATCCAAAAATAAAAAAAGCCCGGTCACAATAGCAACCGGGCCTAGCATTTTTTAAATACTTTCTTAGTTTGCAGCTGGAGCAGCTGGTGCTTCAACGCCTAACTTAGCCAATACAAGATCTGTAAAAGGATCGTTGTCTTTGGTATACAAAAGAACAGGTGCTTGACCAGCAGACTCACTTAAAATATGAGAATAGTTATTTTCTGCTGCTACTGAATTAATAGCATTGTAAACCTTGGTCTGTACAGGCTCCAATAATTCCTGAAGCTTTCGCTGATAGGAAGCTTGTGCATCTTGTTCAAACTTACGGATTTCTTGCTCTAACTTTTGTAACTCTTGCTGCTTAATACCTCTTGCTTCTTCAGTCATTGCGGCTGCACCTTGCTGATATTCCTGCATTTGTCTTTGAAAAGCAGCGCTTTTAGATTGGATCTGTTGACCTAATTGATTGCTATAATCTTTGATATCAGCATCTATTTGCTCCATCTCTGGCATCAGGCTCATAATGTATTCCACATTTGTATACCCTATTTTGACGTCTTGAGCATTTGCTACAAATCCAAAGCAAAAGAGGGCGATTGCTGATAGGAAAATTCTTGCTTTCATAATTGTTAAACTTGGTTAATTTTAATTGTTTTCTTCTAATCCTAATTCTTCTAATATAAAATCTGAGTAATCATGCCTTGGGTCCGTATAGATTATGGACGTTGGACTTGATGCTTTGTCAAATAAAATGGCAATACCATTTCTTTTGGAGACCCGATCAATGGCGTCGTAAATGGTCGATTGCAACGGTTGAAGCAATTCTGCTTGTTTTTGATACAGTTGCCCGTTGTCGCCAAATATCCTATTATTGAAAGCCCTGGCCTCTTTTTGTTTCTCCCTAATTAGTGCCAGTCTTTCCTGGTACATTTCTTCGGTGAGCAAAACCTGCTCTCCTTGAAGGTCACTATACATTTGTTGTATAGCCTCCTCCAAATTTTGTGCCTCTTTTTTCCACTCTGCACTTAGGGCTTCCATTTCCCCCTGAATCTTTTTGTAATCAGGATGCTTGTTGAGAATATATTCTGTATCAACATAGCCTAGTTTCTGACCCATTAGCACAATTGGCAAAAAGGTTAGCAAAAATAACAATTTCAGGGACTTTTCCATAATTATCTGAATTGTTGACCAATTGTAAAGTGGAACATTCCTCCGCTTGGTCCTGGGTTTGGATCACTTGTGGTAGACACACCATCAAAGCCATAACCCCAGTCAATACCTAACAGGCCAAATGCTGGCATAAATATTCTCGCTCCAAAACCGGCCGATTTTTTTAAATCATACGGATTGTAATCTTGATAATTTCCCCAGTTATTTCCTGCCTCTGCAAAACCAAGTAAGAATATAGTTGCTGAAGGATTAGGAGAAACAAGGAAACGAAGCTCCATTACATGCTTGTTATACACTACCCCACCATAAGGCACCGGTGCATTGGGTTGGTTTCTGAATTCCTTACCAGGTGTGATGGATTGATTCTCATACCCTCTTAGGCCAATAATTTCTTGACCCAAAGCAAAGTTCATCATATTCATACCATCACCACCCAACACAAATCGTTCAAGAGGTATAATACCCGTTTTCGTTCCATAAGACCCAAGAAAACCTAGGTGTGTTCTAGCACTCAAGACAAGCTTGGTAGAGCCCAATACTGGTGTATAAAATGAGCCATCAAACATCCACTTATGGTATTCTAAGAATTGGTATTTTTCCTGATCAGAAGATTCACTTGTCAGTTTATTGTTCAGGGCAGCATAAGGAGGAGTAAGTGAAGCACTCAAAGTAATGTTAGACCCAAACCTTGGATAAATGGCCTGATCTAAATTATTCCTAGAAATGGTAGTGTTCAATGCCACACTTTTCGCATTACCTGTATTAAAGCTTAGGCCAAAGTAATTCCCATATTCATCAAAATTATAATTTTGGAATTGAAGGCTATTACTGATTTGGAAATAATCATCTGGCCAAGTAACTCTTTTTGCTAAGCCAATGGATGCACCTGTGATTTTAAAAGATCCTAGTTCTTCACCAAAATTGGTTTGACTGTAAAAGTTTAATTGTCTTTGAACGGAATGGTTGAAGCTAAAGCTTAAAGCATTCGGTTTTTTACCTCCAAACCAAGGCTCAGTAAATGACATACTATAGTTCTGGAAACTTTTACCATTGGCTTGAACCCTTAATGAAAGTTTCTGCCCATCACCAACAGGAAGTGGTCTCCATTTGGAGAAATCTTTGATGTTCTTGATGGAGAAGTTATTGAAAGTAAGTCCTACAGTACCTACAAAACCAAACAATCCACCCCAACCACCGGAAAGCTCAATCTGGTCATTTGGTCTTTCTTCAAGCTGGAAAGTAATGTCAACAGTAGCATTCTCAAAATTAGGACGCATGTCCGGCTCAATGTTTTCAGGGTTGAAGTAACCTATTTGGGACAATTCCCGAATGGTTCTTACCAAGGCTTTTCTATTAAATAATTGTCCTGGAAGGATACGTATTTCCCTCATGACCACGTGGTCACTGGTTCTTTCATTTCCTTCTATAGAGACACTGTTTACCGTTACTTGCGGTCCTTCAAAGATCCTTAATTCTATGTCTATTGAATCCGCTTCTATATTGACCTCCACTGGATCAATGGTAAAAAACAAATAGCCATTGTCTTGGTACAAAGAACTCACATCATCCCCACGTTGTGGGTCATAGTTTAGCCTTTTATCCAGCTTTTCTTTATTGTAGATATCGCCATCAAAAATTCCCAGTTTTGCCTGAAGCTCTTCATCTGTATGAATATAGTTTCCTGAAAACTCGATTTTGCGGTAATAGTATTGCTTGCCTTCCTCAATGTCAATATCTATATTGATAC
Organism: Cyclobacterium amurskyense; assembly: GCF_001050135.1. GTDB lineage: Bacteria > Bacteroidota > Bacteroidia > Cytophagales > Cyclobacteriaceae > Cyclobacterium > Cyclobacterium amurskyense. The sequence continues at coordinate 2,116,003 of NZ_CP012040.1, read as the reverse complement.
GGCTGTCATCAAAACGGAAAATACTATCTGATAAAATCTCTGCGTCCCTATACCCCTTACTGTTATAAAAGGCGATAAGGGAATTTTTATCATCACGGTAATCACTTTTTACGAATTTGGACCCATTAAAGAAATTGAGTTTAAAATTCTTATTGATATACTCTTTAACCTGATCATCGGTTACAGGATTCCTCTTAACGACTGCATTACCGATATTTTTTGGGTTGGCATTTAGCAAACGAGAGACAACATCTTTGAAAAAATACACCCGAGCATGCTCATGTGTACCTTTCATTTTTTTCTTGAGGCGGTTATCCGCAATATTTTCATTGCCATCAAAGGCGATCTCATTGATACGAACTTTGCTCTTCTTATCTACATCAAACCTAAGTTTAACGCTATTCGGAAGAGTGGTGTCTCTTTCCTGCACCACTTTTACTTCTGTATTCAAGAATCCTTTCCCTACAAAATAATCCCTGATATTCCTTTGGGCTGTATTTAGTACATCGTCTCTTACAACACGACCCCTAATATTTACCTTGTCCTTTAACTCCCCTTCTTGGGTCTTGTTTACTCCCGTGAAGTCAAAGCGACTAAATCGAGGTCTTTCAGTCAAGTCTAAAAGGAGGTAAATGTCATCTCCTTCTATTTTCGTAACAAGGATTTTTACGTCTCCAATAATACCCTGACCCCAAAGTTTTTTCAGGGCACCAGAAATAGCATCTCCCGGAACAGTAATTTGGTCATCAACGCGAAGGCCTGCCAAGGAGATAATGGCAGTTTCATCAAGTGTATTTAAACCCACTGCCTCAATTTCAGCTATCCGATACTTTTTTGGATTGGCATAACTAAGGTCTATAATATTTACCGGCTCCTGACTGGTGTACCGGCTTTGTCCCAATCTGATTTGGGCCTCTGCCACTCCGGTCAATAGCAGCAAGTAAATAATTAATAAATTCTTTTTCATTTCAAACGATAAAATTTAACCCTGGTATTAGTTGTTCCAAGGCGGCAATAATTCTGAAACACAATTCTTTCAGAACAAGTATTGTCAATTAGAGGCCTTTGTTTGGTCTCCTGTTTTTCCAAACCTTCTTTCCCTTTTTTGAAAGGCAAGTATGGCTTCATGCAAATTCTTTTTCCGGAAATCCGGCCAAAGGACCTCTGTGAAATATAATTCTGTATAGGCCAATTGCCATAACATAAAGTTACTGATCCTAATTTCACCACTGGTTCTGATCAGCAGTTCTGGATCTGGTATATCGGCAGTATTCAAATGTTTTCCAATCATATCTTGATTGATAGCATCTGCCGGTAATTCACCGTCAACTACTTTTTTGACAATTTTTATAACAGCCTGTTCTATTTCCCAACGTCCACTATAACTCAAGGCCAGCACTACGGTCATCCCGGTATTGCCCTTGGTTTTTTCTTTTCCCATTTTCAGGTGTTCTTTGCATGATTTGGGCAAACTATCAATATCACCAATTGTTTCCAACCTGATATTGTTTTTCATCATGGTAGGTACCTCATCGGTAATTGCTTCTACCAGAATTCCCATAAGCGCATCTACCTCTTCTTTGGGTCTTGACCAGTTTTCTGTAGAGAAGGCATACAAGGATATGTAATCTACTCCCAATTCTGCTGATCCTTCAATGGCATCCCTTACTGCAGACAGGGCATTTCTATGACCAAATATTCGCATAGCGCCTTTCTTTTGCGCCCAACGCCCATTGCCATCCATTATTATTGCTATATGCCGGGGTATATTGCCCTTGTCAATCACTTCCTTCATTCCAAAATTCTCTGTTGGTTCAATTGATTTACAAAAATGACACTTCTTTTTTAAAAATTCTATCCTGAGGTCAATTATTGTACTAGTAGCACTTGATCTGATGAAAAGAATAGCTGATGGTAAAGCCCAAAAAATAATACCAATCACGGTCAGATTGATTGCCAAAATTTATGCTTGCGGGGTCTAACACTTGATTTCCTGTGCCAGGGTCAATTCTATATCGAGGCAAATATAAGGTCTCATCGCCAATTTTATCCAGATTGTCCGAAAAGGTTGCTTTAGCTCCACCTTCAAAAGAAAGTAAAACACGGTCCTTTAGTTTGTACTTAATGCCTGCCCCAAAGGGAACAATTACAGTACCTACTGCATAGTTTCCAGGAAATGGGTCGGCTTGATAAGATTGGCCCTGACCGTAAAACAATCCATATCCTAGACCAAAAAAGCCAAATGGGGAAAACCTGGTAGTAGACCTGTGGCTCATATAATCCAGAAAATGGAACTCCATTGTTGCGGAAACTTCAGCCATAGTACCTTTAAAAAAGGCATTTCTGGTCATAGCCACCCCATCAATTGGACTTATGCTATCCGCCCCGTTAAGCCGAGATACGGTAAAGCCTGCTCTTAAGCTCCATGCATTGTCAAAATTTCGTCTGCCAAATAACGTTCCTTGAATACCAAGTTGGTTAGGGTCTATAATCCGAAGGATATCTCCGGTATAGGTTCCTGCTCCTAATCCTAATCCTATCTCATGCTGTTGGGCCTTTGCCATTTGGGTAGTTCCCAAACTTAAAATGGCCAAGACAGCCGATAGTGCTAATGTGTAAAACCTGGATTTATTCAAGTCGTTGCAATTTATAAACTACCCAACGAATAAAAAACCCTACTAAGTATAGAGCGGGTTAAATATTGTTAAAACTAGTTTCTCATGTCATATCCCCAGTTCAATTTTTGTCTCAGGGTGTCAAAGAAGCTGTAATTGTGAAACTTAACAAGCTTCGCTACAAATATTTCTTTTTTGATTTTCAGTTCCACTGACGCATCTATAGGCGTAGATCTGGAATCTAAAGATACAAGGAATTTTTCACTCCTTCCCTCTATTTTAAAGGAGATTTCGCTGTCATCAGAAACCACAATTGGTCTGACATTCAGGTTGTGCGGACTTACAGGGGTGATCACAAAGTTTTTGGCAAGGGGTGATATCAAGGGCCCTCCACAACTCAGCGAGTAACCAGTAGAGCCAGTAGGTGTAGATACGATGAGCCCATCTGCCCAATAACTATTAAGGTAATCTCCATCTATATAGGTATGTACGGTGATCATCGAAGAAGTATCTCTTTTGTGAATGGTAAACTCATTCAAGCCAAAGTTAAGCCCTTTAAATAGGGGAACACTTGACTCAAGTCTTACTAAACTCCTGTCTTCCAATGAGTACCGATTTTCCAATAAGTCCTTTACAGCAGCAGCAATGTCTTCTTTGGCTATGGTAGCCAAAAACCCCATTCTCCCTGTATTGATTCCCAAAACAGGCGTTTCATAAGCTCCAATAAGGGAAATGGTGTCCAATAAGGTGCCATCTCCACCAATGGAAATGACCACATCAATTGCCGACAATCCTTCTTTCCCAACCAGCGCAGTTACCTCAGAACTTAGTCCTCCACTCTTTTTAATAGAGTTAAATAAGTTTTTGGTCAACTGTACTTTTGATCCACTTTCTACAAAAGAGCGAATCAATTGGTGAATACAGGTTTGAAATTGGGGGGAAATATTAATACCGTGAAGTAATATGTTCATGTAGGATCAGATATCTAAAAATCTCATCAAGTTGCCCAGACGGTCCTGATCACTACTTATACCATCTTCCTCTTGGTATTGGTCAATAACCCTGTAGCCAAAACGTTCCAGCGTAGCCTTGATGTGCCGAAGCTCAACTTGGTCAATTTTTAGTGTTACTTTGATTTTACTGTCATCAAGGGGGTCATCGGAGATGAAGCTGCTTAGAATTTTTGCGTTTTCGGATTCTACTACCCGGGCTATGTCGTACAGACTATAATCTGTCATAAACATAGATAAGATCAATACCCCACCTTGGGACTGAATCGAGATGCTCTCAGTAAATGCAGAAATAGCTCCCTCTTGCGTAACTACCCCCAAGTACTTTAGCTCTTTGTCTAAAACAGCCACCATACTCACCTGATTTTCAGAAGACACCCTTAAAACTTCATAAATATGACGGTCCTCCTGCACAATACTTGCAGTCCCTATCAAGTCTATGTATTCTATATTCAGTTCAGGGTCATTGAGCTCATAAATGATTTCATCTGTAATAAAACCCTTAAACGCGCCCTTATCTACCACGGGAAGTATGTCCGTCCTGATCTCTTCCATCCAGGAAAGGCCTAACTTTACTTTGTCAGTAAATTTTAGGGGAGGTATAAGGTTGTTTATAAATTCTATCGCCCGCATGTAGCTAAAGGTATTAAAAGGATTCGAAAAATAAAACGAGTTCTAGCCCTCCTTGGTTCAAATAACTAAATTTCTTGTCCTTTTTTTGAGGCAAATAACCCTAATGGACATTTAAAAATACAATAGTCTATAGAATTAACGATGGATTTGTGCTGTTTTTAATTCACTAATAAGATTTATCCAGTTTTGAATAAGTTGTTGTCCGTGCTCGGTAAGGTGGGCTTCCGGATGAAACTGAATCCCTAAAATAGGCAGGTATTTATGAGCAAGTGCCATAATTTCTCCTTTTTCCCCTTCAAGAATTAGCTCCATACAATCCGGAATATTTTCTAGCTCTAAAGAATGATATCGGGTAACATTAAAATGTTCAGGCAAACCCATCAACACTTCATGATTCTTTGTCCTGCAAACAGTAGAAATTTTACCGTGCATGGGCCAGGGACTTCTCACCAAACCTGCCCCGAAAAAAGTACCTAGGGCCTGATGTCCCAGACAAATCCCCAAAACAGGGACTTTGTCATAATAGTGGGCAAGAATTTCCATGAGGTTTCCCGCTTTATCAGGAGTTTCCGGTCCCGGTGAAATAACCAAAGCGGAAAAATCATAAGTTTGTACCTCTTTCAGGCTTACATTGTTCCGCAATACGGTAACCTTTTCACCCGTTCTTCTGAAATAATCAGCCAGAATGTGGGAAAAGGAATCGAAGTTATCAATTAACAATATCACTGGAAGAGCTATTTACAAGTTCCTTGATCGTGGCGATTGCCGTATCAATGATAGGAGTATAATCATCTAGCACAGCCACCATCGTAGGTGCAACAGGGACTATTACCGGATAGATCACCGCGTCTTTTTTCATTTCTGAGGGCACCTGAAATTCAAAGGAATTGGCTACCCATATCAGCAGGCTAATCATGATGCTCCATTTAAAGATACCCAAAATAGCACCAGCAAAGCTGTCAAATGTACCCAATATGGTCAGGTCAAGGGCCTTTTTGACAATATAGGCCAATATTCGGATTGATATCGTTACGGCCAAAAAGATCAAAACAAAGGCCACAAAAGGCAGCATAAAGGTCAGGCTTTCTACCTTATCGGTAAGAAGCTCTGCCCCCCAGTTCATAAAGCGAAATGCTAGAATTATACCCACAAAAAAAGCCAGGATAGACAAAATCCCAATAAAGAGCCCCTGCCGGTAGCCACTAAAGGCCCCTACAGCCAGCATGCCCAATATAATGATGTCTATCGTGCTCAATTTAATTTACGGGTTTAATAAGGCTTTTACTTTTTGAGAAATTGCTTTCCCATCCGCTTTTCCAGCTAATTTCTTTGTCGCCATTCCCATTACTTTTCCCATGTCCTTAGGACCTGCCGCACCGGTTTGACTAATAATCGCTTCTAATTCAGCAGTTAAATCTTCATCACTTAGCTGCTTAGGAAGAAATTCGCTTATCACATCCAGTTCAGTAGCCTCCACTTCGGCAAGGTCTTTCCTACCCTGTTTCTCAAATATCTCTATAGAATCTTTCCTTTGTTTTGCCGCTTTGGTCAGGATTTGTAGCTCTTCAGCATCAGAAAGTCCATTTTCATTTCCTCCCTTGGTTTCTTCAAGCATGATCATGGACTTGATGGCACGTAATCCACGCAACCTGTCTTTGTCCTTGGCTAGCATTGCTTGTTTGATTTCTTTTTCTATGTTGGTTTTTAAGCTCATGACTTATCTTTATTTGACTTGTAAAGTTTAAAACTGATCTATTCCTTGATGGGATGTAAAAATTAAAAACGTCTTATTCTTATCGGTATTTTCGATGTTAACGCAATATATTTAATTTAGCACAAAATTAGCTGATATTTGGAACATGACGAAATTAAGTGTAAACATAAATAAAATTGCCACCCTAAGAAATGCCCGCGGCCATAATAATCCCGATCTGGTCCAGGTAGCTTTGGATGCAGAGCGATTTGGTGCCCAGGGAATAACCGTACACCCTAGACCTGACGAAAGGCATATCAGGTATAACGATGTATTTGCACTAAAAGATCAAGTCAGTACGGAATTTAATATTGAAGGCTACCCTGACAAAAGGTACATGGAGATCATCCGTCTGGCAAAACCAGCACAGGCAACACTTGTGCCGGATCCTCCAGAGGCAATCACTTCCAATACCGGATGGGACACCATCAAGCACAAAGACATGCTCAAAGACCTTATTTCAGAACTTCATAGCTATGGGGTGAGGACTTCTATTTTCATCAATCCAGAATCCAAATATTTTGAACCTGCCAAAGAAACAGGAACAGACAGGGTGGAATTGTACACTGAACCCTATGCCAGTACTTATCACAAAGACAAAGTAAAGGCTGTCGCTCCTTATTTAGAGGTAGCAGCCATCGCCAGAGAACTTGGTTTGGGCTTGAACGCTGGCCATGACCTGGATTTACACAATTTGAAATTTCTAAAAGAGCAAATCCCTTACCTGGATGAGGTATCCATAGGACATGCCCTTATCTGTGATGCCCTGTATTACGGACTGGAAAACACCATACAGATGTACCGCAGACAATTGGAAGTATAAAACCAAACCAACGATGAAATTAAACTTTAGAAAAACTGGCACAGGAAAACCTTTGGTAATCCTGCATGGGCTATTTGGTTCTGCTGACAATTGGATGAGCATTGCAAAAGGGCTGGAGGAGAATTTTACCCTTTACCTACTGGATCAACGTAACCATGGAGATTCCCCACACAGTGATACCTGGAATTACAAAGCAATGGCAAAAGACCTTAAGGAATTTATGGAGGCAGAAGGTTTGGAAAAGGCCAGTTTTCTAGGGCATTCCATGGGAGGTAAAACGGTAATGAAATTTGCTTTGACATATCCTGAGATGGTGAATAAACTTGTGGTGGCTGATATTGCCCCTCGACCTTATCCAGTTCATCATCAAACTATTTTGGAAGGCCTTAATGCGGTGGATATTAAGAACCTCTCCTCCAGAAAAGAAGCGGAAGACAAACTGACCGAATATATCTCTGAACGTGGTGTCCGCCAGTTTCTTTTAAAAAACCTAACCCGAAAAGAAGGTGCTTTTGCTTGGAAAATCAACCTTCCAGTTATTACCAAGCAAATCGAAAATGTAGGCGAGGAAATAACTTCTGACAAGCCTTTTTCCGGTCCCGCACTCTTTATGGGAGGCGCCAATTCTGACTATATCAAAAGCAGTGACAAGGAAGATATAGAGAACTTATTTCCTGACAACCACATTATCCACATCAAAAATACCGGTCACTGGCTACATGCAGAACAGCCCGAAGCGGTAGTGGCTACCTTAAATGCTTTTCTAGGAACCTGATACAGGACGCTTCAATTCTAATAGAATTATTGTCCTTAAAATTAATTATTAGGGAGCATGTACACTGATTTTTCATCATAGGTATTGGCTCCCTTTTTTTGTTCAACCCGGATTATGTAATAGGATTTCTCCGCCCTGACAATGGTCAGGGGTGAAGCCTGTCCCGTGTTTACGGGAAGTGTTGCAATCGCAATAAAATCAGACTGTTTGAAAATTTTAGCATAGCACCGCTATGGTGAAATTGAAAACAGCAACGAAGTGGCTGATTTTAAAGCGGTTTCAGCACGTAATAGATTGTCTATTGCATATTTCGGGTCCAATCCACGTTGGGGTTGGGGAAAAAAGATGATTCGTCCTTTCCACAGGTTTTCACCCGTAGTTATTGTTGGTGAAGCCCAGCAGGCTTCTTTCAGTTCCTCCTTAAATAGCAATACCACATCAAACTTGAAAGAGAGTGGAAAGGAATACATTGTCGTGACCCAGGCCTAAAGGGTCTGAACTATAATAACCGTGAGTTTTACTCACGGACACCTCATCTCACGCTCACACGCAACCCCGGAGGGTTGAACCAATGCATCATAAATGAAAAAATTATATCTTCCTAAAATTGTTTTGGGCTACTTAAACATACTTAATTTTGCCTTGACCGAAGATGTTCAACCCACGCTGGGGTTGCGAAAAAAACTGATTTATACTGTCCGTGGGTAAAACCCGTGGGTTTTACCCACGGACAAGTAACCTTCCTCTCGAGTCTCAACCCCGGATGGGGTTTAACAATACCGAAATTGACTAGTAAAAAATTGTAAGAGGCGCAAAATTTATCCATAAACGCTTTCAATCAAAACGATCCTTTATAGCTTTATCACAAAGTTTCGAATCCCATTACCCCCCAAATTTCCTCCACAAATAGAGCATTAAAGTCAACAACAAACTAAGCAGGATGCTGGTACCCAAGGGAAAATAAAAGGTGAAATTTTCTTTTTTAAACTCCATATCTCCGGGCAAACCCCTAAATCCAGGAAATTTAGGCAGGATCCAAAGCAGCAATCCCGCAATCAGTAACAGCAGTCCGATAAAAATAAGTACTTTTGCTAAAGAAGGCATTCCATTTTCCATAATCCAAAAATAATGAAAGCTAAGGGAATATTATACCTGATACCTAATGTATTGGTACTCGAAACAGGCCAAGACATCATGGCACCTGTGGTCAAAAATGTAATTGCAAATACCTCCCATTACCTGGTGGAAGATTTTAGAACAGTTCGCAGGTATATCAGTAGCCTTAAACTAGGGGTCAAACTGGAAGAGGTGCACCTGGAAAAACTGGATAAGAAAACGCCAGAAATACAGTTAAAAAAATTACTTGCTCCCTTATTAAAAGGGCATGATGTAGGCATTATTTCTGAAGCAGGCTGCCCTGGAATAGCTGACCCTGGCGCCAATGCAGTAGCTTTGGCTCATAAATTAGGCATTAAAGTAGTTCCATTGCCAGGTCCTTCTTCCATGTTTATGGCTTTGATGGGTTCCGGTTTTAATGGGCAATCCTTTACCTTTAATGGTTACTTGCCCATAGACCGAAAAGACAGAGTCCAAGCAATCAAAGAACTGGAAGCAAAATCGATTAGGGAAAACACCACCCAGATGTTTATGGAAACGCCTTTCAGAAACAACCGGATGCTGGAAGATCTATTGGCCAATCTAAGTAGCAATACCTTGCTATGTATTGCAAGCAATATTACGGGTGCTGATGAAATGATCCAAACTAAAAAAGTGGCTGACTGGCGCAAAAAACATCCGGACCTTCATAAAATACCTGCCGTATTTCTGATCCATCATTCTTAAAGAAACCTAAAATTAGATTTTGTCAGTGTTTTTGGAAGTATTGTTGCAGAAAAAAGAGCAATTATACTGACAAAATCATACAATTTGCTTTCACTAAATCTCGGGCTACACCCGTGGCTGTGATATTAAGGCTAAGACTGATGAAATAGCCCTATTTTAAAGGCGAGGCTAGTGATCCAAACTATCCTAAACCAGAATTACCCATTCTCAATTTACTCTTCCTTCAACCTATATTTGACGATAATGGGATTACCGGCATCCAAAAAACCGGTATTAACATTGGGGTTTTGTTTAATAAGATCCTGCCTATGCGGTTCTGAAAGCCCGTTCCATTCTTCGTAGTCCATATAAGCAAAAAACCAATCTTCAGCTCCATAAATGGGACCTTGTAAATTCACGCTTCCCAACCAATTTACTGACAATGGAAAATGAGATAGTGCGGCTGTGCTTTTCTTAAAATAGGAAACATAAGTTTGGTCTTCAGAATTGGCATAGCCGGCTTTACTTCTGGTCCATTGAAAGCTCAGGTACTCCTCATTTTCAACAAGATTTGCGGCATTAAAAACATATGGGTTTTCCATTATGTACTTCCGCATGTCCATTAAAGGAAGTTTCTTTATTTCTTTGGTCAAGCGGTCTGAGCCAAAATTCAAAATATATTCAGCCTCTATTTTTTTTTCAGAGATTTTGAAAATGGTGTCTGTCCAAGCATGGAGAAACCTAACATTGCCTGCATGTCCAGAAAATTCTATGGGAACTTGATAAGCGTCTGTACTTCCTATATCCGACACCCCCTGAATGGAAATGGTAGCATCCCTATTGTCAAACACCCTGATAAAGTCCGTTTCTTCAGATCCAAAAGACCTGCCATCCATATGATAAGCTGTAAGGTCTTGATTAATGGGGAAAAAATTAACAATTTGTTCCTCAAACGGGATTGCTTTTTCTTCCTTAAAGTTGCCTTCCAAATCGAATACAAGGACTTTCTTTTGAATGATATCCAATATCTGTAGCGATTCATTGAACAAGTTTAAGTCAAATGGTTTGGAAAATTCTCCCTCCCCTTCACCAAGCCTATTTATATTAAACAAGAAATTTCCAGCGGTGGAAAAACACAAGACACTTTTTGTAATCTCCTTGTCAAGTAGGTATATTTTATCCTTTTCAACAATTATTTTGTCAATGGCTCCTATCAATGACCTATCATTTAATTCCAGGGGTATAAGCTCGGATTTGCTAAAACCATAGGCCGGTTGTATTTCCTCCATTGCAATGTGTAGCTCCAGGGGACCTGTCAAAACTTCCTTTTTAACCGACTCCTTACAGGAAACGACAAAAAGCAGTACGGCAAAAGCATGGAATATTCTCCTTTTCATAAATTCTCTTTTAATGCTACATGCAATATAACAGGATAATCAAAATCTCCTTCCGGCAAACCATCTAAAGAGAATATTTCGGGGTATTCCTGGGCATGCTTTTCTAAAATAGATCGGTAGGTCAGGAAGAGTACTTGTTCTTTTTTATTAATACCAATAGGGTAAAAGAATACCATATCATCGTCCCTATCTGCTTTTAGTTTATAAATATTTTGGTCCTTTTTAAACAAAATGTGTTTGGACATAGACCTTCCTTTTTGTGCTACGATGTCTATTACCATCAAATTTCCTTGTTGGAAAACACCCTTGAAAGTGGCAAATCCATTTTCATTGATCTCTCCGAAGCTATCCATAAGATCCACCTCCCAAAAATTGGATGGTAAGTCATAGGTACCAAAGTCAGCATGGAGTACTTGGGTAAGACTATCAGCCTTATACAGGTAGAAATTTGGGTTGAATATTTCAAGCATAAAAACCCCCTTATCAGATGGGAAAAAATTCCGTTCCATCATGGGCAGCATTACGTTCTCATAATCGTTTTCCAAATAGCGGTGCTGAATATTCCCTTCAGCATCTGTTTGAATCACCCTATGCGTTACAAATGGCAGATTATACCCTCCTTGAAATAGAAAACCTCCCCCTTCTAATCTAATAAAAGAATTCGCGCTATAAGCCAATTCAAATGCTTCACTTAAATTTCCATCCTTTGAAATTTTGTATACATTGGCTTTGTCTGCAATAGGAGAAAGCACCAGTACCTCCTCTCCTTTTCCAAACTCAAAGTCCCTCAGGGATCGGATGGTTCCAGGGCCTTCACCTACCTGGGCAATAGCACTAAGGTAACTTCCTTTCCGGTCAAATAAGTGAAGCTTATCCGTTTTGTTTTCATCCATTACCGCTATGAAATTTTCAGAAAATTTTACTCGAAGGTCCATACCCATAAGGTTGTCTTCAGTTGTTTCCAGCCGAATCATTTCCTCAACCGTAAAATCCTGAAAAGATAGCGTGGGATAATCGTCAGGTGCAATTGAAATATATAATGTATTTTCTTCGGAAGCAGGTTCTGAACAAGCCATGAAGGAAAAAATGAAAACTATTTGAATTGAAAATAAAATATGGTTGTGGTTTTTCATGTGCTTGGGTTTTATGTTTAAATTATCCTGACCTACCCACTATTCAAAACCCCTCAAATTATCAAACCCGGATTATGTAATAGAATTTCTCCGCCCTGACAATGGTCAGGGGTGATAGCCTGTCCCGTGTTTACGGGAAGTGTTGCAATCGGAAGAAAATCAGGCTGTTTGGAGATTTTAGCATAGCACCGCTATGGTGAAATTGAAAACAGCAACGAAGTGGCTGATTTTAAAGCGATTTCAGCACGTAATAGAATGTCTATTGCATATTTCGGGTTAAAAGTTATTGCCTACATCGGATAAGATAACAAGAGGTTTATCATCCTAAATGCATTGAAAATTGAGAAAGTCAGGACTAAATATATATAATTAAAAACATAGTTGCAAACACCTGTCTATATTTGTAGTTTATGAAGTAATTAAGTCAAGAGGATCGACGTCGAGAAAAAAGTGATTTGATTTCAATTGAACTTTGAAAGTTCACTTTACAGAGGTTTAATTAGTAGCAGCTTTTGCAAAGTTTATACTTATCAGCACAGTGCAGGATAGAAGTGGAAGGAATACTAGGTAAGTTTATTGTTAAATATAAAGTTAGCTTCGACCCTAAAAAGTTGATTTCTTGTCCTATAATAGGATAGATTTAGCAAAGGCTAGAAAAAATTAATGGGATGTACCCACCATATTTTGGGTTTATCCAATGGGACTAAACCTTATGATGCTTATATTTAGAAAATGGAGCCAACAGAGGCTTCATGTATTTTGTTAATTATCCAGGAATAACTGCATTGATGAAAGTTGGATTATTTATACCTTGTTACGTAGAGCAATTTTACCCTCAGGTAGCCATTGCCAGTCTTGAGCTTTTAGAAAGCACAGGAGTGGATGTGGACTATCCCCTAAAACAAACCTGTTGTGGCCAACCGATGGCCAATTCAGGATACCAAGAATATGGGGAGGGAGCAGCCGCTTTATTTAGAAAAAACTTTAAGGATTTTGATTATGTAGTTTGCCCTTCAGGTAGCTGTACCCTACATACCAAAGACCATATTTATTCGGGTGAAGAAAATGAACCAAAGGTCTATGAACTTTGTGAGTTTCTTACCGATGTATTGAAAATTAAGGAGTTGAAAGCTGACTTTCCCTATAAAGTAGGCATTCATTCGAGTTGTCATGGGCTTAGGGGTCTGAATTTGGCAAAGCCATCAGAATTAATGGGGGTTGAATTTAATAAGCCTAAGCAACTGCTGGAAATGGTAAATGGCATCAAGCTGGTAGAACTTACCCGAAAAGACGAGTGCTGTGGTTTTGGAGGCACTTTTGCTGTATTTGAAGAAGCTGTTTCTGTAAGTATGGGCAAAGACAGGATAAAAGACCATGAAGAACATGGTGTACAAGTGATCACAGGAGCAGACATGTCCTGTTTGATGCATTTGGAAGGAATCCTTCGCCGGGATAAGAGCCCGGTAAAAGTCATGCACATTGCGGAAATTCTAAATGCCCAGGTATCCAAAACCCAAAACCAGTAATAAAATGAAAACGACACCAACCCATGCGGCTGCAGCTGAAGAATTTCTAAAGGACGGAGAACGCAGTCATTGGCACGATGATACACTTTGGCATGTTCGTAGCAAAAGAGACCTTTCCGCTCAAAAAATCCCTGAATGGGAACAGTTGCGAACAAATGCCTCTCAGATCAAGGATCATGTCCTTTCAAACTTAGATCAATTATTACTTCAATTTGAAAAAAATGCCGCCAAAAATGGCATAGAAGTTCTTTGGGCCAAAGATGCGGATGAACACAACCAGCATGTATTGCGGATTCTAGAAGAAAATCAGGTTAAAAACCTTGTTAAAAGTAAATCCATACTCACGGAGGAATGTGGACTCAATCATTTTCTAGAAGACAAAGGTTATGATGTGGTCGATACCGATCTGGGAGAAAGAATTATACAATTCAACAAACAGGTACCAAGTCACATAGTGATGCCTGCCATCCACCTTAAGAAAAAAGAAATCGGCGACATTTTCCACGAGCATCTGGGAACGGATGAAGGTGCAGATGATCCAGCCTACCTTACTGAAGCAGCCCGTCAGCATTTAAGACAAAAATTTATCCAAGCCAAAGCAGCCATTACGGGGGTTAATTTTGGTATAGCTGAAACCGGGGGGTTTGTGGTTTGCACCAATGAAGGCAATGCCGATATGGGTACTCACCTGGCAGATTTGCACATTGCCTGTATGGGCATAGAAAAACTCATTCCAAGAGCAGCAGATCTTGGTGTATTTCTTCGGCTCTTGGCCAGAAGTGCTACAGGGCAAAGCATTACAAACTATACCTCCCATTTTCACCGTCCTAGAGAAGGAAAGAAAATGTACCTGATTCTTGTGGACAATGGCAGAACCGATCAGTTGGGCCGTGAGGATTTCAGAAATTCACTTAAATGTATTCGCTGTGGAGCATGTATGAATACCTGCCCCATTTACCGTAGAAGTAGTGGGTTTAGCTATGGTTCTACAGTTCCTGGACCTATCGGTTCCATCCTCTCTCCCGGAATGGACCTGAAAAAACACAGTACCTTACCCTTTGCCTCCACACTTTGTGGCTCATGTACAAATGTATGCCCGGTGAAAATTAATATTCATGAGCAACTGTATAAATGGCGACAGGTAATCACCAAAGAAGGGCCAGCACAACCTTCCAAGAAATGGGCCATGCGCTTTGGTGGCAATGTAATGTCCAAGCCAAAGCTTTTTGACATGATGGGCAACCTGGCCAGAAAATCACTGTCGATTAGTCCTCGTGGTTTTGTTTATAATAGCTTTAATGCATGGGGTAAACACAGGGAGTTGCCGGAAGTGCCCAAAGAAAGTTTCAAGGAATGGTACCGAAAAAACAGGAAGCAATGAACAGTAGTAAAGAAGCCATAATAGCGGCCATAAAAAAGAACAAACCTGATTTGCTCCCTTTACCGGAGCATCCTGAATACCCTTATGAAGATAACCTGATCGAACAATTTCAGGCCAGTATAAAATCGAATGGCGGAACTGCCAGAACTGGAGAAGGAAAAGCAGCTGTACAAAGCTATTTGAAAGAAAACTTTGCCAGTGACAAACAGATATTGTCATTGGTGGATGGAATCACTGGGAATTTTGATATCGGGAAAGTTGAGGATCCCCATGAATTGGAACATATAGAAGTGGCTATCCTTGAAGGTGATTGGGGAGTAGTAGAAAATGCTGCAATTTGGTTACCTGAAGAAAAAATTGTCCATCGGGCCTTACCCTTCATTGCCCAGCACCTAATCGTTTTGCTGAAAGTTGACCGTTTATTAGGAAACATGCATGAGGTCTATCAAAAGATAAATGTAGCTGAGCCTGGTTATGGAGTATTTGTGGCCGGACCATCCAAAACTGCTGATATTGAGCAATCATTGGTCATTGGAGCACATGGACCTAGAAGTATGGTTGTGTTTTTAATGGAATAATTCTCTGTACGAATCATAAACAATAAAGGCATTGGCCAGTAGAAATAAACAGCCTTGTTGCTTTTTAAGGCAACAAGGCTGTTTTTGTTTCATATCAACTAAATTCTACGCGATTAACCCGGATTATGTAATAGGATTTCTCCGCCCTGACAATGGTCAGGGGTGAAGCCTGTCCCGTGTTTACGGGAAGTGTTGCAATCGTAAAAAAATCAGGCTGCTTGGAGATTTTAGCATAGCACCGCTATGGTGAAATTGAAAACAGCAACGAAGTGGCTGATTTTGAAGCGATTTCAGCAGGTAATAGATTGTCTATTGCATATTTCGGGTTTAAGGAAGCTCATTGGCAGATGCCACTAAGGTAGATTCATAGTTCATTGCCAATTCATTGACTTTATCGGGCATGGTATCAGCCAAGTTCACGAGTTCAGAGGGGTCATTTTTGATATGGTACAATTCCCACTCTCCCCCATTCATTCGCACAATTTTATAATCCCCACTTCTGAACATCCTGAATTTATCCATTCCTGAAATAAAAAATTCTGGTTCTTTGCGTTGCTCTCCCATGAAAATCGGAAGAAGTGAACTACCGTGTAATGGTAAGCTGGCATAACCCTGAATCGAATCCGGGTACTGGATATTTAGCAGATCCAAAAACGTAGGGGCAATGTCCACCACATGTCCCACTTGATCGGTAATGGTATTGGGTGCAATCTTACCCGGCCAATAAGCAATGAAAGGCGTATGGCTCCCACCTTCAAGCCCCGACTGTTTGTGTTGACGAAAAGGGGTGTTTCCTAGAATGGCCCAATTGGTTCGCAAACTCCAATAGGAATCCGCAGGCCCCGGCTGCACATCCAATACCTTGTTTGTATAAAATGGGCACGAGCCATTGTCATTAAGGTACATGATGATGGTATTGTCCATCTTTCCATTTTCCTCTAACTTCTTCAAAACCCGACCAATATTCTGGTCCATTCGGTCAATTATTGCTGCATAAACAGCCATTTCAAGGTCAAGTGAGTCTTTTTTAGCGTCTGATAGGCTATCCCAGGCATAATAATCAGTATAGTCTGGTAAAAAAGGCCCTCGGGATTTGTTTAAATTATTTTCAGGGGGGCTGAGTGTCGCTCCTTTGGGCAGTACACCTATTTCCTGCATCTTTTCAAAGCGTTCTTGGCGTAGAACATCCCAGCCTTTGAGGTATTTTCCCCTGTATTTTTCTATGTCCTCAGGTCGGGCCTGCAGTGGATAGTGCGCAGCATGATAAGGCAAATAGAGAAAGAAAGGCTCTTCCTTTTCAAAAGTTTCATCCAACCATTTCAAAGCATAATCAGTGATAAAATCAGTTTTATACATTGGTGATTTTTCATGTTCTATTTCATCAGCCCTTAGTTCCTTGCCCTCAAGGTAAAAAGGTCTTTCGAACGCTCCCGATGGAGGAAGAAAATATTCTGTTGTGGCCCAGAAATAAAAGGAATGATCAAATACTTTTTCTGCTTTGCAATATTCCGGCACCCATGGGTCAAAGTGTTCCTTCCCACTCATAATATTGGAATAACCTGCTTGTTTGGTTAGGTTGGCAATATGTACTGCTCCTTCACCACCAGCATACAAGCCTGTCAACATGGTAGATCGGGTGGGGTTACATTTGGCCATATTGTAAAAAGTAGTAAACCTTAAACCCCCATCAGCCAAGCGATTTATATTAGGCGTTTCAATTTCTCCACCATAGGCTCCAAGGTCTGAAAAGCCTATATCATCTCCCATTATCAATACTATGTTTGGTAAAGGGGCTTCTTTTTCAGTACAAGAGTAGAAAATTGCTGCGAATAGTAAATACAATAAGCTCTTTTGGGTCATGGTTGTTTCCATTTAAATTTCTTCGACTTCTAAGGAAAACAGGCATTATGCTATTCCGAAAATATTCAATAGACTATAAGTATTAAAAATCGTATAAAAAAGTAATTTAACAAAACAAATTGTTAGTAAACCAGTTAAAACAACACCTATTAAACTAATTTATATGCAAACAGAAGAAATATATTTTAAAAAGTAATTAAAACTTTATTCATTTATCTTCCTAATACTGAATGAAGCAAAAGAGACTGCTAAACACATAAAAAAATCCCCTGATTCTGAAATCAGGGGATTATATCGATTTTTATTATTCGATTTGGTTTAAAGCCTTAAACTGAAAAAGAACCTCTCAGCGCTTTTTCAGTAGCCTCAAGTTGTTCACGTATCTCTACAATACTTTCCCAAATGCGACCTTGTTCTCCATGTTCAATACCACAATATCCATGGTATCCTGCTTTAAGCACAATGGACATCATTTTTTCATAATCCAACTGAGACTGATTTCCTTTTCCATCCCAAACCGTAGGTTTTACACTTACTCCCTTGGCAAAAGGCATCAATTGTTTTACACCTTTATAGGAATCATAAGAAAGGGTTTTTTCTCCTTCTTCTCTATACATTAAAAAATTTCCGAAATCCGGAAGTGTACCTGCTCTTGGATGGTCTGCAGCTTTCATTACACCTGTAAGCCACTTGGCATTGCTAGAAAAACCACCATGGTTCTCAATCATCACATTTATCCCCATGGTATCTGCAAATTCACAAAGGTTTCGCAAGCCATCAGCCACAAGTTTCATAGATTCTGCAAAATCTTTCTTGTCAGCACTGTATCTGGCAAAAGAGTAGCCATTTACCCTAATTGAATGGCACCCAAGAAATTTGGCTGCTTCTACCCATTTTTTATGGTTTTCAACAGTTTCCATTCTTTCAGATTCATCCCTCGCTCCTAGTTTTCCTTCATTGTCACACATGATCAGCACAGATGTGACGCCCTCGCCTTCTGCTCGGGTTTTCATTTCTTTCAGATAACTCGTATCCTTGGCTTTGTCCATAAAAAACTGGTTCACATATTCTACTGCAGAAATCCCGTGTTTTTTGGCAAGTATGGCAAAATCCAAATTGTCCATTTTCTTAGAAAAAAGCAATCTGTTGACCGACCACTGGGCCAATGAAATTTTAAACAACTCCGCACGAGGTGCCAATGAAAATGCCTGTCCTCCAAGGCCTAAACCTAAAAAGGCTGTTGCCAATCCGGTCTTTTTGATAAAGTCTCTTCTGTTATGCATGGATATAAAATTTTTAGAAAATATTACTTCTGGATTTAATCCAATGAAGATAGCACTTTTATTCTTTTTGCCCAACGAGCAATCAAATGAAATAAGCTATGGAACAAGCCAAGTCGATTGCCAGACTTCCTGCTTTTTATTAAAACCGATTCGTAGGTGGCCTTCATCATCAAGCTGAAGGCATTCAATCTGCTTAGCTCGCACCTTTATTATTGAAAAGTTTTTGCTTTGGTACTTTAGCTCCTGTACCCAGCCTTCTTCGGGTTGGGAAACCGCAGTTTTAGGTGCTAAAACAGATTGATAACCCTTTTTGGCTTCTGTTTGGACATTGTTCCAATGTTCTTTAATTAATTCAGTATTGGTGATAATTTGTGCTTTCCCACCTATTTTTACCTGACAGCGTTCTATTGGATGATAAAAGAGCAGAGCAGCATTTGGGTTTTTGTTAATTTGCGCTACTTTTTCACTTCGGCTGTCCGTATAAAAAAACAATGCTAAGTCCTCTTTGAATTCACGAAGAACTACATACCTGCTATCAGGCTGGTTGCCATCTAGCGTGCAAAGATTCACAAAACGAAAAGGATGTCGGGCATCAGTTGAACCCAATAGAAGCTGTTTGCTAATGATAGACAATATTTCTTTTTCGGAGGAAGATGAAGTAAAAAGCATGCTAAATATTATTTGAATAGATAGTTGATTCTAATGGAATTCAGAATAGCGAGCAACGCCACACCTACATCAGCAAATACAGCTTCCCACATTCCTGCCATTCCTGCTGCTCCTAAAGCTAGAACGAGAAATTTCACAAGGAAAGCAAGTGCAATATTTTGCCATACGATGCTTTTAGTAGCCTTACCTATTCTAAAAGCCAAAGCAACCTTGGAAGGATGGTCTGTCTGAATTATAATATCCGCTGTCTCTATGGCAAGATCGCTTCCCATGCCTCCCATACCAATGCCAACATCTGCTGCGGCAATTGAAGGCGCATCATTGATACCGTCCCCAACGAAAGCGACAACTTTATCAGTATCTTCTTTAAGGGCCTCAATTTTTGCAAATTTTTCCTCCGGGAGCATTCCTCCTATGGCCTTGTCTGCTTTAAGTTCTTTTCCCAAGGTTTCAACCACCTCGGCTTTATCCCCTGAAAAAATCATCAAATGCTGAATCCCAAGTTTTCTAAGGGAAACAAAAGCTTCAATTGCATCCGGTTTTATTTCATCTGCCAATACAAAATAGCCACAAAAAACATCATCTATTGCACAGTAGATTACTGTTTTAATCGGGTAGTTTTCAGTGGGTACATCCTGTATTCCATGGTCTTGCATAAGCAATCTATTGCCAGCAAGTACCCTCTTGTTGTTAACCTCTCCCATCAAGCCTTTACCGGGGATTTCCTTTAGCGAATTCACTGGGCTTAGTGTTGTTTTTATATGCCGGATTATGGCCTGCCCTATTGGATGGTTGGTATTGGATTCCAGCGAAGCGGCCAATTTTTCCCATCCCGGAACAGCATTGGGCATCGTTTTCACCTTTTCAACTGCGAATATCCCTTTGGTTAAAGTCCCTGTTTTATCAAATACTACAGTATTGATAGTAGTGATAAGGTCTAAAAAGTTGGAACCTTTGAACAAAATCCCTTTTCTGGATGCTGCTCCTATTCCTCCGAAATATCCCAAGGGAATTGAAATCACTAGCGCACAAGGGCAGGAAATAACCAAAAATACCAAAGCTCTATACAACCATTCGCTAAAGGAATAATCTGCTACTATAAAATAGGGAAGAATGACCAGGGCCAGGGCCATATAGGTTACGATTGGAGTATAAACCTTGGCAAATTTGCGAATAAATTGTTCCGTTTTAGCTTTCTTAGCTGTGGCTTCCTGCACAGTTAAAATAATCTTTTGTAGGGAACTTTCTGCGAATGGTCTCAAAACACGCAAAGTTATTAAATCCTGAAGGTTGACCATTCCAGCCAAAACTTCCTCCCCTTCCTTGATTTCTGCAGGAGAGCTTTCCCCTGACAATGCAGCAGTATTGAATGTTCCACCTCCATTTAATAGCTGGGCGTCTAGAGGGACCTTTTCCCCTGCCCTTACTTCTATAACTTCCCCTGTATTCACCAACTCCGGCTTTACCCAAGCTGAATTGCCATCTCTGATTACCCGAGCTCTATCAGGTCTGATGTCCAAAAGGGCCTGTATATTGCCTTTGGCTTTGCTAACTGCATTGTGTTGTAGCAACTCACCTATGGTATAAAAAAGCATAACAGCTACAGCTTCCGGATATTCACCTATACCAAATGCGCCAATTGTAGCTATCCCCATAAGGAAAAACTCGGTGAAAACTTCTCCTTTTCTAATAAGTTTCCAGGCATTCTTCAAAACTGGGAAGCCTACAAAAGCATAAGCCAAAAGGTATACAAACAGCCAACAATTGATTCCATAAACCTGCATAGGAATATAACTTTCACCAGTTACAGCTCCAACTAAAAGCACAAAACTAAGCAGACTACGTATCCAAGGGGAATCCAATAGGCCTTTTTTTGTAGCCTGAGAATGGTTATGCGTTTCGCAGCAGGTGCTCTCTTCTATTTTAGATGCCATTGATTTATTATTCGATTTTTTCAAAGGTAAAGCAATAAAGCATGCCTTTTATTTGCAAACTTCTGCTTACTTGGTCTTGTTTATAGCATACCTTGACTTAATCTTCTCACAGGTACTATTAGGATTGTTTCTGTAGTAAACATAAGTCCTAAGGTCCAGCTTACCGACATTAAAAATTTTCTTCGCCCTTTCATAAAAGTCAGAATCTGCACCATAATCTTCATTAAAGCCAATTTTTTTAAAAACTTTCCTTTTTCCGAAAAGGGTTGCAAAAAGTATACAGTCGTCTACATGGACTTTTTTATGCTTATCAAACCTGTCACTTATATAGAAGTCATCTGGTTTATCCGTTACGGTTAAGGTTTTGGAAGCAATGAGGTCAAATGTATCCATCTGAGCAAGGCAAGACTGAATGTGATTGGGAAGGTACTCATCGTCAGCATCAAGAATGGCGATATACCGGGCAGCACTCCATCGAATGGCTTTGTTTATAGCCTGGGACTGCCCTTCATTGATTTTCCTTATATAGGTCAATTTTTTTTCATGCAATCGACAAAAATCAATAAGTTTATTTTCAGGGTCATTGTGTGAACCATCGTCTACCAGAATAATTTCGAAATCCTGGAAGCTTTGGTTAAGCACAGAGTTAATCGCCCTTTGCAATTTGTGAAAAGGGGTATTGTAACTGGAAATCAACACGGAAACTTTGGGTTTTGCACGCATGATGCTTAAAATTAACCATCTATTCCATTAAACAGCAATAATGGGGTGTTTTTTATCCCTAAATCATAAACCCTTTAGGGTTCCATTTTCCGAGAATAAGTTATTAAAGATTTAGAGTAGTGAGCTCCTCAATTCCAGTAATACTTCCTTTGACCTTTATACCAAACCATTATTCAGTATAAACTCTGAACTCAATGGAACTTGCTTCAGCTTGTTTATTTCCATGAGTTGCATTATTATCTAAACCTTTAAAAACTTTATCTCTTTTGTTTGTTCTCATAAAGGAGGCCTGAGGGGGGAACTCCCCCCTTAAAAACGGTACAATTATTATATGATAAGTCGATTATTGCTTCAATCTTTTGAAAAATAAAAACGTAATTTTATATTGTAAAAGTTAAATGAATTAAAATTATAAACGCATTAATTAATAATACTCATTTAAAATTTATCTTTTATTCATTTAACTGAGGCCATGTTCAAATCATATTTTTCTGTGTAAAACTCTTATGTTAGATGAAAAAGAAAGACTTAAAGAACTTAGGTCATACCAAATAATGGATACACCTCCAGAAGAGGAACTAAATGAAATGGCGAAAATTGCCTCTTTGATATGCAATGTTCCTTTTTCCTTGATCACAATCATTGGAGAAGACCGACAATTTCTTAAGGTTAATTCAGAGCTTGGAATTACAGAAACCGCCCGTAAAGATTCATTTTGTCAGCATGCCCTTCATAAGCCAAAAGAGGTATTGGTAGTCCAGGACTCCACCAAAGATTTGCGCTTTAAGAACAACCCATTTGTTGTTGGGGGACCAAAATTTCGTTTTTATGCAGGTGCCCCCTTAGAAACACCAAATGGAAATGTTTTAGGCACACTATGTGTAATCGACCTAAAGCCAAGAAGGATCTCTTCAAACCATAAAAAGGCCTTGCAAATATTGGCAAAGAAAACAATGGATTACCTCAACAACCGAAAATTGGTTTTAGATCAAAATAGCAAAATTGAAACCAATATTTCCCAACTAAGAAAACTAACAGATAATGTTCCAGGAGGGATTTTTCAATTAAAAATGAACACGAATGGTGCCTTGAGTTTTGAGTTTTTAAGTAGCGGAATGAATGAGCTTCATCCAAATGTTGACTTTGATCAATTGGCCAAATCTCCTGAATTGGGTTTTTCTCTTATTCACCCAGACGACATAAGCTCTTTTCAAAATAACTTAAAGGAATCTTTAAGTAATATAGAACCATTTTCCTTAGAATACCGGGTATTGGTAAATGGTGAATACCAATGGTATATTGCCAATGCAAGACCTGAAAAAATCTCTGATGGGTCGGTTTTACTTTATGGTTCTATTCAAAACATCAATAACCGCATAGAGTTTGGGAATGCATTGGAACAGATATCTTTTGATATTTCCCATGTTTTAAGAAAACCTGTAACAAGCCTATTGGGTTTGACTCAATTATTACAAGATGATAGAGTCATAAATAAAGAAGAACTTTTAGAATACGTTGGTTTTGTTAAATCTGTATCTATTGAATTGGATCAATTTACCCGAGATCTTGATAAAATCTATAGAGCAAAGAGAAAAAAATTAAAAGAGGGAAAAAATTAAGCTTAAACCCGAAATATGCAATAGACCTTCTTTTACTTGAAGGAATCACTTTAAAATCAGTCACTTCGTTGCTATTTTCGACTTCACAATAGGGGTCCTATGACTCAGTCTCCAAATAGCCTGATTTTATTGTGATTACACCACTTCCCGTAAACACGGGACAGGCTTCACCCCTGACTATTGTCAGGACGGAGAAATCCTATTACATAATTCGGGTTAAATGGCTAAGCAAAAATCATTAAATCAAAAAAAAGCCTCACCAAATGGTGAGGCTCTGATATAAAGCTATAATGCTTAGTTTTTAGACAAGTAAGATGCAACGCCTTCTCTTGTGGCAGCCATTGCTTCTTTTCCTTCTTCCCAGTTTGCAGGACAAACTTCACCGTATTTTTCTACGTGTCTTAAAGCATCAATCAATCGCAACATTTCGTCGATGTTCCTTCCTAATGGAAGATCATTAACAGTTTCGTGTCTGATTGTACCTTCTTTGTCGATAAGGAAAGTAGCTCTGTAGGCAACAGGAAGTCCCTGATAAGTCAATTCTCCTTCTTCGTTATAGTTCCAGTCTCCTGCCAATACGCCAAAATTATGCGCTACAGTTTTTACAGGGTCAGCTATAATCGGATAAGTTACGCCCTGAATTCCACCTTCTGCTTTAGGTGTGTTCAACCAAGCAAGGTGAGACTCTTCTGTATCACAAGAAGCACCTACAACTGCTACTCCTCTTTTCTCAAATTCTTCCAATTTTTCTTGAAAAGCAAGAATTTCGGTAGGACACACAAAAGTGAAATCTTTTGGGTAGAAAAAGAAAATAACATCTTTTTTACCGATATATTGCTCCAAAGAGAAGTCTTCTACGATTTCTTCTCCCTCAATTACAGCAGGTACGCTAAATAAAGGTGCTTTTTTTCCAACTAATGACATAAGTTAAATTTTAATTGTTTATAGATAATTTAATGATATAAAAAGAAAATTATTTTGATTTTCCTTTGATTACCAATGATACTTCTTCAACTTCAAACCCTTCAATTTGGTTCTCCTTAAAGAAGTTATTTAATAATTGTTCTAAATCAGGATTCTTATAATCTCGGATATTACTGCTTTCGTTGCAATACAGATGGCTATGCGTATCCATAACAGGATCAAAACGCATCAAACCCATATCGTCTCTAAACTTCTGCAGAATACCAGCATTAACAAAGCTCTCAAGGGTCTTGTAAACAGTGCCCTTCGAAATGCTAGGATTCTCCTCAGTGATTTGGTTATAAACCATATCTGCCGTAGGATGATCCTTGGAATCACATAGCGATCGGTAAATTACCAGACGCTGATGCGTAAATTTCATTCCTTTCGAAGTAATCTTCTCCTTAAGCTTGTTAATATTCGTTTTCATATAAGAATCATTCCTTATTAGGATTCATTCTGCAAATGTAGGTAATATTTTGTAAAAATCATATGTATAGTCTATTCATTTCTGTAATTTTACATTTTATTAATCTAACCATTATATACAGTAGCTTGCTCGACCCAGCTAAAAGACAGAAACAAATAGTTTTATGATAAAAGTGTTATTTGTATGCTTAGGTAATATTTGCCGCTCTCCAATGGCAGAAGCGCTTTTTAATCATAAAATAAAGCAAAAAAACCATCAAGACTACCTTAGCTGTGATAGCTGTGGAACTTCGGATTATCATATAGGTGAACTTCCAGATGAAAGAGCGATTGCTTGTGCCAAAGAAAATGGCATCAAAATGGATCACCGGGGAAGACAACTCAACCGGATAGACTTCAGAGACTTTGATTACCTCATTGCCATGGATAAGTCTAACATGGAAAATATAATAAAGTCAGCTGAACAACATAAAACAAGTGCGAAAAACCTACAATTAATGCGTGAGTTTCAGAAGGATCCGGAATTTCTGGAAGTCCCTGATCCTTATTATGGAGGAGTAGACGGTTTTCAAAAGGTATATGAAATTCTTGACAGCTCCATAGATGATTTGATAGAAGAGCTAGTGAAAAAGCATCAACTCATCTAAAAGTAATCATTTCCAGGCCAAGACCTCGCAAAGTTTACAATAACTCTATATTAACTATTTATTAAGGGATGGTTATCCACCACACAACTGAAATGTCTGATTTTTATGTGGTTTCCTATCACATTAAGTAAGCCTTTTGAATTTTTGAACTAACATTTAATCCTCAAACAACCATTGAATCAGATCAGGACTTCTTTGCTCCAGGAGAAGCTCATTGTCAAACCTGCGGTAATGTTCAATTTCTGAAAGTGATGGATTTTTGACAGTTACCAATTTTAAATTTCTAGTGACCTTCACTTGAAAGATGTCTTGAAATGCTTTTATTATTTGATCATCCTCCATTGAAAGAGGGTTGATAATAATATTAATATGGGCGGCAGCTCCTTGAATAAATTGAATTTCCGCATTGATTTTATCAGCCACATCATAGATATAGTCAAAATGAAAACCTCCCAACATGGACAGGTCTCTGATTTTCAATTCAATCAGCGTTAGTTTCTTTTTTATAATGGTAATGGGAATTCTTGGTGCTTGACCAAAAGCCCCTATTACCGTACCTGCTGTAGTGGGATTAAAAAATGACTTCACATGTAGAGGTATGCCATGCTTGCTGAGTGGCTTAATCGTTTTAGGATGAATAACACTGGCCCCATAATAGGTCATTTCCGCAGCTTCTTCAAAGTCAAGGTATTCAAATTTTACCGCATCAGGAAAAAGATCAGGATCTCCATTGAGAATACCTGCAACATCCTTCCAGATGGTGACTGAAGAAGCACCTAAGCTTACCCCCATAATTGCGGCAGTGAAATCCGAACCTTCCCGCCCTAATGTAGTGGTGTTTCCTTGTAAGTCTTTGCCTATAAACCCTTGGGTAACTACAGGAAAAGTCTCCAGCTTTGGAATCAAAATCTTTCTACAGTGTTGCATGGTCAAGGCCCAATCCACTCGGGCAATTTTGGCATGAGAATCAGTACTTACCAATTCCCTTGCATCCTGCCAAAGACAAGGACAACCCTTTAAACAAAGGTATTCTTGAAAAATTCTGGTAGAAATAAGCTCTCCATAGCCTATAATTTGATCATAGAAGAAATCTTGATTTTCTTTTATCGCACTATTTTCAAGTGAACGCCGCAAATGTGCAAAGTGATTCTCAACCCTAATAAATATTGGATGATCATCCTCAAACAGGCCTTTACATAGGTCCAGGTGAAAGTCTAATAATTCGAATAAGGGCCCATCAAAGTACTTACCCTCAAATGATAAGGCAATAAGCTCCTCCAATCTATCTGTAGTTTTCCCAGCTGCTGAGACCACTATTACCAAATTATTTACCCAGTTGTTTTTGAGTAATTGAGCAATTCTTTGAATGGCTTTTGCATCTTTTATAGAGGCCCCACCAAACTTATATACTAAAGGTTGTGTCATGAAAATAGGGTAGAAAAAGTAATTTTATTAACAATAATCTATTAACTTCAAAGGTATGAAGACACAGCCTTACAAACAAGATACTGAAAACCTTGCCTACAATGTCGGGGTAACATTGGATCGTTTTATAAAAAGTAAACAGGAAGATTTTCCTTTTGCTTCTGGGGAGCTCTCTCAAATCTTGCGTGACATTGCCTTGGCAGCAAAAATTGTGTCCCGAGAAATCAGTAGGGCTGGCCTGTCTGATGTTACAGGAGCCTTTGGTCAAATCAATGTCCAAGGTGAAGAACAGCAAAAACTTGATGTAATTGCAGATGTTCGATTCACAAGGGCCTTAACAAAAGGTGGTGAGGTTTGTGCTATCGTTTCTGAAGAAGAAGACCTGGTTATTGATTTGCAGAATAGTAAGGGAAAATATGTAGTGGCCATAGACCCACTTGATGGCTCTTCCAATATTGATGTAAATGTATCTATAGGGACAATTTTCTCTATTTATCGAAGAGTAACCCCATCTGGATCTCCTATCAAGGAAATCGATGTGCTACAAAAGGGCAGCGAGCAGGTAGCTGCCGGATATGTGCTTTATGGTTCTTCCACAATGTTGGTTTATTCCACAGGTCGTGGTGCCAATGGCTTTACCTACGAAAGGTCTTTGGGTGAATTTTTCCTTTCTCATCCAGACATGAAAATGCCTGAAGATGGAAATATATTTACCATGAATGAGGGTCTTACACCCCTAATCAATCCAAATATTTTATCTTACCTAGAGAGTTGCAAACGAGAAGGAGCTTCTGCAAGGTACATTGGAAGCTTGGTGGCAGATTTTCATAGAAATCTACTCAAGGGAGGAATCTACCTATACCCTGGAACAAGCCAAGCCACCAAAGGTAAAATAAGGTTAATCTACGAAGCCAATGCACTTGCATTTATTGCAGAGCAAGTGGGAGGTGTAGCATCAGACGGGAAAAACAGAATTTTAGACATACAACCAGAAAGCTTGCATCAGCGCACACCTTTTTATATTGGATCTACAAAAATGGTGAGAAAGCTGGAGAAAATTCTCAATCCCTAAGCGATTACTCTTTGTATTTCTGTCTAAAATGTACTTTTATCAACTGCCTGTCTACTATGGCTAAAGACATCTGATGAGTAATTTCTTCAGGTGGGCATTGATTTAATATTTCACGAACTTTTCCTTCACCAAGGTCTAAACGATAACAAAGTTGAAGAAACCTTTCAAATTCCCGATTAAGCAATTGTGAAACCATTGGGGAAATGGCTTTTGCTAAGCCCTCTTTGTCAATTGACTCAGGAGTTTCAGGCAGTTGCAGTAAATCTTTAAGATCTACTGCGACTGTTTGAATAATGGCTGAATCAGCATTAGACGGATTCATTGAATTTATTCCTTCTCTTCTTTGGATTCACTTTCTTCAGTTGCTTCAGGTTCCTCAAGAACTTCCGGGCATTCTGATCGAACGATATGGTACCAGTTGATCAATTTTTTGACATCAGATGCATAAACTCTATCTTCGTCAAACTCAGGAAGAATATGCTTCATAAAAGCCTGATATTCTTCTTTGTCAGCTCCTTCAAGGCCAGTATCTCCTTTAAATTCTTTTTCTATTTTGATCATAATGTCCTGAAGTGGAGAAGCACCCTCTTCAGTAAGTGTATAAATGGATATTTCACTCAAAAGGGAAACCCTTTGTGCGGCACCAACGACCAATTTACCTTTCTTTTCATCCAGAGATTCGAGGATTACTCCACTTCTGCTGGGCTTTAGTACTTTATATAAACCTGGTTTTCCAGAAACAGTGGCAATGTCTTTAAATTCCATGATAGTTATTTATTTTTTTGGCTTAAAATATAAGGTAAACTTGAGAAAATATGGGGTTCTTACCCCTGCTCATAGTAATCCGATACGTTTTCTTCAATAAACTGGGTCAACTCATCTCTACCAACTCTTGTCATGGCAGAGGTAACAAAAAACTCTGGGGCCTCTACAAACATTTTTTCCATTTCATCAAGAAAGCGATGAACATTATCGGAAGTTTTTGATTGTGATTGTTTGTCTGCTTTTGTAAAAATCAAGGTTACAGGCAGTTCCAATTGTCCACACCAGGTAATAAATTCAATGTCTATGGGTTGGGGTGCCAGACGGCTGTCGATCAACACAAAAACTGAAACCAGATTTTCCCTCTCAGTAAGGTAATTGCGAATCATTTTGTTCCAATCGGCTTTTAATTTTTTATTGGCTTTAGCAAAGCCATAGCCTGGAAGATCCACCATGTACCATCGTGAATCTATTTCAAAGTGATTGATTAACTGAGTCTTACCGGGCTTTCCAGAAGTTTTAGCCAGGTGTTTGTGATCGGTAAGCATGTTGATTAGAGAACTTTTCCCAACATTGGATCTACCAATAAAAGCGAACTCCGGCTTATTAGGTGCCGGACACTTTGTGTGGTCAGTATTACTCATTAAAAAGCGTGCATTCTTCAACATGGCCCTTTTTTTTTACAAAGGTAACTAAATTCCGCAATGGTCTCCAAACCATTAATTCATTAACAATTTTCCATTGCTCAAGTTTACTTAGTAATATTGTATAGAAAATAGAAGCCATGTCCGTAGTTCCATACAAAAATCAAAAAGAAGGCAAGAAGCAACAAGTTGCCAACATGTTTAATAATATTAGCAAAAATTACGATTTGCTAAACCACGTGCTAAGCTTGGGAATAGACATTATCTGGCGAAAGAAAGCCATTAAAATGTTGCAGAATGACCATCCTAAGTTAATATTAGACATTGCCACCGGTACTGGTGACTTTGCTATAGAAGCCTTAAGTCTTAAGCCGGAAAAGATAATCGGGGTGGACATTTCCGAAGGGATGCTCAATGAGGGGCGCAAAAAAATGAAACAAAAGAAACTGGATCACCTTATTGATTTGCAAATGGGAGATTCAGAAAAGTTGCTCTTTGAAGAAAATAAGTTCGATGCTGTCATCGTTTCTTTTGGTGTCAGGAACTTCGAAAACCTCGAAAAAGGACTGGCAGACATGTACAGGGTACTTAAACCAGGAGGAAAAACGGTGATATTGGAATTTTCAACACCAAAAAAATTCCCGATGAAGCAAGCTTATTCCTTTTATTTTAAATATATTTTACCTCAAATTGGTAAAGTCATCTCTAAGGACAATTCCGCTTATACCTATTTACCCGAATCGGTTAAAGCTTTTCCTGATGGAAATGATTTTATTAATATTCTTGAAAGGGTAGGTTTCAAAAAAACGCAATGCAAGACGCTAACATTTGGCATAAGTTCAATTTACATTGGTATAAAGTAATTCTTTTTGGCTTGTGCCTGCTCTTTACCCAGTCCCAACTGGTACAGGCACAGCAAAAAAGCCTTATTTTTAATCCCTCTGGAAGTGATAACCAACCATTGTCTTATGGTTTTTTCCTTGCTGCCCACAATAGTAGCCTCAGAATCAAATATTCTGAAAACTTTCTGAACCCTAATTATCCATTACTTGGAGATGTAAGGGCTATAATGCCAAGCTTCTCACCTGGCTTTGCTTTGGGTTTTTTGGTTACAGCAAGGCTTCACGATCAGGTAAACCTTATGTTTACTCCTAAGGTTGGTTTTTATGAATACCGTACAGAATTGCAACTTTTTACAAATGACCCAAATGCCATAAATGGTATAGGAATCAGCACAGTACCTTTACTTACAGAAGAAACACTGGTAGAAATGCCCCTATTATTTAAATATAAATCTCAACGGTTTAATAATACCCGTATGTTTTTTATAGGTGGGGTCAATGGTCAGTTCAGGACTAAAAACCAAGAAGAAGCCAATGAAGATCCTATTGCATTGAAAGGTACTGACCTAGCACTGGAAATGGGTTTGGGTTTTGATCTTTATTTCCGCTATTTCAAATTCTCCCCTGAAATACGTTTTTCTCACGGCATGATGAACCTTCATCAGGAAGGATATTCCGACAATCGTATGGCAGGAGCCATTTCAGACATCCGAAGAAAATCCATCACTGTTTATTTAAATTTTCAATAAGGAGAAAGCATTG
The DNA here is from genome assembly GCF_001050135.1 of Cyclobacterium amurskyense. Classification (GTDB taxonomy): domain Bacteria; phylum Bacteroidota; class Bacteroidia; order Cytophagales; family Cyclobacteriaceae; genus Cyclobacterium; species Cyclobacterium amurskyense. Next base: position 2,084,924 of record NZ_CP012040.1, on the reverse strand, counting down.
CAGCCCGATTGACTTTTAATCTTAGGGGAAAACATTTATCTTCCCTTATGGAAAAGAAAATTGCATTTATCACAGGAGCTACTTCCGGTATAGGTAAGGCATGTGCCCAATACCTGGCTGAAGAAGGTTTTGCCATCATCGCTTGCGGGCGAAGAAAAGAAAGGCTTATAGAGCTAAAAACACTTCTTCCAGAAAACACCCCCTACCAATATTTGGTTTTCGATGTAAGGGAAAAAAGGGCCGTATACAGCGCCATAGATTCCCTGCCTGAAGATTGGCAAAAAATAGAAGTATTGATCAACAATGCAGGCAATGCCCATGGCCTAGACTTTATACAAAATGGCAGCGAAGACGACTGGGATGCCATGATGGATATCAATGTAAAAGGTTTACTCTATGTATCAAAAAAAATAATACCTGGTATGGTGGAGCGAAAACATGGACAAATCATTAATATTGGCTCCACTGCTGGCAAAGAGGTATACCCTAAAGGAAATGTCTATTGTGGATCCAAGCATGCTGTGGATGCAATCACCAAAGGCATGCGTCTGGATCTAAACCCTTATGGTATCAAAGTAATGGCCATCAACCCCGGCTTGGTAGACACGGAATTTTCTCTGGTCCGATTCAAGGGAGATGAAGACAAAGCCGGCAATGTATACCAAGGTTTTACACCACTCAAGGCAGAAGATATTGCAGATGTGGTACGCTTTGCGGTCACAAGGCCTCCCCATGTGGTTTTGGCAGATGTAATTGTCCTACCAACAGCTCAAGCAAGCACTACCCAAATACACAAAGAAGGCTTATGAAAAGGCTTATCGCCAGCTTGATAATCCTATCTATCCTGGCTTGCGGTGAAAGCAGGCAAAATAACACCATTGTAACGCTTAAGGAGAATGGCCATGAAAAGGTCATAAAAGACAGCGTAATAATGGAGTTAACAAGCGATCCAATAGGAGAATTAGAACAAAGACTAATTGACGCTGGGCTTGTAGACCTACAGAAAGAAATACCAGGCTTATTGGTAGACCTTAGGTATTCTACCAAAAATAATTTCTTTGGTAAGGATGTATATGGAAAGCTTACTCGCTGTTATTTACAGCCTGAAGTGGCTAGTAGCTTAAAAAAAGCACATTCTGTCCTACAACAAAAAGACAGCACATTGACCTTTCTCGTTTACGATGGTGTAAGGCCTTTGTCTGTGCAGCAAATTCTTTGGGATGAATTGGACAAGCCGGAAAAGATAAAACCCCTTTATGTAGCAGATCCTCAAAAAGGAAGCTTACACAACTATGGTGTGGCTGTAGACCTAAGCATAGCAGATATAAGGACTGGAAAGTCCTTGGATATGGGCACAGATTTTGACTTTTTTGGGTATCCTGCTTATCCAGACAGGGAAGATCAAATGCTTAGAGAAGGAAAAATCAATGAACAACAAGTTGAAAATAGACAATTACTTAGAAAAGTGATGAATGCGGCAGGCTTTAAGGGCATTGGCTCTGAGTGGTGGCACTTTAATGCATTTAGTAGAAAAAATGCCAAAGAGAAATTCGACATTGTAAAATAAAAATGGTATAATCGTCCCTTGTTTTTAATTCAAAATACCTATGAATAACCTAAATAATAAACTAAGCCTATTTTCGCTACTGATTGGCTGCCTTCTATTGGCAACCTTTCCATCAACTGCCCAGGCACAGCAATTCAAAGCTTTGGTCATCAGTAAGACTTCCGGTTTTAGACATCAGTCAATCCCAGAAGGAGTTGCTGCCATAAAAAAATTGGCAGAAAAACACCGATTTAGCGTATATGCAACAGAAGACGCAAGTTTGATCAATGATAAAAATCTTGAAAATTACGATGTCATCATTATGATGAGCACCACCGGTACCATTTTCAATGCAGATGAAAAAGCAGCATTTGAACGATTTGTTAAAAGTGGCAAAGGAGTGGTAGGTGTACATAGTGCAACAGATACAGAATATGACTGGCCTTGGTATACCAAATTGATAGGTGGCCAATTCAACCACCATCCACATCAGCAAACAGCAAGAATTAAAGTGATGAATGGAGACCATCCTGCAACCTATCACCTTAATGACAAATGGCTTTGGACAGATGAGTGGTATGAGTACAAAAATTTCAATACTGATGTCAATATTCTCCTACAATTGGATGAAAGCTCTTATGATGTAGGGAAACGAAATGGTAAAAAAATGGGCATGGGAGCAGTTCACCCTATCTCTTGGTACCATACCTATGATGGCGGAAGGGTGTTTTACACTGGCTTAGGCCACGTGGAAGAAGCCTTTGAAGATGCTGATTTTCTTAAACACCTCTACGGTGGAATCTGGTATGCCGCTTTAGGCAAACCTCTCTAACTACCGCTTCAAAACATAAACCACTTTATAGAACAAAGAATTACATAAACCCAATTATCTTACGACCAACCACCTTTGCTGCCAATTAAAGCGAAGGTGGTTTTTTTTCTTCTTTTTAAATAGCATTCTATTACAATAGATCATCTTGTATAGTATAAAATAGAAAAAAATGCTAATTAGAGATATTGGTGCTAATAGGCAGTTTTATACAAGCATTTATTTTCTGCTTTCTACCTCTGTTATCACTCCTTATCTGATATAAATCAGGTTTTAAATTCACTCATTTGCGTATATTTGATTGTAAACAAATTAAACTCGGATTATGTAATAGGATTTCTCCGTCCTGACAATAGTCAGGGGTGAAGCCTGTCCCGTGTTTACAGGAAGTGTTGCAATCGCAAGACAATCGGCTGTTTGGAGAATTTAGCATAGCACCGCTATGGTGAAATTCAAAACAGCATCGAAGTGGCTGATTTTGAAGCGATTTCAGCACTTAATAGATTGTCTATTAGATAATGAAACCCTATTTCAAAATCCGGGCTAAACACTGATCAATGGAAAACATCACTTTTGCTCGAGTAATTCATGTATTGGCTGTAATTCTTTGGATAGGTGGAGTAGCAATGGTTACCACGGTGATTATTCCAGCTATTAAACGGTTTGGTTCAAAAGAAGAACAAATCAAAACTTTCGAAAAAATTGAAGGTCGATTTGCCCTACAGGCTAAAATTACCACTTTGCTAACAGCAATATCTGGGTTTTATATGATGTATGAACTGAATGCCTGGGACAGATACCTTGATTACAGGTTTTGGTGGATACATGCCATGACCTTGGTTTGGCTAATATTTACCCTGGTTTTGTATGTTTTAGAACCCTTAGTACTTCACAAGTTATTTAAGGAATATGCGGAAAAAAATCCTACAAAAACTTTTTCATTTATACACAAGGCCCATTGGATTTTGCTTGTGCTAAGTCTACTGACTACAGCTGGAGCTGTGGCGGGAAGCCATGGTCTTTATTTTATTAAATAAGCGATCACGCACCATAAGGCCTATTCTAAACGGATTTGAAGTAAATTCGAAACTAAATTTAAAATTGTAGCTCCTACAATGTTCCAAGACCTAAATTCGCCTTGGTTTGTTATGGGCTATCAATTGGCTATATTGGGTCCACCTTAAATAAATAGTAATGTTGGCCAAAGAAATAAACAGAGAACAACTATACAAATGGAATACACGAAGTAGTACGCTAACTTTGGTCATTTATATTCTTTATGGCATTTTTTACCGTGTAGACCTTTCTGTGTGGTATGATTACTCCCTTATGGCCATTACCCTATTTAATATTGGTTTAGTATCAGTCCTCCTTTTTATAAGCTTGACGAACAGGCACCTGGTAGATCACCTCAAAACAGCCGTATTATTGGGGATATTTCGGCTGGCCATCAATTTAGTTTTACTAACGCTTATAGTAAACAACAGCCTATAGAAGTGTGGTTTTATTCTTCTAAGGCCATTGATCCAGGTTGTTATTAAAATTCAAAAGAAAATTTCTATTACGGGACTAAGTCCTTAATAACGGAGAAATTATTTTCTCAATCCCTCCAATACAGTCATAAAATCCTTAACAGGTAATCGATCGGAATTCTTCTTTCCTATGTACCTATAAACTTCTTTTCCATCAGGGCCAATCAATATCAATGCTGGAAAATGAACAAGTTGATTGTGGAAAGAATAACCATCAGGAATTCCTAATTCATCAGCCAATTGAGCATCTACGTCCCTATAAATGGTGAAACTGTCCCCGTCAAGGTTTTCGGCCCATTCCTTGATTTCTTCTTCCGTGTCTGGTTTAATAAAGACTTGTAATACATCTTTCAAATCTGTCGTTTCCTCTACATAATCATTGGTATGTCGAATGCAATAAGGACATTCGGTTTTAAGCAAGAAATGCAATGCCACGTATTTTCCTTTTGCTTCACTTAAAACAAACGGTTTTTGATTTCCTACGGCGGGAAGGGTAAAGTCTTTAACTTTATCCTGAGCCATAAGCGATTGGGAAAAGAATAAAAAGGTTAATAGTAATAGTGTTTGTGTTTTCATGGTTTGTTTACTAAGGTGATTAAAAAAGCAATTGTTCAGGAAAATTTCGGGTCCAATTAAAAAAGTCCTATCTATTAAGGCTTGGCAAAACTTTGCATCAAAGCCTCTCTTCCGCCTACAACAGGTAATTCTAAAACTGTATGTTCAATATCCACCGTAAGTTCAGTTCCTGGGCTTGGCCATACTGTAAACTCCTTGTCACTAGAGAAAACCATCAGGCCTATTTTTTGACCTTTCGGAATAATTTGATCATCAGGCTGTAATGGAAAGGTCATGCTGTAAAATTTATCTGGCTTTAAAGGTTTTCCTTTTCTAAGAGAAGCATGATTTTGGGGATCAGCCCAACCTCTAGTAATAATATTATCAGTGATTTTTGCTTTTTTTCCTGGATCCCAAGGCAAGGAAACAAGCCAAACAGAAAGGTTGGCTGCTGGTTTATTGGAAGCGAGCTTTATGGTTATTTCAGGTACACCAGATAAATGTAAGTCTTCTTTTAATTCTGGGCTAACAAACAGCAAGCGGTGCTTGGTTAGTTCAGCCTGAGCTAGAGAAGCTCCATCAAATGAATAATTGTCCACCAAAGTTTCCTTTCCTTGGTTTTCAACTGGCATTAGGTTTAATTCTCCAGCGGCAGGTGCATTTCCTTTGAGATAAAGTTTAACTGCTGAAGCTTCTGGGTTGGGGTAAGCTGGATAAGGTGTTGGTTGGTCTTGGGGATCATTTTCTCTTACTATCCAAACTTTGGCATCTTGCTCTACCTCATTTTCTACCCCATGTAAATACCTTGTAAACCAACGGTTCATCATCGAAAACGGTGGTGGTCCACCATGTCCTCCTTGATGGTAAAAGAGTTGGGAAGGTATTCCCATTTCCACTGCCTTTTTATAAATTCTATAGCTATGTTCAGGCATTACATTCCAATCATTAAAGCCATGTGACATCAACAAAGCTGCCTTCATGGGTTGCATTTGGTTTAGGTAATCACGGCCAGACCAGAAATCGTTTAAATCACCGCTTTCCCTGTCCATGCCTTTTTTCATTTCCTTATCACGAATACGTGCATTATTTCTTGCACGCATGGCTGTATCTCCACTATGAATAAAATCGTACAATACGTCTATGTCTTCACCCAAATACCCTCCTGGTGACCGAACCAGTCCATTTGACCGGTAATAATGATAATAGGAGGTATTGGGTGCAATGGGTATAATCGCCTCCAAGCCTTCCACACCAGTGGTGGCAGCGGCCAATGGAATGGTTCCATTATAGGAAGTGCCGGTCATCCCAACCTTTCCGGTGGACCAATAAGCTTCTACCTTTTCATTTCCGTCAATACTGGTATATCCATCTCTGCGACCACCAAGCCATTCAATCACGGCCTTAGGGGCAAGAGATTCATTTATCCCCCCTACTGTTGGCGCTCCCTGGGATAAACCCGTGCCTGGTGAAGAGGAATGAACAACAATATAGCCTCTTGGTACCCATTCTCGGGTATGAGAGTCTGATATAAATGGCCGTTTATAAATGGTTTTGACTTGCGGATGTGCCCTCTCTTTCGGTGGTTTTCCCAATTCATGTTTCACATCCCAAAAAAGCCCTGGAACATTTGGCGCCACTCCTGCGAAATAAGGACTTGAAACGTATACAACAGGTAATTTTAACCCTTCATATTCCGTCTGATAAGGCCGAGTTACATCCACATGCATGCGGTCCATTTTACCATCCGCATCACTATCAAAATCGGTTTCCACCCAAAGGTCATGTCGTATCCATTTACTTGGATCCTTAAAAGCCTTCACCTCTTGAGCTTCACCGTTTTCAAAAACCGGCACTGCTTTTTCTTGGGCGAGAGACTGAGACGCTGTCATGACCAATATTAAAAAAGCCCTTAGGGCAATATTCACTGTAGGATAGGGTTTAGAATAGATCATTGGGGCATGCATTTTGTTTTAATGGATAATGGCCATGTTTTTATTTCTGGGTAAAATGAAGCACAGAAAACAATGGCCGGAATCTAATACTTAGGCTTATTTTTCTTCTTCCACTTTTTTAAGGGAAACAGCATTCATACAAAAGCGCAATCCACTTGGTGCTGGACCATCTGGAAACACATGTCCTAAATGGGCATCGCAGGTATTACAAGTAGTTTCCACCCTTACCATACCAAAGCTACTGTCCTTGTGATGGGCTACAGCATTGTCTTTTATTGGTTTCGTAAAAGAGGGCCAACCTGTTCCGCTTTCAAATTTTTCACTTGCATCAAATAGCAAAGTACCACAACACACGCAAGCGTATATACCTGGATCAAAAGAACTACACACGTCAGAACTGAAAGCACGCTCTGTACCCTTTTGTCTTGTTACACGAAATTCCTCTTCAGTAAGTAATTCTTTCCATTCTGCCTCTGTCTTTTCCACCCTACGGTCGGGCTTTAAATTTCCATTATTGGCGTAGTTGATTATATCATTCCAATTCATAGGTATTTGCTTTATGTTTTTCTAAATTCTCCGATAATCCAAGCTCGTGGATTATTTTACCATTGCCTTTTGAAAACGTTCTTTCAAGGCATTTAGTTTAGGTTTTATGTAGCTGGTACAAAAAGGCAGATCAGGATTTTTGTTATAATAATCCAAAAATTGCTCTGTATTAATCTTAAAATCTATAAATGGAATCACTTTGGTGACAATCTCTCTGTCAAAATCAGACTGCATTTCTAACAGTACTTTCCTACTGATCTCTTCTTGCTCCTCATTAAAATAATAAATGGCAGACCGGTACTTTTTCCGAAAAGCATGATCACTTGTACAACTGTGCGAATGCAGGTGAATGGCTATCAACAAGGATAAATCAACCAAAAGCGGATCGAAAGTGATTTCTACGCCTTCTGACCATTTCTGATAAGGAGATTCAGATGAAATCCATCCTTGCTTAACCTCCTTAACGCCCAACACAGACTGAAATATGCCCTCAGTACACCAATGACAACCTCCTCCTAATCCCAATTTCATCGTTCTCATTTGAAATAAATTCCTTTCTGATAAAACCAGGTATTGCATAAACCCGGATTAAGTAACAGGATTTCTCCGCCCCGAAAATAGGCAAGGTAAAGCTTGTCCCGTGATGATAGTAAGTGTTGTAATCGAAAGAAAACAACAACGATGGCCCTGATTTTAGCGATTTTAGCACGTAATAGATTTTCTATTGCATATTTCGAATTAGAGACAATTCAGTAAAAATAGGTCTTTTCCTTATTAAGCTGAAATGATTTGCATAGTATAAAGTAGAATACCATGCTTGCTTGCTATTTTTTTCCTTCTACTAAAACCTATAACATTATTTCAAATCCCCCAACTGTTTCTATTTCCTAACCAGCACCATAGCAAATGATAAACTCTCATGGCTGATAAATTTTCAGCAATTTTCAGGTTGACAATATTTTACCAATTCTTATCCTATGGTACCTTTGAAGGATTACGGGGTAAAGATTACCTATAATATTTATAACAACGATAAAAAATACCAATAGATAATAGGAGGAAAAGGCCATTAATATTGCTACCAACAGAATAACAAAAAGAGGTCCTAAATGCCCAAATTCAGATTGTTTGGATTGGTAACTAAAGCGCTCCAAACCATTTTTTGTTCCATCAAAAAACTTTTTCCGGTTGGCCTTTTTACCCCAAAAGAATAGCAATAATAGTTTTTGAAAATATTTTACCCCTAAAATGCTGTATAAGCGCATTAATTTTGAAGAGTTTTTAATGGTATAGTAGTTATCTGGAAGCAATTTGCTAGTGGGAAAGACAAAACCTGGGAATGCAAAAATACCGGTCACACATAAATTAATTAAGAACCCAAGAAAAAAGGACTCCCCAAGACTCAACTTCTCTGGACCAAATACCACTATTTGCCTTACCGTAGTAAAGGAAAAGTACAGAAGGAACAATGCCATTAAGATGAAAAGGGCTTGTTTGATTATTTTCATAAACACAGTTATTTTGGCTGCTTAGCAAGATTTAGCCTTCACTAAAATGTACTAACACTGTAATTTATAAAATAATTGGAAAGAGAAATGAATTAGGTTAAAATAATCTTTTAATGGTATCCCTCACTGGTATTAAAAATAGTCTTAATGGCTTATTTCCTGCTTTTTTATAAGCTCTGAAATCGAAGACATTAAGAATGTAGCCTAGGAGGATAATTTAAGTAAAGCTTTGGAAGTATTGTTGCTTTTTCCTGCAACAATACTTCCAAAAACTTATGTTTATTTTTACATTTTAACAAGTTGAACCCCGTGTCCATTGATTTTTGAGCAATTTGGAGAATCGTAATTAGTTACCGCTTTTTTGATTTTCTTTAAGCACACTTACAGTAACCAGAAGTTGACCAAAATGTCGCTGACTGTGTTCCGCCAAATGAAAATACAAACCCATAACGGAGGTAGGAAGCTTTTTCCTTCCGACTGTCCTAAATTGCCTAAGCTCCTTTTCAGTCGTTTGGCTAAATACTTTCAAGGTATCCGCTACCTTTTTTTGAAAACGGCTGACTAATTCACTTGTAGTCAAGGATGGGTCAGGTGTTTTTTCGTTTTTAAGAAAGGTAAACTGTTCTTCACTTAAAGGCAATTCTTTAGCATAAGTAGTAAGTCGGTCTATAACTCCAGATAAATGTTGCAAGTGAAAGCCAACGCTGGCCCTACCTGCTACCCTTTTCCAAAGAAGTTCATCAGGAAAACCTTCAATACATGCCACTAATTCCATTTCTGCTTGTACAAGTGCATGTGCTGCAGGTTGTAGCAGAAATGGAATTTGCGGTAATGGCCCATTTAACCAAGCTTCCGGTTGACTCATGTGCTATATTTATGCGTGAAAAAAGAAATATTTTCCCTGTGAAATAAGAGATGCGGCAATTTCTCGGCGCAATTCTTTTGTGTTCACATTCTCGTATTTGGTAAACCTTTTAAGCCCCATCAAGAGCATTTTCTGTTCATCTCCTTTGGTGAAAGACATGATAGCTTCTTTGCCAGCAGATTGGATTTTTTCTACAGCTTCATAAAGGTAAACTTTGGTGACGGCTATGTGGTTTTTCACAGCTTCTTCACCATTTTTGTTCAATAAACTTTCTGTTCTCAATAGTGTAGATTCAGCTGCATAAATCTCAATCATAATGTCTGCAAGATTCATCATTATTTCTTGCTCCTGATCCAGTTTGGTTCCCAAGTCCTTGGCTGCTTTGCCACCTATCATCAAAAAAACCTTTTTAAGATTTCTGAGCGTTGCTTTTTCTGCCGCTAATGGTTGAGAGGTATCAGCACTAGAGAAATCAGGAACTGATGTCAATTCTTTGGCCACTTCCATAGCTGGACCCAAAATATCGATCTCCCCTTTCATGGCGCGTTTGAGCAACATGCCTACCATCAGAATTCTGTTGATTTCGTTTGTGCCTTCGTATATTCTGGAAATTCTGGCATCCCTGTAGGCGCGCTCCATTGGTGCATCGGCCGAATAGCCCATACCTCCATAAATTTGAACACCTTGATCAGTTACATAATCAAGCACTTCGGATCCATGCACCTTCGCGATGGCACATTCTATGGCAAATTGTTCTACTCCTTTAAGTTTGGCCTTATTGGGATCCATTCCTTCAGCTTCTAGTGCGGCAATCCTGTCTTCCACATCTTGGCCAGCACGGTAACATAGGGATTCACAGGCATAAGTACGTATGGCCATTTCGGAAAGTTTTGCCTGCACAGCACCAAAAGAATTAATCGAAAGACCAAATTGTTTTCTATCAGCACTGTATTGGATGGCATAACCTAAAATGGTTCTGCAACCGCCTAAAACACCGGCCCCTAGTTTAATTCTACCGATATTGAGAATATTCACAGCTATTTTAAAGCCCTTTCCTCTTTCAGAAAGCATGTTTTCTACTGGTACTGGACAGTCATTGAAAAAAACCTGACGGGTAGAACTACCTTTAATTCCCATCTTTCTCTCTTCCTCATTCATGGTGATTCCACCGAAGGTTTTTTCTACCAAAAATGCGGAAAGATTTTTATCGTCATCTACTTTGGCAAATACAATAAAGAAGTCAGCAAAGCCGGCATTGGAAATCCACATCTTCTGCCCATTAATAAGGTAATGGGTACCTTCTGCGTTTAATGTAGCTTTGGTTTTGCCACTGTTTGCATCAGATCCAGCATCTGGTTCCGTGAGGCAATAACAGGCCGCCCAGTCCGCATTGGTAAGCTTGGGAAGGTATTTTTTCTTTTGCTCCTCTGTCCCATAATAAAGCACTGGAAGGGTACCGATTCCAGAATGTGCACCATAAGTTGTAGAAAATGATCCTGCTGCTCCTATAATATCTGCAATCAACATAGAGGTATTGAAGCTCATTCCAAGCCCTCCATATTCTTCAGGCACTGCTATACCAAGAAGTCCCAATTCCCCTGCTTTCTTTAATATAGCCGGTACAAGATCAGGATTCTTCATGCTGTCAATTTCCTCCATATTGGGAGTAATCTCCATATCAAGAAAATCTTGACAGGCCTGAGCCATCATTTTTTGTTCCTCACTAAATTCCTCTGGTATAAATACAGCAGATGCTTCTGTTTCTTTAATAAGAAAAGCTCCACCATCAAGGCCATTTTTTTTATTTATTTTTTCCATGTTAAATTCCTGTTTAGACAATCAAAACTATAAGCCAAAATCAAAAGGTAATTTTCGCTTGCAGCCAATTACCCGTAACAAAATTATTATAGCAGTTCTATTATACCTGCTACACCTTGACCTCCTCCAACGCAAGCAGTTACAAGACCATATTTACCTTCTCTTCTTTTCAGTTCATTCATTATTTGAACACTGAGTTTGGCTCCTGTACAACCTAGTGGATGGCCTAAAGCCACAGCACCACCGTTTACATTGACTATGTCAGGATTAAAATCCAAGGCCCGAATAACTCCCAATGCCTGAGTGGCAAAAGCTTCGTTCAGCTCAATCAGGTCGATGTCATTCATGGTAATGCCAGCTTGTTTCAGTGCTTTTGGAACAGCTATTGTCGGGCCCATTCCCATAATCCTTGGTTCTACGCCACCTACGCTGTAGGAAGCAAGTCTCGCCATGGGGTCAAGTGCTAATTCTTTCATCAACCGCTCTGACATAACGACAACAAATGAGGCCCCATCAGAGGTTTGGGAAGAGTTTCCTGCGGTAACCTGGCCACCTTGTTTAAATACAGGCTTTAGATTAGACAATACCTCCATGGTAGTTCCTGGTCGAGGACCTTCATCTGTATCTACTATGTATTTTCTTGTCTGCCTTTTTAAATTTTCATCCAAATAGGTTTCTTCCACTTCCACAGGTACAATCTCATCCTTAAACCTTCCTTCTTTGATAGCACTAATGGCTTTCTCATGGGATTTTACAGCAAATTGATCTGAATCCTCTCTGGTGACATTAAAGTCTTTTGCCAGTTCTTCAGCGGTTAAACCCATGTTAAGATAGTAATCAGGGTTTTCGGTAGCTATTTTATAATTTAAAGCTGTCTTATAGCCCATCATAGGTACCATGGACATGGATTCAGTACCACCGGCAATAATACAATCAGCCATTCCCGATTTTATTTTCGCCGTTGCCAAAGCAATAGCTTCCAGCCCAGAGCCACAATACCTGTTAATAATAAAGCCCGGGGTATCTTCAGACAAAGCCAAAAGAGAAATCATTCTTCCCATTTGCATGCCTTGCTCTGCTTCCGGAATAGCATTTCCTACAATAAGGTCATCCACCATTTTGGTTTCTAAACCTGGAGTGTTGACCATTAAATGTTTTATGATATCGGCTGCTAAATCGTCTGGCCTATAAAACCGGAACCCTCCTTTTTTCGCCTTTCCTATTGCAGATCTATAGCCATTGATAATATATGCTTCCATTTGATGTTTATTTTAATGCTTGAATACGGTTAAATTGAATGAAGCTAACTTGAAGAATTCATAGCAGAATCAAAATTTCTTATTTGATCAATGCTTGAATTAGTTTCTCAAAGGTTTGCCTTTAAAAAGAATACTGTGAATCCTCTCTAGGGTTTTCTTTTCCCCGGTAAGGCTTAGGAAGGCCTCTCTTTCTAAATCCAGTAAGTACCTTTCACTTACTTCTGTTGGACTGGATAGATCACCACCACTCATTACCCAAGCTAGTTTTCTAGCAATTTTTGCATCATGTTCAGAAATATAGGAGCCAAAACGCATACCCGATATTCCAGTTTCAAAAAGTGCCAATGAAGATTTACCTAACACTTTAATGTCATTTCGCTCAATAGGTTGTGTATAACCTGCATCAGACAAGGCAATAACTTTTTGTTTTGCTTCCGCTAATTGACGTTTTCTGTTTATGGTAATGGCATCCTTTTCTTCCAAATAACCGAAATTTCTTGCCTCTGCAGCAGAAGTCGATACCTTGGCTGTAGCTATGTTCATGAAAATATCCTGAAGTCGATTCAATTCAACATCACCAGGGGCAGTGTCTTTAGAAAATCTCAAGGTCATCTCTTTAGTTCCGCCACCACCAGGAATTAAACCTACGCCTACCTCTACTAAACCCATGTACAGTTCAGCATGGGCTTGAACTGCATCTGCATGCAAGGACAGTTCACATCCACCTCCCAAAGCCATATTGTGAGGGGCTACTACTACCGGTACTGAAGAAAACCTTGCCCTAAGCATGGTGTTTTGAAATTGCGCAATCATTAAATTGATTTCATCAAAATCCTGATCTCCAGCAAACATATAAATCATGGCTAGATTTGCTCCTGCAGAGAAGTTTCCACCTTCATTGCCTATCACAAGTCCTTTATAGGATTTTTCAGCCATATTAATGGCCATATTAATTCCCTCTACTACTTCCTGACCCATAGAGTTCATTTTGGTATGGAACTCCAAACCTATTACCTCATCGCCTAAGTCATATATGGATGCACCTTCATTTCCCCAGATTTTCTTTTCTGCTGATTTAAGCGTGTCCAGTAGTAAAAATTCTTCCAATCCTGGAACCGGGATATAAGACTTGGTAGGAATGTCATAATAATGTTTTTTACCATTCTCTACTTTATAAAAACTGCTATGCCCTGCGGCTAACATTTCATAAACCCATTCCGCAGGTTTTTCTCCTGCTTTTTCCATTGCTTCCACAGTGGACTTGACTCCCAAAATATCCCAGTTCTCAAATGGTCCATATTCCCACCCAAAACCAGCACTAACAGCCTGGTCTATTCTGTACAATTCATCAGCTATTTCTGGTATCCTAAAGGAGCAATACCTAAAAAGATCATAAAAGATAGTCCTATAAAAGGTTCCTGCTTTGTCATCATAATTAACCAAAAATTTAATTCTCTCTTTTAGATCATCAATTCCTTTAGATGCCTCTAAAGCTTTAATTTTTGGTTTTTCTACGGGGATATATTCAAAGGTTTTAAAATCGATTTCTTTAAGCTCCTTGCGACCATCCTTATGTCTGATCATTTGAAAAAAGCCCTTTCCACTTTTATCCCCATACCATTTATTGTCATTTAGCATCTGGACACTTTTCGGAAGCTTGAATTTATCTCTCGATTCATCGTGTTCTAGTACATTGTAAAGGTTGTTAGCTACATGTACGGTAGTATCAAGCCCAACTACGTCTAAGGTTCTGAAAGTGGCTGATTTTGCCCTCCCTATGACTGTTCCGGTCATCTTGTCAACCTCAGACACAGTCAAACCTTGTTCTTCTATAGTATGCAATGCTGAAATAAGTGCATAGACGCCTACCCTATTCGCTATAAATGCAGGTGTATCCTTACATAGAACCGTTTCTTTACCTAAGAACCTATCTCCATATTCCATTAAAAAGTCAATAACCTCTGGTTTGGTTTTAGGACCAGGAATTACTTCAAACAAACGAAGGTACCTTGGAGGATTAAAAAAGTGGGTGCCAGCAAAACATTCTTGAAAATCTTCAGACCTATTGTCACTCATCAAGTGAATAGGTATACCTGAAGTATTTGAAGTAATTAGGCTTCCTGGCTTTCTGTATTTTTCTACCTTTTCATAAAGCCCTTGCTTGATCTCCAGATTTTCAACGATTACTTCAATTACCCAATCGTAACCATTGATTTTAGGTAAGTCATCATCGAAATTACCCGTTGTTATTCTTTTTATGTATTCCTTATCATAAATGGGCGAAGGTTTTGAAAAAAGGGTGCTTTTCAACGCATCGTTAACAATTCGGTTTCTTACTTCCTTGCTTTCAATAGTTAAGCCTTTCTTCGCTTCTTTATCATTTGGGGCTTTAGGAATTATATCCAAAAGCAACACTTCTACCCCTATATTGGCGAAATGACAAGCAATCCTCGATCCCATAATTCCGGAACCTAAAACGGCAACTTTTTTTATGCTTTTTTTCATTGGTTATATATTTGCTTATTGTTATTGATTATATCTATTTGGTTTCCGGTTTTTGTAGTTCATCAATCACCGAATTTATTTTATCAAACAATACAAAAAAGACTCCAAACTCTTCTTCGCTTAAATGTTCACGTACTTTTTCATTGAACTCTTTAATAGTACTTACTGCTGCTGCTTTTTTTTGTTTTCCTTTTTCTGTTAAAAAAACCTTAACGGAGCGTTTGTCCTCCTTGTCTGGGACCTTCACAATCAATTCCTTTTCAACCATGGTCTTAAGAAGCCTGGTAAGACTCCTTGACTCCAATCCCATTTGGGGAGCTATTTTAGTTGCTGCTGTTCCTTCAGTCGAATGTATATTAATAAGGACAAATCCCATGGAAGTGGTAATTCCCTCCATATTGGCCTTTTGGTTATACATTCTCGAAATGGAATGCCAACATGATTTAATCTGGTAATCTATTGTTTCTTCTTTTTTCATTTTCCTATCGGCATCAATTTAATAAAAATAATTATGCATGCATAATAAATTGACAAGAATTAAGAAGTTTGTAGTAAGGGTTTTAGGTAGGTAGACTTAACTTTTAACTAAACTTACTAGCTATATTTCACTTAAATACTTAGTCGCAGATCGACTTTTTTTGTTTAAAATTCTAGTACAAAAAGATTTTTAAGCCTGTCGATAAGCTTTAAGACTTTTAAAGAATACTTGTCTTCTTTTTAAAGTAAAAATGGTTAAAGGAAAATTACTTCCGTTGAAAATTGTAAAGACTTTTAATGATGAATTTTTTTAAGTTAATTCTTAATGAGATGCTTGATTTAGGATTCAAGGTTTCCGATTTATACACACCTTATTTATTTTAAGAAATTTATAAATTAAAAAATCTATTGTTATTATTATAGAGTGGATATGTTGGTAAACCTTCAAGTTTTTCACTACTAACTTTATTGTGCAGGTATTTGTGTATTTATTCACTACTTATGCACATCATTTTTTATATCTAAGTTACTGATGTTGTGCCTACTGTATTTGATTAAAAATATTATGTGTATAAATCATGTAATTCTATGGGGTATAAGTATTCGGTTGGTATCTATGTGGATAATTGTGAACAAGTGAAAGGTTATCCCCAGCTGATAAAGTTGTTGGTTAAAATTGTGATTAATCCTGATTTTGGATGTTGATATAAACAGGTATCTATATACTTATCCACTTTAGAATTGAGCTTATCAACAGAATTTGAATTCATGCTAAATATTTATAAATATCTATAAATCAATTGTTTATAAAATATTCTTCATTAATTTCCATTATTTCTAATGGTAATCTCTCAATATCTATGTATTTGTGCTCATTTTTGTTAATAAGTAGACCGGATTCCCTTCTTTTCCTGATAGTCTGTTCATTTACTGTCCATCCACCTCTTAATAGTAGTTCTCTTTTACCCGTTTTTTCGTCTTGGAAGAAATACACAGGTTCAGGTTGAATCTTTAAGTTGATATTACCTGGATCCCATGCCTTGTTCCCATTTCTATCTACGTAAGCACGCAATTGATAATTTGTAGCTTCCAGTTTAGTAAAGATAAATTCGTTGCTTTCTTCAAGGTATTGCTCTACTACTACAATTCCTTTTGTGTCCAATAATTGAACCATTATAGGTCTTTCATCAGTATCAATAATACCACTTATTTCATCCCCTAAATTGTCACTTTTGAGACGATTATAATTGACTTCAAATGGCTTTTCATTCCATAGGTTTTCTACGTCTTTGAAGGTAGAATCTGCTGCTATTAGTTTGTATTTTTCAAAAGGTATGGAATCGTTTATAGGTATGGAAATGTTTAATTCTGTCCAACTATTTGTACTATCTGTAAGCCAAACCATATCAGGTGTTATAGGGATGGTACTTGCTGTATCGTAACTCAAGTATAAAGAATCGTAATTGATATCTATTAGTGGTTTATTGAACCCTAATTTGGCCTTAATTAATTTGGTGAATTTTATTGGACCCTTAGAAGTGACTTCAAGCTTTTCCTTATTTCTTTCACTTTCTTCAAAACGAGCATATAGGGTTGTATCCACCTTCGCTCCTACTGAATCGATCAATTGTAATTCAACCTGAGTACTGTCATTCAATAGTTCTGTGTGGTAAAATCTTAAGTTATTTTCTTTTAATCTAAAGAATAGCTTTTCATTCTTATCGGGATGTTTTACTTCATAACTAGCTAAATCTTTGCTTAGTATTACATCAAAATTACTTCCTGAACTAGAGGATCTGTTTATTTTAAGTGGGCTTAGATCTGCTCTGTTGATATTTATATGAAGGTTATTCAGATTTTCTTTTACTTCTATTGGTTCAGTTATAAATCCATAAGGCTCGTTACGGTATTCTGCTTTTAAAGAATTGTTATCATCATACCATGCATAGGCTCTAAAGGTTCCTGCTTTTATATTTGTTATTTCAAATTTACCTGCTGTGTCTACCTGAGCGATATAATAGGGAGCAGCCGTAAAGAGGTCTGTAGTGTCCTCATTAATGTATAAACCTACTAACAGGTCTTTGTAATTTTCATTGTCCTTAGAAAACCAATAATCTACTTTACCGGTTACAGTTAAGCTATCTATGGTTTCACCTGTTGAAAATACAAGTTTTAGTCTTTCTGCCGGATTGCCTTCAGAAGCGTCCTGAATACTTTTCTGAAAATTGAAGACGTAAGTTGTATTGTCCTCCAATTCCTGATTCAATGAAATTTGAACTCTATTTTTTATTGCCAGGAATTCTACCTTGTCTTTTTCTACTTTAGGAGTGATTATTATGGATTGAGAAGGGTTTTCTAGCTTTATATATTCATTAAATTCTAGATCTATCTTTTCAGGTTTCACATTAATGCTTTCATTAATTGGATTTGAAGAGATAAGTATAGGTGGCTCCTCATCCTTTGGTCCTCCCATAGGTGAACTTTGTTTGGCACATGAACCCAATATGGAGGCAATTATAATGAATGATATTTTGAAGATAAACTGGTTCATTTCTTTTTGATCACAAATAGCAAACTTGAATAATTGTTACCATTTAATTTTGCCTGTTGATTAGATTTGTATCCTGATTTGATTGCTTCTATGTATATATTCTTAGATCCTAAATATTGGTGACTCAATAAGGATACATAGTAGCTATCAAATTTCATAGGTATTGTATCTACTATTCTGCAGTTGTGTTTGTCTGAGAGGTATTCCATTGAACTGCTATTGAAGTGGTATAGGTGTCTTGGTACGTCCAAGGCTGCCCAATTTTCTTTGAATGATTTGGCATCCAATGAATCTCTGTTGGGTACAGCAATGAACAATAGACCTCTTTTCTTTAGTCTGCTGAGCAATATATCTATTGTTTCATTTAGTTTATGTACATGTTCAAGAACATGAAACAAGGTTATAACATCAAACTTTTTCTCTTTCTCAAGGTCTTTCAACCGGGGGATAATATTGATGCCGATATTCTTTACTGCAAATGTTGCTGCTTTTTCATTGGGTTCCATACCAAAGGCTTTCCAACCATCTTCGGAACAAGTTTTCACAAAGAGGCCTATTCCACAGCCATAATCAAGTATTCTACCTTTACTGCTTTGCCTGCTATTGACCCAATTTAATTTTTGGCTTAAAGTATATTTTCTAACTGCCTTATAGACGATATCAGTTAAGTTTTTACTTTTATCCTGATGTGAGATATAAGATGGCTTGTCATAATACTTAGCGATGTTCTCTTCATTAGGTCTAGGGTTGGTAAACCAAATGTTACAATTTTGGCATTCGCATATGATAAATGATTCCTTGCTAATAGCATGGTCCTTTACTACAAGATGATTAATAAACTGTTCACTTTTACAAAGTGGACATTTGGTTAACCTTTCGTACATGTTATCTTCCTAAATAGATGGTAAGTATTGACATATCTGCTGGTGATACGCCACTAATTCTTGAAGCCTGGCCAATGGTTTGAGGTTGGATTTTACCTAATTTTTGTCTTCCTTCTGCAGAAAGGGCTTTAATTTTGTCGTACTCAATATTGGCTGGAATCTGCAAATCCTCTAAATTATTGATTTTATCAACCATTTGTTTTTCCTTATCAATATAGGATTTGTATTTGATAAGAATTTCTGTCTGTTCCTTTACTGCTTTAGAGTAGCTTTTTGTTTCTTCTTTTAGTGAAGTGCTTATATTGATAATGTCTTGTAATCCTATATTTGGTCTTTTAATTAACTTTTCCACAGTAATCTTTTCTTTGATTAGTGCGGTATTTAAGTCTTCCAAACCATTGTTTAACTCGTCTGGTGAAAGCCTGAACTTTTCAAGTTTCTTTGTCAATTCTTCTGTTTTCTCTGCCTTTTCCTTAGTTTGTAAATACTCTTTTTCATTAGCCAAACCAAGCTTATATCCATAAGGTGTTAGCCTTAAATCAGCATTATCCTGTCTTAGCAGCAATCTAAACTCTGCTCTGGAAGTAAACATACGGTAAGGTTCTTCTGTACCTTTATTGATAAGGTCATCAATTAGTACTGCGATGTAAGCTTCCGATCTCTTAAGGATAAAGGGTTCTTTTTCTTTGGTTTTGTTATGGGCATTTATACCTGCCATTAAACCTTGAGCTGCCGCTTCCTCGTATCCGGTTGTTCCGTTTATTTGTCCAGCAAAGAAAAGGTTTTCGATCCTTTTTGTTTCTAATGTTAATTTAAGCTGTGTTGGAGGAAAGAAATCGTATTCTATTGCATAACCTGGACGGAACATTTTCGCATTCTCAAAACCCTTTATTTTCCTTAATGCCTTGTATTGTACATCTTCTGGTAGGGAAGTTGAGAATCCATTGACGTATATCTCAACAGTGTTCCACCCTTCTGGTTCTACGAATATCTGATGTCTTTCACGTTCAGCAAAGCGGTTTATTTTGTCCTCTATGGAAGGACAATACCTTGGACCTAAACCTTGAATTCTTCCATTAAACATTGGGGATCTATCGAAACCGGTTTCCAATGTTTCGTGAACTTCTTTGTTGGTGTATGTTATCCAGCAATTTCTTTGTTGTTGAACAGGTGTAGTTGAATCAGAATAGGAGAATTTCTCCGGGTCAGTATCTCCCTCTTGTACTTCCATCAAAGAATAATCAAGGCTTCTTCCATCTACTCTTGGAGGAGTCCCTGTTTTCATTCTTCCTGATTCGAAGCCCAATTCTATAAGGTCTTCGGTAATTCCTTTTGAAGCGCCCTCCCCTGTTCTACCGCCTCCCATCTTTTTTTCTCCTATATGAATGACTCCATTTAGGAAAGTACCATTTGTTAGAACTACCGATTTACTTTTAATTTCTATTCCTAAGCCTGTTTTAACTCCTTTTATTCTACCATCTTTAACGATTAAACCTGTAATCATCTCTTGCCAAAAATCTACATTAGGAGTTGATTCTAGTGTTAATCTCCATTCTTCTGCAAACCGCATCCTGTCGTTCTGACTTCTTGGAGACCACATCGCTGGGCCTTTTGAGCGATTTAGCATTCTAAACTGTATGGTAGACTTGTCTGATATTATCCCAGATTTACCACCCAAAGCGTCAATTTCTCTTACAATTTGACCTTTAGCTACTCCACCCATTGCAGGATTACAAGACATTTGGGCAATGGTATTCATGTTCATTGTACACAATAAAACAGAAGAACCCATCTTTGCTGCTGCATGTGCTGCTTCGCAACCTGCATGACCTGCACCTACTACTATAACATCGTATATTGGAAACATATTCGTTTGATCTAGTGTTCCACGTGAAACACTTGCCTTTGTTTAAATGATTTTAATTTACTGTTCCACGTGGAACAGTTGGTGGGTACAATGAGAGCGAGATGTTTTCTTCGTTTCTCATTTCCTTTTTCTCATTTTCTGTTTTGTCTTTGTACCCACAAAGATGAAGTAATCCGTGGGCCAAGACCCTTAGGAGTTCCTCTTTGTAACTTGTATTAAGGTTTTTGGCGTTTTCTTTAACTCTTTCTACGCTTATATAAATATCACCTTCAATTTCAGTATCCTTCTCAGATTGATCAAAAGTTACAATATCTGTAAATGTATCGTGGTTTAGATAATTTACATTTATATCTAATAAGTAATCGTCCGTACAAAAAATGTAATTTAGGGTGTTAACCTTAAATCCTTTGTTTGTTGCGATTTGTTTGATCCATGCTTTAACTTGTCTTCTTTCTGTTAAAGATGATTTTATTTCTTCTTCAAAGAAATTAATAGCCATTTTAGTTCATATAAAAAGTGAGGGTTATCTTTTTTCCTTCATTCTCAAATTCTACCTCGTCGCTGAGATGTTTCATTATGAACACTCCCCTTCCTCCGGATTTCTCCAGATTTTCTAATGCTGTTGGGTCGTTAAGCTTTTGATGGTCAAAACCATCACCTTCATCTTCAATGATAAATTTTATCTGATTGTCTAGAAATATGAGTTCTAGTTTGACAACTCTTTTTTTGTCTATTTTATTACCATGTACGATTGCATTGTTCACACATTCGGTAACAGAAATCATGATATTGCCGTAGATGTCATCGTTAATATTGAACTTTTCACGGGCATTATCAATAAAACTTTCAACGATAGTAATATTTTCAATCAAAGATGGAATGGAAATTTTTATTGATTTCATCGTATTATTAGGCTTTTACCACGACTTTATTTTATTATTAGCTAAACTTCAACTACTATTGGACAATGGTCCGAATGGGACACTTCCTGCAATATATCTACCTTTTTTACTTTAGCACTCATAGAAGGAGTGGTCATGTGGTAGTCTATTCTCCAGCCCTTGTTATTGGCCCTTGCATTGGCACGATAGCTCCACCAGCTGTATTGGTCCGGATTTGGATTCAATAGCCTAAAGCTATCATCGAAACCGTTGGAAGTAAACTTGTCCATCCATTCCCTTTCTTCTGGAAGAAAGCCAGAAGTGTTTTTATTGGCTACCGGATTATGTATGTCTATTGGTTTATGACAGATATTATAATCCCCACTTAATATAAGATTGGGCTTTTCCTTGATTAAATCCTGAGTGTAACCGTATATATCATCTAAGAAAGCATATTTAAACTCCTGTCTTAAGCCTCCAGTAGTTCCAGAAGGGAAATAGGCGCAGAGAAAGGAGAAATCAGCATAATCAGCTCTAATTGTCCTGCCTTCATCATCGTATTTACTTACATCTATACCATAGGTTAAGTTGTCTGGTTTTAGCTTGCTTAAAATGGCTACACCACTGTATCCTTTCTTAACAGCAGGATACCAATACACATGGTATCCAAGGTCCTTAAAAATGGCAATATCCACTTGATTTTCTAATGCCTTTACTTCTTGCAATCCAATAACATCCGGATTTTCTGTTTCAAGCCATTCAGCAAAGCCTTTTTTTAATGCTGCCCTAATTCCATTTACATTATAGGATATTATTTTCATTTAATATCAATTTCAAATTCGTCTTCAAAATAATCCAGTACATGGATTTTAAGCATTTTTTCTTGCTCAGCAGTATTTAAATGTGGCAATTTTTTTATTAACTTCCAATGAGGCCAGCCATCCTGATCTATAAAATCCAAGGTGTAAAAGTCTGAGAAGCTCAACACCTTGCAAACAGCAATATGCATTAAGTCTTGCTTTTCCTCCTTTGTAAAATGGCGTGGTCCTTTCCCCAATTCCTGCACTCCTATTATAAACAATACGGCATTCAGATCGGAGGGTTTTTTTCCAAATATTTCATGTAAACCTGAAAGAAGTTTTGACCACCTTCTTTCTAAATCCAGGTCTTTTTTTAGCAATGCCATTTGATTTGTTGTTTTTTATCTTTCCTGAATCTTCGATTATTTCATTAATTCAAAATTTTCTATAAATTGATACAGGCCATTTGTTTACAAATATAGCAGGTAAAATGGCTCATCAATTATAAACAACCCATTTTAGGTATGCGTTTCAAATATTGGAGAGATTTTTTATCATTGGTTTTGCCAGAAACTTGTTGTTTGTGTAAACGAAGCCTATTTCCATTTGAAGATCAATTGTGTAAAATATGTGTTTCTCAGCTTCCAGTGACCAATTATCACCTGATTCCTGAGGAAAATGACCTAAAAATAAAATTACTTGGTCTTGCTCCTGTTAATAAGGTAATGGCTTATCTCCGCTTCTCTAAAAAGGGTTACAGCCAAAAGCTTTTGCATCAAATTAAATACAAAAACAAAGCAGAGCTTGCTAGGGTTTTGGGTCTAAATTATGGCTTTTTGTTAAAAAAGAACGGTTATAAGGATGTTTGGGACTATATAGTGCCTGTTCCTTTGCATGAGCGCAAGCTACAAATTAGAGGGTATAATCAGAGTGAACAATTTGCTATTGGCCTTGCTGATGCACTTGAGACAGAATGCAAGAACCTATTATTAAGAAAACTACCCACTGAAACACAAACCAACAAGTCAAGGATTGAACGATGGGAAAATGTTTCAGAGGTATTTGAAACCAAGAATAAGGATGAAATCAAGGATAATAGCTTGCTTCTTGTAGATGATGTCATGACAACAGGAGCTACCTTGGCCTCTTGTGCGATTTCACTTAACTCTTGCAAGCCTAGAAGTATAGATATGGCTGTTTTGGCAGCAGGAAGCTATTATTAGCTAAATATCTCATTCAATATGCCTGCTAATCTAATACCTCCAGCCATTAACCTTTCTTCTATGATAGGATAAGTTTTATATCCATAAGAATAAAACAAACGGCTATTATCAGGTAAGTCATAAATTATTGGTCGTAAATCTACTGCTTCCTTTAACCACCTGTCCATAGGAGCATTTTGGTATTGATTAATAAGGTTTTTATTGATTCGTCTATTTAGATGTTGAGCCAGTTCGGTGTAGCTAAGGTTTTTCCCGTCTATGATCTTTGAATCCCAGACAGTATGCAAATTGGTGTTTTCATTGAAATAAGTAACTTTTTCATCATTTCCACCCCTGTCTTTTCCTGTCCCAACATGTAGGGGCTGATGCAGGTCACCTACAAGATGAACGAGCATTTTTAAATAAGCTTTTTTTTCTTCCAGGTCTAGTTCTCCATTTTTAAGCGCTGCAATAATCATTTTAGTCTTACCAAAAGCATCTCCAGACTTTTCCTGAATGGAAGGATCATAGCCTTGGCCTGTTTTTACAGTCAAATAATGCCAAGAGTTTAGCTTATTGTAGGAAGGATCAGACTTTATTTCATCCATCCAATTGGCTACCATAGCAAGAGATTCAGGTCCCAATATATCTTGAATACTTTTTGCAGTCTTCTTTGACAAGTGAAATGAGGCGATTTCCCCTACCACCCGATGTCCAGTTAGTCCCCAACCATAAGTATTGAGGACAACTAGCCCAAATATAAAGGCAGTCAAAAATGATTTTCTCATTGCAGTTTGTTGATTTATTGGTGTTTTAGTTCTTCTATAGCTAAAAAGGCCATCAATCCTGTACTAATACCCAAAGCATCCTCATCTATGTCAAATGTTGGAGTATGTACGCTTGAAACGATACCTTTGGCTTCGTTTCTTGTGCCTAATCTGTAGAAACAACCGTCTATTTCCTGAGTATAATAAGAGAAGTCTTCAGCAGCCATCCATATATCAAGGTCTAATACGTTTTCTTTGCCTAGATAGGTTTCTGCCGCATCAATGGCTCTTTGAGTAAGTTCTGGCTCGTTTTTTAGGAAAGGGTATCCTTTACGAATTTCGAATTCCACTTCTCCACCCATTCCTTCGGCAATACCCTTAGCAATTTTAAGCATGTGCCCATGAGCTTCTTTTCGCCAAACCTCATTTAAAGTTCTGAAAGTACCTTCAATATTAACCTCATTAGGTATAACATTGGTAGCTCCTTCAGCTATAACTCTCCCAAATGAAAGAACAGAAGGTGTTTTAGGGTCTGCTTTTCTACTTACTACCTGCTGCAAAGCAACCAGGATATGAGCACTGATTAAGATTGGATCTACAATGGTTTCTGGCATTGCACCATGACCACCTTTGCCTTTTACCTTAAGGTACAATTCATCGGCACTTGCCATGTACATGCCTTTTCTGAAACCTACTTTACCTACTGGAATGAAAGGCATAACATGTTGACCTATTATTGCTTTTGGAGTAGGGTTTTGAAGTGCCCCATCTCTGATCATCATAGATGCTCCTCCTGGTATTTTTTCTTCCCCAGGTTGAAAAAGCAGTTTGATAGTACCTTCAAACTCATCCTTCAACTCGTTAAGAATCCTTGCAGTACCTAAGAGTGATGAAGTATGAACATCATGTCCACATGCATGCATTACGCCAGGATTGGTGGATTTGTAAGGAACGTCATTGGCTTCTACAATGGGAAGTGCATCCATATCACCTCTCAATGCAATAACTTTTTTACTAGGGTTTTTACCTTCAATGATAACAACAAGGCCTGTATCTGCTTTAGATTCAATGTTAGTTATACCAAACTCACGTAATTTTTCTTCCACATAAGCAACAGTATTTGTTTCTTGGAAGGACAACTCAGGATTGGCATGTAAATGTCTTCTTACGGCAATAACTTCCGATTTGTATTTATCGGATAGTTGGTGAATTTTATCTTTCAACATTTTCAATATTTACTTCTTCTTTCTTTTCTTCATTGAATTTCAAAAACCGATCTTTAATGATCCTGGCACTTGAAAATACGGTATTCATTTTTTCATAGGTTGCCAAAGCTTCAATTTTATTAACGAAGCGTCCTACTTTAACCAAATACCTTGGCTGTTGGTATTCCATATAGGTTTGTGTCTGTGGAAATTCAGAATAGGCTTCATTTCTTATATCAAAGGCTTTTTCTCTATCTACACCACTGTAAATCAATATGGTAAAGCCGTTTACAAACAATTCTTTACTGTTTTCCTGAGCAATTTGATCTATTCTTCTATCGAGCTCTAAATCAATTGCAGCGGCACTGCTACTTTCCGCAGCAAAACTGCTTTCAGCTTGAGGAAGTTCGGCAAACTGTATTCTGCTTGCTTCAAGGTCCTCCGTATAGTTGTTGTATCGATCGATGTTTCCACCGCTTTTTCGAATATTGATGATGCCACAGCTACTAAAAATAAGCAGTGACAATAGGCATACGTTTATTTTTTTAAACATGATAAAGGTATTTAATCTTCGATTATCACACACTTAGCATCAGCAATATCCTGCTCTACACTTTTATATTTTACGTCTTTCTTTAAATTACCATTGGCGTATTTTACCGTTACACGGTCATTTCTGCCGTAGACCTTATCAGATTTCCGTGGTTTTACGGGTTCTCTGTTGGCTGCTGGTCTGCTGTTGGCAATGGCTGCTCTCTGTCCACTTTGGTTTCCTAGCGTATTGCCTACTTCTTCTTTAGAGGCCGTTACTTTAGGTTCAGCACCTTGTTGGTTTTGGGCCGCTTTTACCTGCTCTGGATCCTGCTTTGGAAGGTCAGATTTGGAAATAAAAGAAACGATATCGTCATTCAGTTTTCCTAAGAAGCGTTTAAACATTTCAAATGCTTCGAACTTATAGATCAATAATGGATCCTTTTGTTCATAAACAGCATTTTGTACTGATTGTTTCAGGTCATCCATGTCTCTTAGATGCTCCTTCCAGTTTTGATCTATTATGGCTAAAGTTACCGTTTTTTCAATGGCTCGAATTAGGTCCCTACCTTCATTATTTAAAGTAGATTCTAGATTGATCACCACTCCTATTTGTTTGATACCATCGGAAATGGGTACCATAATCTCCTTAACTGTTGCACCTCTATTTTTTTGTACGTCTTTTAGAATCGGCATGGCCCTTTGAATAATACCTTCGTTCTTACGGGTATAACTCTTATAAGCCTTGTCGAAAAGGATTTTTGTCAAACTAGTGGTGTCCTTATCCTTTAATTCCGCCTCTGTAAATTGATGATCAATGCCTAGAGAGCTAAAAATGTTCATTCTTAGGTTTTCCAGGTCATCGGAGGTTTTACCCATTTCAATAAGGTCTTCACAAACATCATACATGATATTGAGAATATCCAGCTCCAACCTGTCTCCAATAAGGGCATTTTTTCTTCTTCTGTAAACAACCTCCCTTTGGCTGTTCATGACATCATCATACTCCAACAACCTTTTCCTTACCCCAAAGTTATTTTCTTCAACTTTTCGTTGCGCTCTTTCAATAGACTTGGTAATCATAGAATGCTGAATTACTTCGCCTTCTTCAAGTCCCATTCTATCCATTAGCTTGGCAATTCTCTCTGAGCCAAACAAACGCATGAGATTATCTTCAAGAGACACAAAAAACTGGGTTGAACCCGGATCTCCTTGTCTACCTGATCTACCACGCAACTGTCTATCCACTCGTCTTGATTCATGCCTTTCAGTACCAATAATAGCAAGACCACCAGCACCCTTGGATTCAGCGGTAAGCTTAATATCAGTACCCCTACCTGCCATATTTGTTGCAATGGTTACTGTTTTGGCTTTTCCTGCTTCGGCTACTACATCTGCTTCACGAGCATGTTGTTTCGCATTAAGTACCTGATGCTTGATTTTCCTTATGGTAAGCATTCTACTGAGTAGTTCCGATATTTCTACTGAGGTTGTACCCACTAGAACAGGTCGATTGGCATCAGTGAGTTCGTTGATCTCATCTACTACAGCATTGAATTTCTCTCTAACTGTTTTGTATACTTTGTCTTGATGATCTTTACGTTGAATAGGTTTATTTGTAGGGATTACGATTACATCCAGTTTGTAAATTTCCCAAAACTCTCCTGCTTCTGTTTCCGCAGTACCAGTCATACCGGAAAGTTTGTGGTACATTCTGAAATAGTTTTGCAAAGTAATGGTGGCGTAGGTTTGGGTTGCATCCTCTACTTTTACATTTTCTTTTGCTTCTATGGCCTGGTGGAGTCCATCAGAATACCTTCGGCCTTCCATAACCCTACCAGTTTGCTCATCAACTATTTTCACTTTTCCATCTACCAAAATGTACTCAGTGTCCTTTTCGAACATACAATAGGACTTCAACAGTTGATTTACGGTATGTATCCTTTGTGATTTTATTCCGTAATCTTTGATGATCTCCTCTTTTCTGACCAGTTTTTCATGATCTTCTATCGTCTCATCTTTTTCTAATTCGGCGATTTCCATTCCTATATCTGGCAAAATAAAGAAGCTATTGTCTTCATTTTTTCTGGTGATGGTTTCAATACCATTATCGGTCAAGTCTACACTATTTGATTTTTCATCAATGGTAAACAATAAAGGTTCATCCGCTTCAGGCATATTTCGCTTGTTGTCCTGAAGGTAGTGGTTTTCTGTTTTTTGAAGGATTACTCTGATTCCTGGCTCAGACAAATACTTAATCAATGGCTTGTATTTTGGTAGTCCTCTGAATGCGCGGAACAATGCCAGGCCACCTTCTTTTTCATTTCCTCCTTTAATCAGCCTTTTTGCATCTGAAAGGTAGTTTTGAACAAGCTTTCTTTGTTCATCCACCAAGGTAGATACCCTTGGTTTCATTTCGTAGAATTCATGCTCACCCCCTCTAGGAACCGGACCGGAAATAATCAAAGGCGTTCTTGCATCATCAATAAGGACAGAATCGACCTCATCTATCATTGCAAAATGATGTTTGCCTTGAACCAGATCTTTGGAATCTCTGGCCATGTTGTCTCTTAGGTAATCAAAACCAAACTCATTATTGGTTCCATATACGATATCTGCTTGGTATGCAGTCCTCCTGGCTTCAGAGTTAGGTGGATATTTATCTATACAGTCCACTTTCAAACCATGAAATTCGAATATTGGAGCATTCCATTCTGAATCTCGTTTTGCCAGGTAATCATTTACAGTAACAATATGAACCCCTCTTCCCGCAAGGGCATTGAGGTAAGCCGGTAGGGTTGAAACCAAAGTTTTACCTTCACCAGTGGCCATCTCGGCAATATTTCCTCTATGTAAGGCAACACCACCAAGTAATTGTACATTGTAATGGATCATTTCCCAGGTGACTTCCACTCCTGCTGCAGTCCATTTGTTTTTCCAAGTGGCTTGATCACCGTCAAGTTCCACATAGGATTTTGAGGCTGCCATGGTTTGATCTTGGAGAGTGGCAGTAACTGTTAACTTACCGTTTTCTTTTAATCGGCGAGCTGTTTCTTTCACTACTGCAAAAGCCCTTGGTAGAACTTTTTCTAAGCTTACTTCTAAAGCTTCATCCCTTTCTTTTTCTACTGCATCAATTTTATTAAACAATGCATCCTTGGCTTGTACCTCCTCTGGATTTAGCTTATCAATTTCAACTCGTATTTCAGAAATTCGGTCATCAAATGACTTTAAGTCCTCATCGATCAATGCCTTTATCTTGGATGTCTCATTTCTTAATTCGTCATCAGAAATATTGGCCAATTGCGCAAAGGCGGTATTAACTAGTGCTACGACAGGGCTTAAGGTCTTAATGTCTCGGTCAGATTTTGTACCGAAGACTTTCGCTAACCCTTTTGCTATTGATTCTAACATATTATTTAAATACTTTTTCTCTTAGGCTAATTAATTGTGTTCTGTAATTGAATCGGATTTTTAATTGACAGAAATAGTACCTGTGAAAACCTGATCAGCAGGCCCAGTCAATACAATTTCTTGAAAACTACCATCTTCACTTTTTTCAAAACTTACCTGAAGGTTGCCTCCTGGTGTTTGAATATTTATATTGTTTTTTTGTTTTTGTTCTCCATATACCAAAGCACAGGCTGTAACACCAGTGCCGCATGAGAGCGTTTCATCTTCTACTCCCCTTTCATAGGTTCTAACCATGATCGTGTCAGGGGAAAGAGTAGAAATAAAATTGACATTGGTGCCTTCAGGATATTTTTCACTGTCATTTCTGATTTGTCTTCCTGTGCTTACTACGTCATATTCTTCCACCTTATTTACAAAACGCATGTGGTGAGGTGAACCAGTATTGGCAAAGAAATCCTGGTCAACAGTCTTAATTTCTTTAACATCACCCATCCTCAAAGCTACACTATTACCGGAAATAGTAGCGGTATGAGCTCCGTCAATGGCTAAAAATGAGGTTTCGTGCTCAATAATGCCTAAAAATGAAGCAAATGCTACTGCACACCTTGCGCCATTTCCACACATACTTTGTGATCCATCTGCATTGTAATAACACATTTCGAAATCATAATCTTCATGTGTCTGAATCAGAATTAGCCCATCTGCACCGATTCCAAACTTTCTGTGACATAGTTGTTGAATATAAGGTATCGGATCTGGACCCAGAGAAAACGACCTTCCATCAATCATGATGAAATCATTGCCTGTTCCCTGGTATTTATAGAAGTTGATATCCATTTGATTTTTAATAAGTTATCTTTCAACCTGATTGAATGTATAGGACAGAAAGACATAAGCAGTCCTGTCAACAGTCTACAAAAATCCAACCAATGGCAGAATGAATTACAAAAATAAACATCTTGGCCGAATTTACGGGCTTATATTCAATTAACTACAGGATTTCCTGTCAAGACTGACAAAACGACTTAAAAAAGGATGTCATTTGCTTTTCCATAGGTACTGATGCTGCTTTTGGTCGGAGTGCTTATCCAACATTAGAAATGGTGGAATAAAACATGATTTTTATTCAGTTCTCTGGTTGAGCAGCAATAAAACGTTAACTTTAATTACAACGTTTTATTGCTTACTCTTTATATTTCTAGATGCAAATTATAGTTTTGATTATCAGTTATTTAAGTATTGATGGAAATTGGAATAAAATTTTGGCAGGAGTTTAATAAGTCCGAAAAAACTCCCAAACTAGTTCAACCCGAAATATGCAATAGACAATCTATTACGTGCTGAAATCGCTTCAAAATCAGCCACTACGTTGCTGTTTTCAATTTCACCATAGGGTTGCTATGCTAAAATATCCAAACAGCCTGATATTCTTGCGATTGCAACACTTCCCGTAAACACGGGACAGGCTTCACCCCTGACTATTGTCAGGACGGAGAAATCCTATTACATAATCCGGGTTCAATGATTAGGTGGGTTTGCTTGTGAAAAATTGTAAAATTTAAGTTTTATGAAACAGTTATTTTTAATAATAGCAATTTTATCGCTTCATGGATGTAATAGGCCAGAAGGAGAAATGATAATGGAGGTGGCCGACAAAGAGACCTTTGAGGAATTATTGTCTATACCTATAAGCGAACAACCTCCCCCGCCGCCATCAATAACTTCAGGAACGGAGCAGATAAGTAAAAAAACTATTAAGACTGGAGGAATTAATTTTCAATCGCAGGACATAGTGGAAGATTATCAAACAATTCGAGAACTCCTCCCTCGTTATGATGCCTATATTGAGCATGAAAATCAATCAAGAACCAAAGAAAGAATAAGTTACCAGTTGACTATTAGGGTTCCATCTACTGTGTATGATAGTTTATTTGTTACTTTTTCCACCATTGGGCATCGCCTTGGAAACAAGTATTCATCAATAAAAGATGTAACAGAAAATTATTATGACTTAAGTACTAGAATAAAAAACGACAAACTACTAGAAAAACGCTACCTGAAAATTCTAGAAAGTGCTACTGAGATAAAGGATATTCTAGAAATCGAAAATAAACTTAACCAGATTCGGACTGATATAGAAAATCTTCAGGGACAATTTAATTATTTAGGTAAACAGGTATCCCTTAGCACAATAAGTTTATCATTCTATGAAGAACTTCCATATGTATATGATGCATCTCAAAGAGGAGGGTTCTTAGCAAAAATCTTTAGTGCTATAAACAATGGCTGGCAAGGTTTCCTAAATTTTGTAATTGGTTTGATAGCATTTTGGCCTTTTCTGATATTGCTTATTGTCCTTGGTTATTTTATTAAAAAATTTAGAAGTCAGAAAAATTAAATCTTATTATCAGGTTGATGTTTTTATTTCTTACTTTAATAAGAATGGATTGAATTAAGGAATGACCGCTAGGCTAGAAGGGTTTATAACTTGTTTGCATAGCTGAGTTTATTCGTCATTTATTCTTGGGTATTTATAAATTGAAATTACTCTAATGAAAATAGCCGTATTTAGCACGAAATCATACGATCAGGAATATTTTGAAAATTATAACAGTGAAAAAAAATATGACTTTACCTTTTTTGAGACATCCTTAACGAGTTCTACAGCCAACTTAACGCTTGGATTTGATGTCATATGTGCTTTTGTCAATGATAAAATAGATCAGGATACCATAGAGATTTTGGCAAAAAATGGGGTGAAATTGATCGCCATGCGCTGTGCGGGTTTCAATAATGTGGATATACAATCAGCTAAAACTCATGGAATCAAAGTAGTACGTGTTCCAGCTTATTCACCGGAAGCAGTTGCTGAACATTCTGTAGCATTGATTCTTACCTTAAATAGAAAAACCCATAAGGCCTATAATAGGGTGCGAGAAGGAAATTTTTCCTTAAAAAACCTTATTGGATTCAACCTACATGGAAAAACAGTGGGCGTAGTTGGGACCGGTCAGATTGGAGCAGCCTTCTGCAGGATAATGAAAGGTTTTGGTTGTAACTTGTTTGCCTATGACCTTACAGAATCCCAAGAGTTGGTGGAAATGGGAGTTCAATACTTGCCAATTGATGAAGTTTTCATGCAATCTGATATAATTTCCTTGCACTGTCCATTAACTCCCGGTACCAAACACATAGTCAATAGCAGTTCACTGGCCCAAATGAAAGATGGTGTAATGATCATCAATACAAGTAGGGGCGCCCTAATAAATACAGCGGATGCCATTGATGGCTTGGCACAGAAAAAGATAGGGTATATGGGGATAGATGTTTACGAACAGGAGGAAAAACTGTTTTTTGAAGATCTGTCAGAAAGCATTATTCAGGATGATTACATATTGAGGTTGAATAGTTTTCCTAATGTGTTAATTACTTCTCATCAAGCCTATTTTACAAAGGAGGCCATGGACCAAATAACCCTTATAACACTAGATAATATTCAAGCTTTTGAAAATAAGCAGCAATTGATAAATGAGGTTGTCTGAGCTATGGCTGATAAAAAAGAACCCTATTTATGACTAAAATTGAAAGTATATAAATTCTTTGTAGTCCATATGATAGGTCTCTTAATTTTGATGTCAGTTGTAAAATACCTCGCAATAATTTAAACATGTTCTTAATATCTGGTGTTTTGCTGCTTAAGACAAGTGGAAACTGAATTTGTGCGGTATAAGTATAAAGCAAGAAAGGTCAATGGAATTAGAATACGATTATATTATTGCAGGTTCTGGATTAGCCGGTTTAAGCTTGTTGCACAGGCTTTTGTTGAATAAAGAGCTGCGAAGCAAAAAGATTTTGGTCATTGATAAGCTGAAGAAGGAAGACAATGACAAAACCTGGTGCTTTTGGGAAAAGGGTGAAGGTCTTTTCGAACCAATTGTGCATCATCAATGGAAAACCTTACAGTTTTTTTCACCAGAAGTATCCAAAACCTTTGAGCTAAAAAAGTACAAGTATAAAATGATTCATGCCGGAGATTTTTATTCTCATATTCTGAATCATGCTTCTGCCTTTAAAAACGTTAGCTTCAAGACGGAGGCCATACTCGATATGGAAGTTAATGGAGGCAATGCGGTTCTTATCACGGATCAAGGTCAATATTCAGGCCAGTATATTTTTAATTCTACTGGTTTGTTTAATCCTGAAATGAATACCCAAAATACTTTATTACAGCATTTTATGGGTTGGTACATTAAAACGGATACTCCCTTTTTCAATCCGGAGATTGGCACATTGATGGATTTTAGATTGGATCAGGAACATGGGACTACCTTTATGTATGTATTGCCAACAAGTGCTAGGGAGGCATTGGTGGAATACACATTATTTAGCGAAAGTATTCTGGATGAAGAAAATTACCAAAAGGCACTAAAAGCATATATTGATAAGGCGTTAAAAATTAAGAAATACGAGATTGTACATGAGGAATTTGGGGCAATTCCCATGTCCTTGGCTAAATTTTCTCGCAGTTTAAATGAGGGTGGGCGAATCATTAATATTGGTACTGCAGGTGGCTTTACCAAAGCCAGCACAGGATATACTTTCCAGTTTGTGCAAAAGAATGTTTTTGAAATAGTTAAGCAACTGAAAATTAATCAGTCTCCTATACTTGGTCTTAATTGGAAAAGTAGTGTTTATGCCTGGTATGACCGTACTTTACTAGATGTTCTCCTTTCAAAAAAGGTGACTGGCAGAGATATCTTTTCCAGTTTATTTAAAGGCAATGACCCAGAGAAAATACTTTCCTTTCTTGACAACGACAGCACTTTTTGGGAAGAGTTTAAAATTAGAAATAGTGTTCCATTATTGCCTTTCATGTTTTCTGGAATCCGGCAGCTGTTTTCCAAGAACAATGTAAACCCAAAAGGTTGAATTTGATCAGCAAATAAAATTCTCTTTTTAACCCGGATTATGTAACAGATTTCTCCTTCCTTATAATAGTCAGGGGAATAGCCTGTCCCGTGTATACGTGAAGCGATTTCAACAGGTAATAGATTGTCTATTGCATATTTCGGATTTAAGTTAGAGAACCTGTCCTATTTATACCTGTCCTCAAAATTTTTAATTAGACATAAAAAAAGCCTGTGAATATGTTCACAGGCTTTTTTAAACAATAAATAGGAGACTTTATTTACCAATCATTTCAATGGATAAAATGTTCATATTTACTGTTTCTTTATCATTCAATGCTTCTGATACGATATAAAGGTCCTGGAACTCTTCTTTAACATTGTCGTTAAATCTCATTTCAAGAGTCTGCTCTGTTTCGTCTTTTCTAACTACTATCTGACCGATTACTGTTCCTTCTGGACTTCCTGAGCGGGCTTCCAATTGATAACCAAAGTCATAAGCACGTTTAGAACTTACCTTAAAATCTATGCCTTCCAAACCTGTTAGGTCTATATTTTTCAAGGTTAAATGGCCTTTACCAATTGGAGAAGATAAGGTCTTCTGACCATTTATTTCCTCAGAATTATATCCGAAGGTTTCATCAAGTTCATCCAGGTTAATATTGTTATTCCTAAGAAAAACAGTGGTAGAAGTACTAAGCGGTTTGATATTGGCTCCACCTTTGTCTGTAAAGCTAGCGTTTAGAAGCATGACTCCATTATTGACCCTCTTTTTACCTTGAAGCGGATCCAATTGACCTGAGGCTGGCAAGGATGGTTCTTGACTTTCCATTTCATTTAAAGAAAGTACAAAGGCTACAATTTTTCTAGCATCACCAGGTTTTAATGTAGGGTTTGCAGGCATCATTGTTTCGCCCCATACTCCTGAACCTCCTTTTATGATTTTATTAATCAGTTTGTCCACTGCTTCAGGAGAATCTGCATATTTTTTAGCAACATCTGTATAGCCAGGACCAACTGATTTTCCATCAATTTGGTGACAGCTTTTACAGGTGAGCGATTCCATCAAGCTTTTTCCTGCCATGGCTTCAGACATGACTTGGTGTCCTAAGGCTGCTTCAGCTTTGTCAAAACCTTCAATATAATCTGCAGAAAGGTATAGACTGGAAAGGTCCTCTCCTACTGATGGATCATCAGGATCATTGACAGTTACCTTATAGCTTACCTTTTTGTTAGGGAAATAAAAGCTTCCATTTCCTTCGAAGCTTACATTTATACTAGGTGCAATATTGCCCGCATAGATATTAATGGTATTGCTTTTCGTGGATTTGTTTTCAGTGTCAGTTGCTGTTACTGAGACATCATAATCACCTGTTTCCTTAAAAGTATAAGTAAGTTCCGGTTCTTTGGTATCCATTGTTTGGCCATTTCCCAAGTCCCATACAAAGCTTAGCGCATCATTTTCAGGATCTTTTACAGAAGCAGTTATTTTCACTTCCAATGGAAGGCTACCTGAGGTTTTGTCTGCAGTGATAGAGGCAATCACTGGTGCTCTGTTACCAGGGTTATAATTGATTACGGAGATGGCTGCATCGTCATTGGCGCTGAACCAACCTTTTCCATATTCCAAAAGGTAGAGCTTGCCATCAGGACCTAATTCGAGATCGATAAGGGCATTGTGTCTTACATCATCCATAAAAGGCTCCATTTTCAAGTAGTCACCATTTTCGTCCATGGTCACTGCTTTTATCCAGCCCCTTATCCAATCATAAATAAACAATTTACCATCGTAGTAGGAAGGTAATCCACCACCATCAGGATATAGGTCCGAGTAATAGACCGGTCCTGCCATGGCATTTCTTCCGCCTGTACCTACTTCAGGAAACTCTTCTGATTCGACATAAGGGTAATAGATAAATGCTGGTTGGGCTGGAGGCAACTCCGTCAAACCTGTATTGTTTCTTGACTTATTAATTGGTTTGGCAGGATCAAAAGGTTTCCCACTTTCACCAGTATTGAAATCAAAATCATTGTACGGGTAGTTGTTACCCACAAAGAAAGGCCATCCAAAATAGCCAGCTTTTTTTGCTTGGTTAACTTCATCATATCCTCTGGAACCTCTGACTTCAAAATCATCTTCTCGAGCATCAGGCCCTACTTCTCCCCAATACAAAAAGCCTGTTTTCTTATCTACAGATATTCTATATGGGTTTCGGTTACCTTGTACATAAATTTCAGGCCTGGTTTTATCCGTGCCTTCAGGGTACAGGTTTCCTTCAGGGATGCTGTAGGATCCATCTTCATTTACTTTTATTCTAAGGATTTTTCCTCTTAGATCATTGGTATTACCTGAAGACCTGGCAGCATCATATTGCTCAAAGCCTGGACGATCATCCAAAGGTCCATATCCTTTTAAAGTATATTTTTGGTTGGGCTGGTTGAAAGGTGTTGAATTGTCTCCTGCTGAAACATACAATAAACCATTGCTATCAAAAGCGATAGAACCTCCAGTATGACAGCAAATTCCTCTTTGAGAATAAAACTGAAGAATAACCTGCTCAGTGTCCATTTTCCACTCTCCACCTTCGAATTTAAATCGGGAAAGTCTGTTTACAGACTCATCGCTTGGGCTATAAAAAACGTAAACCCAATGGTTATTGGCGAAATCTGGATCCACCTGAATCCCCATTAACCCTTCTTCAGCATTAACTTTTGGCACATCTGTTTGCCAGTAAACGTCTAAATGAGCGACTTTGCTAACTTCAGAGGTCTCTCCATTGTAAAGTAAAATTTCACCTCTTCTTTGAGAAACCAAAATATCTAAGTTTGGTAAAATTGCCATTTCGGTAGGTTCTTTGAACTTTCCTAATGCCAAGGTTACTTTTTCAAATCGATCAGGATCAGGGACTATTTTGCTTTTGGCATTGGAATAGTCTAACCTTTTATTCTCTCCAATGGCATACTTTATCCCTTCAAGAATATGTTTCAAAAAGTCTGCTTCTTTATAAGAAGCCCTGGTATGACCACCTCCAGTATAGAAAGCTCGGCCTCCATCATAGTCATGGTACCAAGCTATAGGATGCTCTCCCATGTCTTTTCCACCTTGGTAGCTGTTTTCATCCAAGGTTAATAAAACATTGACCTCTGGGTTGAGGTTCTTATAACTGTACCACTCATCGGTTCTAGTCCATTTTTCAGGAAGAAAAGAAGTACTACTGTTCGATTTATCGACCACGGTCAATTCCCCTTGTTGTACACTTGGGTAGCTGTCGTTTATTCCAGGATGGTCAACAAAATAACCGCCTACCATTTTGCCATACCAATTCCAATCGTATTCGGTATCGGCAGCAGCATGAATGCCTACAAATCCACCGCCAGCTTGGATGTAGCGTTCAAATTCCGCTTGTTGGCTAATGTTTAATACATTTCCTGTAGTACTTAAAAATACTACTGCACTGTATTCTTTTAATACATCTTCGGTAAACATTTCAGCATTTTTGGTGGCTTCCACCAAAAAGCCATTCTGCTTTCCTAGTTCAGTTATGGCAGCAACTCCATCTGGTATGGATTCATGATAAAATCCGTCAGTTTTTGAAAAAACGAGCACTTTAGGCTCTCCGGGTTTACTGGTGCAAGCTCCTAATAGGAACATTGCTAAAATAAGGGAACACAATCCCTTAATGACACTATTATTGGACATAGGTTGATTTTTATTTTGCAGCAATATAATGATTATCTTTTTTTGCCTTGGCCATTTGTGGAAATAATAGACCCGAATAACTAATTTGTATGCTGCTTTATGGTTTAATCAGTTCATACACTAAGAAATTGATGCTTAAGGTTAACTATTAGGCTTGGTATTATTCAATTCTAAAATATTTATCTATCAACCTTGTCCTTCCATATTCCTGAATTTATAGGTTTATGTCAAAGTAAAATAGGATGGCTAAGCTTTGGGCAAAACACTATTTTTAGGCTTTTCTTATTGGGCCAAATAATAATAGATAAAGAAAAAGTTTAAAGTACTGGCAGAAATCTTGTTCATGGTCATCGCCATAGAATGGTTGGCATATTTATTCGGATTCTTTTTTACTAGACTAAACCAGATAAAAAAGAAGATAACCAAAGGAGCCATGCTTCCTAAAAACCACCAAATGGCCCATGCTGAACCAATATGGTTAAAATACCAAATGAAAGTTCCTCCTGCTATTATAAACCAAATGGATGCAAAGTTAAAAGTGCCCATTATACCAAGTTTTAAACTTAAAGTAATGTCTCCCCTCTTTTTGTCCTCTTCATGTTGGTATACTTGAGTCAATGGATAAGAACCTAAAAGAAGTAAAGTAGTAAATAGGGCTGGCAATAATAGGTCCCAATTTAATATATTGTTTAAGTCACCTTCTAATAAGCCTATTACACACATAATAAAGGTAATTGCGCCTTGAAAAAAGCCTGCTGTGAGCCAGCTTAGATAAGGATATTTCTTTAAGCGAATGGAGGGATGGCTATAAGCCATGGATACAAGACCGTACAAAAGCACCATTACAAAAAAAGAGATGTTAATCATTAATGCACCCAATAGGGCAATACCGAAAAAGACCAAAGAAAGATAATAAAGGCCTATGGTAACTTTTTTTGGATTTTTTAGCCCTCCTATACTTTTTTCATCCTTGTCAAAATAACTATTGTAACCATTGCTTGAAGGATAAAGAAATAGGTGTAAGATAATTCCCACTATTAAAACATTTGCAAACTTAGCTTCTGTAGCAGAAGAAAGAGCAAACCAAAAAACAGGCATTAAGTAATACGAAAAAGGAATTCTAAGGTGTTCCCAGCTTGATTTCTTAAACATATTCGTAATGTGAGATAACAATTGGCTTTGACATTGGTTTTTTTACTTAAATTGAAATGTACTATAAATTAAAGCTAAACTAATTTAAATGAAGAGCCAAATAAAGAGCATAGGGCTTGCTAGTCCAGGCAAACCCATACAACAGGAAATGATTTGCCGTTTTATGCAAAAAGCCCACAGTTTGGATGCTCGAGAAAGCCGAAAGTTGTCTTTTGTTTATAGAAAATCTGGAATAGCTCAAAGGTATAGTGTACTAAAAGACTTCAATTATATTAATCCTCAGGATTTCGAATTTTTTCCAAAAAATGAATCGCTAGAGCCTTTTCCTGATACTTTAAGTCGAATGGACGTTTTTAAAAGGACCGCTCCTATTCTGGCCATAGAAGCCATAAAAAATTGTTTAGCTAAAAGTGATGTGGAAGCAGGTCAAATTACGCACTTGGTTTTGATCTCTTGCACAGGAATGTATGCTCCAGGAGTTGAAATGGACATTATCAACAGCATGGGTTTGCCCAATACCGTAGAACGGTATGCCATTCATTTTATGGGTTGCTATGCTGCTTTCAATGGGATTAAGTTGGCAGATAGAATTTGTAAAAGTGACCAATCTGCCAATGTTCTGGTAGTTGGAGTGGAACTTTGTACCATTCATTTTCAGAAGGAATACAATGAGGACAATATTCTTGCCAATGCGCTTTTTGGGGATGGGGCTGCTGCCGTATTGGTTCAAGCTGGTGATGGCAGAATGCAAATTGAAAAATACCAATCCAATATCATTCCTGATGGAGCGGCTGATATGGCCTGGTCTATAGGGAATTTTGGCTTTCAAATGAAACTTAGCAAATACGTACCAAGCTTATTGGAGAAAGGAATCAAGCGCTTTGCCGAAGGGTTGGAACAAAAATTTTCACTTTCTGAAATTAATCATTTTGCCATACACCCTGGAGGGAAGCAGATTTTAAGCAAAATTGAAACTGCTTTCGGTATAAATGAAGGACAAAATGGCCATGCTCATGAAGTTTTGAAGAATTTTGGGAACATGTCTTCCGTTACCATACTTTATGTTTTGGAGTCGGTACTAAATGATTCATCCATAAAAGGAAAGGTATTGGCCATGGGTTTTGGTCCTGGGTTAACCTTAGAAAGTTTATTAATAGAAAAACCATGAGTAAATTTTCGCACAGAAGTGAAGAAAAGGAAATAATGGATGACCTGGAGTGTAATGGCTGGGAAGTAGCTCAAACACTCAAGGAGCTGAGAACAATTAATAGACTATTAGGGGGGAATAATGTGACCACTTCTGGACTCAAAATATTTATTGAAAACCTACAAGCTCAATCGCTGACAATTGCAGACCTTGGTTGCGGTGGTGGTGATATGGCAGTTCATATTAAAAAATGGGCCGTAAAAAATGGACTTGACTTACATGTTATAGGTATAGATGCCAACCCCAATATAATACACTTAGCCAAAGAAAAAGTAAAAAAAGAAAACATTTCGATTGAATTCAAGGAGGGGAATGTTTTTGATTCAGAATATATTAAAGAACCCGTAGACATTCAAACTTGCACTTTATTTACGCATCATTTTACAAGTGCTGAATTGGTGGAAATCCTAGGCAACCTCAAAAATAAAACTAGGATAGGCTTTGTAATCAACGATTTGCACAGGAATTTTTTTGCCTATTATTCTATAAAATTGCTTACATATTTTTTTTCAAGATCTAGAATGGTTAAAAATGATGCCCCACTATCTGTACTAAGATCCTTTAAGAAAAAGGATTGGGAAGAGATATTGGCAGCATCAGGAATTGAGAAATATAAAATTTCATGGCATTGGGCCTTTAGATGGCAAGTTATTTGCTGGATTTGATAATTATATTTTGAAATTTTTACTAAATCATTAAAAATCATTTTAGATTATGGAATTTGATAACAATACTCTGAGCGGTATAATTGAAAATGCAAGCCCTTTAGTGTGGGTTGCATTAATTAGTATTTTGAAAGCCGTTGTCGTTTACTTTATTGGTAAATGGGTTATAGGTTTGGTGATGAAGGCAGTCAATAAAATTTTTAAGAAGTCTGATTTAGATGAGTCTCTGACTAGCTTTTTGAAAAGCTTTTTAAGTGGTCTACTTCATGTGTTATTAATACTTGCCGTGCTTGCAACCTTGGGAGTAGAGGTCACAGCATTTGTTGCAATTCTTGGTGCCGCAGGTTTGGCTGTAGGTTTAGCACTTCAGGGTTCCTTGGCTAATTTTGCCGGAGGAGTTTTAATTTTATTGTTCAAACCTTTTAAAATAGGCGATACGGTAGAGGCACAAGGCACACTTGGCTCTGTAGAAAAAATTGATATTCTCTATACTACCATCAGGCAATTTGACAATAAAGTAGTTACAGTTCCTAATGGAAACCTAGCGAATAATAACATTACAAATTATTCCGAAAAGCCTACAAGAAGAGTAGAAATGGCTGTTGGAGTAGCTTATGGAACAGATTTGAAGTTAACGAGAAAAATAATTCTTGACACCTTAAAGAAGGATGAAAGAATTCATGCGGACCCTGCTCCTGCGGTTTACTTTACTAATTTTGGTGACAATTCTTTAGATTTATCCGTGAGATGCTGGTCAGATGCTGGAGACCTATGGCCGGTTTTTTGGGACAATATGGAAAACATTAAAGAGTCTTTGGAAGAAAATAATATTGAAGTACCGTTTCCTCAACGAGATGTGCATCATTTCTTTCCCGAAGGTAATATTGAATTAAAAAATGTAGAAAAAAAATAAGGAAAAAATGCCGGAGTCTCAGTTACTACCAAGTTTTTGAGACTCCGGGCAAACCCTACATTAAAAAATAACCAACTATCTACAATCAATCTTCCTCACAACAAAATAAATAATAAAAAGTCTAATGCTTATATTGAGCTACATCCCTCGGATTCGAAGTTCAATATTGTACTGTATTCTGTACCACTACTAATTTCAAGACTTCCTTCGATTGGATCCGCAATTCCTGACTCAATACATTCTTGCATGTATTTTAAAGGACGTACGATTTCGAATTTAGCGGTGATATAATTTTCAGTTGACAATGATCCACTACCTTGGAGGTAAATTCTGAATCCGTCTGAATCTGTTGAAATCTCCAGATCCCTGATATAATTCTGATTTAAATTAAATGCCTGTCCTTCTAAATTAACCAATTTGAAATCGGTCATGACAGAAGAAAACCTAAGGGACTTTTTAATCGGGTCATAGCCTAAGTTTTCTAATTTTCTTTGGCCTTGCATTTGGTGACCATTCAAAGAGAAGTTTTCGAAATCAATTGTCAGTTGGCTTCCTTTGCTTAGAAATCCTCCTGAGTAATAAATTGTCAAGTTCCCTTGTTTTTCCATTCCTCGGTTGCTTACACAACCATTGCCAAAGTCAATTTTAATTTCTCCCTTTTTGTCGTCCCTTGTAATAATTGTTCCAGGACAACTTAACTCATCTAACAAAGGTACCAACCTCTGCTGACTCAAGTTTTGTTGCATGGCGGACATTACCATTAAATCGACTTCTTCCATAAGCCCCATCATTCCTGAAATTTCTTCAGAAGGGATGCTTTTAGCAGTTGGTGCCATATCCTCATGATCAGAAGTCACGCAAGAAACCGCTGTAATTAGCAAGGCAATTGCGAGGCTGTTGAACAAATATTTTTTTGGATTATTCATGACAAAGATTGATACTGAAAGGTTTGATTTGTTACTTTGTTTTCGAAATGTACTGTGGTATTATTTCATTTACTAATAAAAAACCAATTAAATGACTATATAAATTAACAAAGCATATATTTAGTTTTGAAAAGCAAAAATTGCTATACCACTGAGGTCATTGCTTGATAAATGTCATTACCTCTGGAAAAAATGCATTTTAACCCAACCTAAGCTTGTAAAAATGGGGGATTTATCCCTAAAAGCTTGATATCTTTAGCCTTGCAAGGGAAAATTGCCCAAAATCAAGCAATTCAGTTAGCTTTACGCTCTGTTAAATATTTTTCATAAAAAAGCGATTTCAAAGAATTTTAAACGCCCTAATGCGAAGACCCTAAATGGCTTACTTGTTTGCTCTTATTTATTTCCCCAGTAGTTCATTGTATTTTTTACCAAGATAAAACGTAAAGAATATTTTTCTGCCTAATAAAGTACCTATATTTACCGTTCATCCCATTTTTAAAAAACAATTGAGTTTTATTTAGATTAATTCCAAACTAATCTTGTTTGCAATTGCTTCAGTCAGTAATTTTGAAAAAAATTACTCTATGAAACA
Organism: Cyclobacterium amurskyense; assembly: GCF_001050135.1. Taxonomy (GTDB): domain Bacteria; phylum Bacteroidota; class Bacteroidia; order Cytophagales; family Cyclobacteriaceae; genus Cyclobacterium; species Cyclobacterium amurskyense. The sequence continues at coordinate 2,041,365 of NZ_CP012040.1, read as the reverse complement.
TAGCATTCTACAAACTATAGCATTAATCTTCTTTGGGTTAACTTCAATCTTCGCCCAAAAAGCAAGTATTTACGGTGTAGTAACCACTTCAGATGGCCAGGCTTTAGAATATGTGAATGTTGGAATTCTTGGCTTGGCAAAAGGAGTAACTACTGCAAGGAACGGAGGTTTTGAAATAAAAAACATTGATCCGGGAGAATATACAGTTTTTGCCTCCTTTATTGGAGCCAAAAGGCAAGAAAAGAATATACAGCTTTCACCGGGCGATAGACTGCCTATCCTATTCAGCCTGGAAGAATCGGCTTCAGATCTGTCGGAGGTAATTGTTACAGATATCGGTATGAATCGATTTTATGCTGACAGTGTATTTACGGTTTCTAAATTACCCTTGACTGATCTACAAAACCCTCAGGTATATAATTCTATTCCTTCTCGTTTGCTTAAAGAACAAGTGGTATCCAATATGAATGAGGCTCTCAAAAATGCTACTGGAGTAGCACGGCTTTGGGAATCTACCGGAAGAGGTGGTGATGGAGCAGAATTTTATTCCATGCGTGGATTTTCGGTTCAACCTACTATGGTCAATGGAATGCCTAGCCTGAACAATGGAGGCTTGGACCCGGCCAATGTAGAAAGGATAGATGTTATAAAAGGGCCTTCCGGCACGCTATTTGGAAGTTCCGTGATCTCATATGGCGGTTTAATTAATATTACCACCAAGCGTCCCGGGAACACATTTGATGGTGAACTTGGCCTAATTACAGGAAGTTTTGGTTTGAATAGATTGACGGCTGATTTAAATACCCCATCAAATGAAGTTTCTTCTGTCAGGATTAATATGGCTTACCAAAACAGAAACACTTTTCAAGATGCTGGCGGTAGAGAATCATTTTTTATTGCACCATCCTTTAAGTTTAAAGCCAGCGAAAGACTTTCATTTTTGATCAATACAGAGTTTTTGAATAGCAATGCTGTAAATGCTCCGATGATTTTTTTTAACAGATCCAACCCTTTATCCTTTTCAGGAATAGATTTGTTTGAAAAAAATTATGAGCGTTCATTTACTGGCCATGAATTGGGAATGAAAAATTCCTCCTATGGATTACAAGCGCAAGCCCTTTATCAAATCACACAAAAATGGACTTCTCAAACTGTGGTTTCTCGAAGTTCCACTCGATCAGATGGTTATTACCACTATTTGTTTGATGCGAGTGATGGAGATAGTTTTACCAGATATATCTCCGATAGAAATGGACAAAGCCTAACAACAGATATTCAACAAAACTTCATTGGCAATTTTGACCTTGCTAATATTCATAATAAACTGGTTTTTGGTTTAGATTATTATCATTCTTCTTTAATCAATGGGAGTACTGGTTGGGTAGGTAATGGAACAGTTACGCTTTCCGACGGAAAAGATACAGGGATTTTGACCCAAGCGGGTGTGGATGATTTGTTAAAAAACTCTTTTGAAGGGAATACTACCGGCGATACTCGTGTTATGAGTGCTTACGTTTCTGATGTAGCGGAAGTCTTGCCTGAACTTTCTGTTATGGCTAGTCTAAGGGTTGATAATTTTAAAAGTGAGACAGGAAACTGGTCTGCAGATGGAGCCAAATCACAAACTGCACTCTCTCCCAAATTTGGATTTGTGTTCCAACCTATACAAGATAAAGTGTCGGTTTTTGGTAACTATATGAATGGTTTTGTGAATGTGGCACCTAGATCAGTTGCTGATGCTGATGGGAGTAACCAAAGGCTCAAAACATTTTCTCCAGAAAATGCCAATCAGGTTGAGTTGGGTGTGAAGGCAAATCTGTATGAAAACAAGGTAGCTGCCACCGCCAGCGTTTATAATATCAATGTTAGGAACAGGGTGATGACTGACCCAACGAATGTTAACAATAGCATACAAGGTGGGGAGGTTAAAAGTCAGGGCATCGAAATCAGTATAATAGCTAATCCCATAGAAGGCCTTAACCTTGTGGCTGGATACAGTAAAAACAAATCAGAGGTAACTAAAGATTACGAGGAAAATGGCTATTTAGGTCTTAGGCCTGAGGAAGCAGGACCTGAACAACTTATTAACTTTTGGGCCAGTTATTCCTTTTTAACCGGTGAGCTCAAAGGTTTTGGATTTGGACTTGGAGGCAATGCAGCCAGTGAGTACCTGACTATCAATAGGGCGAATATTGGCAGTTTTGCATTGCCGGCTTATCAGGTATTCAATGCCTCGATAAATTATACTGGCTCCCAGTACTTTTTGGCATTAAAGGTAAACAACTTCACTGATCAAAAATATTACTCAGGATGGTCTACTGTGACAGCCCAAAATCCAAGAAATGTTTCCCTAAGTTTAAACTATAGGTTTTAATGAAGCTTAAAAAAATACTGGGAAAACTTCATCTCTGGCTAGGACTTTCCTCTGGGCTTGTGGTGTTTATTGTGGCAGTGACAGGTTGTATATATGCTTTTCAATTAGATATACAGGATATTTTGCAGCCTTATAGATTTGTTACAGCAGAGAATTCCCCAATCTTACCACCTAGCTCTATTTGGGAAAAAGCTGATGCCGCTTTGGCAGATAAACATTTGCACGCGGTCTTATACCCTAGCCCAGATAGGGCTGCTCAGGCAATCTACTATAGTTTCGAAGAGCATTATTATTATTTCGTATACGTCAATCCTTATACGGGAGAAGTTTTAAAAGTAAAAGATGTTTACGCTGACTTTTTTAGAATAGTGCTGGATGGCCACTTTTACTTGTGGCTGCCCCCTGCCATTGGACAACCTGTTGTGGCTTCCTTTACACTTGTATTTTTGTTTATGGTTATTTCAGGCTTGATACTCTGGTGGCCAAGGAAAAAGAAAAACCTCAAAAGCAGCATTACAATCAAATGGAATGCACGTTGGAGGAGGAAGAATTACGATCTGCATCAGGTTATGGGCTTTTATGTAATGGGTTTTGCAAGTATTTTTGCTATTACTGGTTTGGTATGGGGCTTTGTTTGGTTTCGGGATGCGGTATTTTTTGTAAGCTCTGGAGGGGAAGATTATGTGGAATATTATACACCACTTTCAGATTCCATAGCCGTTTACCAAGACTCGATTCCTGCATTGGACGCTGTATGGATGAAAATGAGAAGCATGTACCCAAATGCAGAATGGATAGAAGTACATCCTCCTGAGTTTGAAAACGCGGCCATTGCTGCTAATGCTAATCCTGATGCTTCGACCTATTGGAAAATGGATTACCGGTATTTTGACCAAAACACTTTGGAAGAACTTCCTGTAGAGCATATTTACAATCGGTTTGAAGAAGCCTCCATTGGTGATAAGGTTATGCGAATCAATTATGACCTACATGTAGGTGCCATTGCTGGTTTGCCAGGCAAAATTTTTGCTTTTTTATTAAGCGCAATAATTGGATCTTTACCGATCACCGGCACCTTAATATGGTGGGGAAGAAAAAAGAAAGCAAAAAGAGAAAATAGTGGCCACACTTCCTTGCCCGAACAAGAAGAGAAATAAGCAAATTCCTTATCAATGCGTAATTATATGCGGGTATTAATTCATGGTTTTTCTGAATATCTCAATTCTATATGCTTCTAATTCGCTAGGCAATGCCTCAGGGAAGCTAGTTTTTTTATTTTGTGACTGGATTAAACCCAGATTATGTAATAGGATTTCTCAATCCTGACAATAGTCAGGGGTGAAGCCTGTCCCGTGTTTACGGGAAGTGTTGCAATCGCAAGAAAATCAGGCTGTTTGGAGATTTTAGCATAGCACCGCTATGGTGAAATTGAAAACAGCAACGAAGTGGCTGATTTTGAAGCGATTTCAGCACGTAATAGAATGTCTATTGTCTATTTCGGGTTAATATTAACGGTTTCTTAAATGGATATCATTCAATAAATAACTTGTGTGTAGGCAAGGAAAAAAAATAAAAATTAATTACTAAATCGTTTGGCTACTTAATTGCCAAGCCTTAGATTTGTTTTAATTTAAAATTAATCTAAATAATAATAGTAATAGAAAAGAAGCCTTACAGCGGCAACTGTAAGGCTTCAGGTAATCTACTTCCTAATTCTCCAATTAAAAAGCAATGCAATATAACAAAATATTGTTACTAGTATTTTTATGCCTTTTGCAATCTCCCTCTGTTTTTTCACAACAGAACAGGACTGTTTCAGGTATTGTAACCGACCAACAGGGACAAGCGATTCCTGGTGTTTTGATAAGCGTCCAACCCTTAAATAAGGGCTTTATTACTGATCAGGAAGGTAAGTTTAAATTGAACTTAGCTTTAGATAAGGAATTTACACTCGTTTTTTCATTTTTAGGGTATGAACCTTATGAGGAAATTATCTCTGCGAGCAGTAACAACAAAAACCTTAATATACAATTAACTGAAGAGGCTACTGACCTTGAGGAATTTACAATACTTGGCAAATCAGAGCTAAGTGAAATCAGAGAACGAGCCTTCAATATTGAAGTTGTAGACGCAAGGAAGCTTCACCATACCAATTTGGACCTTGGACATGCTTTAGACAGGGTTTCTGGAGTTAGGGTAAGGGAAAGTGGAGGAGTTGGCTCAAGGATGAATTTCTCTCTTAATGGATTTTCAGGCAAGCAGGTTAAATTTTTTATTGATGGGATTCCAATGGATGATTTTGGTTCCTCTTTCCAACTCAACAATATCCCCATCAATCTTGCAGAGCGCATCGAAGTTTACAAAGGTGTTGTTCCTATTGGTTTGGGAGCTGATGCCCTTGGAGGTGCAGTGAATATTGTTACAAAAAACGTTCGTAAAAATTATGTAGATGCATCTTATTCTTATGGTTCCTTCAATACCCATAGGTCGGTCATCAATACAGCTTTTGTTGCAGAATCCGGCTTTACATTTCAATTGAATGCTTTTCAGAACTATTCTGACAACAACTATTGGGTTAATGTAGATGTAGCTGATATAGAGACAGGTAAATATTACCCAAATCAACGGGTCCGTAGATTTCACGATACTTATCACAATGAGACGGTAATTACACAACTTGGTGTTCAAGGGAAATCTTATGCAGACAAACTATTAATTGGTCTAACTGCTGGGAAAAATTACTCAGAAGTACAGACTGGAGCTCGATTGGTGTCAGTCTTTGGGCAGTGGCACCGCAGGGGAACAATCCTGATGCCGACCTTTAAATATCAAAAGAGAGACCTTTTTACGAAAGGACTGGATGTCAATGTCAATGCCAATTACAATTTTGGTTCTGAACAAAACATCGATACGGTCAATCGTCGCTACAATTGGTTTCAGCAGTACAAAGAATATGAGGTGCCAGGAGGAGAACGCTCGTACACACGCTACAAGTTTAATAACAATAACGCTGTCCTCACTGCAAATGCCCATTACAACTTTGGGATTCATACGTTTGCCATCAGCAATGTATTCAATAGCTTTAATCGAATTGGGAGCGATGCACTTAATCCATATAATGATAAATACGAGCAACCTCGTAAAAGTCAAAAGAATATAACAGGCTTAAGCTATCAGTTGAATTGGGAAGAGAAAGCCAGCGTTTCAGCTTTTACTAAAATCTACAAGCAGACCAACTATTTTACCTTGTCTTATAATCCCACAGGGAATTATGGAGATGTGGCCTATCGCAATGAAAGGGAAAATTTCACCTACCCGGGATATGGGATTACTGGTTCCTATTTTATCACAGGAAATATTCAGGCCAAAGCCTCTTTAGAGAAAAGCTACCGGCTACCGGAACCAGAAGAACTCTTTGGTGACATGGTGAACCTGCAGGGGAATTTGGACCTAAAGCCAGAAACCAGTTACAACTATAACTTGGGTCTGAGTATCTGGAAACAACTCAACAGAGATCATCGGGTTGACATTTCTGCCAATGGTTTCTACCGTGACGCAAAAGATTTCATCCGTGCCAGACTAAATAACAACCAAGCGATGCAAGTGATGGACAATCTCTACAGCGTGACCAATATCGGTGTGGAAGGAGAAATCCGGTGGTCCTATAAAAACCTGCTTTCCGCTGGTGCCAATATTACCTATCAAAACCTTCGAAACAATACGGAATTTGAAGAAGGTCAAACGACTTCAAGTATAGTCTATCGTGATCGGGTACCTAATATGCCATACCTCTTTGGGAATGCTGATGCAAGTCTGATGCTTCAGGATGCTTTTGGCAAAGGGAACGACCTTAACATCGGATACAACCTGCTTTATGTGCATGCATTTTACCTCTACTGGCCAAGCTTGGGAGCTGAGAAATTTGATGTACCTCAGCAGCTTTCTCATGATGTCAATCTCACTTTTACCACTGGAGAAAAAGGCAGACTTCAGCTGATTGCTGAGTGCAAAAATTTACTGGACAATAAACTCTATGATAATTTCAGCTTGCAGAAACCAGGGCGGAGCTTCTCAGGCAAAATAAGATATTTTATTTATTAATTCTTACACACTAATTCTTATGAAAACCAATTTTAACTACCTATTAGCTTTTGCGGCAGCTTTGACTGTCGGATTCTCTAGCTGTAATCCTACAGATGATCCCGAACCAGACCTTGGCCAACCGGCCGCTGAAAGCCGCTATATCATTGCATCCACTCCTATTTCTTCTGATGGAGTAGCAGATTATCTCTTGACTGCTGAAAGCCTGAGCGAAGGAACGGTGAGCACACTAGGAAATGGTGTGGAACAAGACGGGACATACCGGTATTATGTGACGCACAAAAATAAATTCTTCAGCATGCTTTACGGGCAGGGAAATCCGGGTGCCGTGACTACTTATGAATTGAATGCCGAAGGTGAGTTGGAGAAATTGTCTGATTTCCAGTCAGAAACAGTGCAGGCTTTTGGTGCGATGGATGATGATATCGTAATGGTGAAAATAAGCCGTAGTGAGACCAATCCTTTTGCCTCATGGTATAGAATGGATGCTGATCAATTGCAGATTGTCGATGAAGGCACTTGGAATCAAGAAGAAATAGCTGACAATGGGGAAAGAGCATTTTTCTCTTGGGTCACTCAGGTAGGTGACAAACTTTTCGCTCCTTACTTTAGTATCAAAGCATGCTGCAATGACACTTTCGGAACGAACTATCCTGATAGTGCCTGGATTGCAGTGTTTGATTACCCGAGCATGGAATTAAATACAGTGATCAAAGATGACCGAACCAGTTTTCTTGGCAGGTACTTTCTTTCAGGCCTGGAAGTGGATGAGCAGGGTGATGCCTATGGTTTTTCAGGTTCCGTAGCTTCCTCTAATGGGCAAATGACTTCTACGCTTCCTTCGGCTATCACACGAATAAATAAGGGAACATTAGCATTTGACGAATCCTACTATTTCAATGTGCAGGAACTGGCTGATGATTATTACATCACAGCAAACACCTATGCGGGTAACGGTAAATTTATTGTAACCATGAATAAAGAGAAAGGTGCTTATACTGTTGGCAATCGCTTCGGTGTAGCGGATGTATATAACAAGACTTTTACGTGGGTGACGGGCACTCCCGCAGAAGCTTCGATCGTAAATGTGACGATCAATAATTATTCTGCAAAGGACGGCCTGGCTTATATAGGTATCACCACAGAAGAAGGAAGCTGGGTGTATGAATTCAATGCCAATAGTGCTACGGCCAAAGAAGGTTTGAAAGTGGAAGGAGGAAGAATTACTGCAATCAGCCACCTGGACCCAGCAGATTAATCCATTCTTAAGAAAAATTTTAAGTCCTGGGTGAATTGTCTATTTGTTTCGGCCAGCGAATGTGACAACTAAACCCAGGCCCTAATTGAGTTTAAAAATTCAACCTAGCTAATTCAGGAAACATCTACTTGAGGATCAAAGTGATCACTTAGGTAAATCAGTACATAGTCAGAAATCAGAGTCTTGTAAAACCCTAAATATCCGAAGATGTCAGCATGTAAAACCGAAATTATCTATCAAAACAAGGATTTCATTTTCACAAAATGTATGGACTGTTCCAGAATGGGGCTAATGTATCATCAGGTAATGATAGGTTTTGACGAGATTAACTTTTCGGCTTTCATTAGGTATTTAAAGCAATTAGATTTTGAAACCTATAAATACCCTTGCATTGATGGGATCGACAGGGTGATCATTGAAACCTATCACCAAGACATTCAATTTTCATTCTCTGAAGAAGAGTTTTACACCTTAAAAGCTGGAGTCATCGAAGCCAACGAACAGCTACAATTAATAGAAATGATTCGAAAATTATAAGAAAATTATTGGAAAATGAAAAATTCAACATTCAATACTGTTTGCCTGACCCTGCTGCTTAGCCTATTTGCTATTGCTGCGCAGGCGCATGCATTGTGGATACACACTTCTTCCACTACTGAGCTTGGAAATACACATGAGTTCAAAGTTTATTATGCGGATTACCATGAAGATGCCATTGAGTCCGTCGCAGACTGGTATTCAGATGTGGAGGATTTTGAACTTTGGCTAATCAGCCCATCAGGGATAAAGACCAAACTGGAGCCATTGGCAAAAGAAGCTCATTTTGAAGGTAGCTTTAAGGTGGAGGAGAAAGGCGAATACCAATTGCAAATAAGTCACACTGCTAAGGTTTTAAAAGGGACTACCGCTTACCAGTTCAATGCTTTTGCTCAGGTATGGGCTGGAAAAGGTAAAGCCGTTCCAAAACAAGCAAGGGACCTCTCATTAACAAGAAAACCGAATTCATCTACCTTCCAGGTAAACTACAAAAACAATGTGCTGCCTGATGCTTCCATCAATGTTTTGGGACCAGACAAAGAAAATCAGGAGTTTCTTACAGGCAAAAAAGGAAAGGCCAAGTTGGACATGGACAGTAAGGGAAAATATTTTGTAGAAGTAACTTATACAGACAAATTTAAAGCTGATGATCCTTCTGGTTTAAAAGCAATTTGGAGATGTGCCACTCAAGTGATTGAGGTGGATTGACTTTCATACTACGACAGTGGGTATTTTTTAAGCTGACTTTTAAGCTAAGATCCTATAATTTTTTATATGAATTTTTTGCATCAGAGCGACCATTATTGCTTCGTGGTCGCCCTGATGTTTTAACCCGGATTAAGTAATAGAAGGTCTATTGCATAATGTGAGTTTAATTAATGGATTTGGTAAAGGAACAATATAGGCCGAAAATAGGCAGTACTATTTTGCTATAGGTTGATGGTGTTTCTTGTTAAGGTTTAAGAATGGCAATTATAGGCGGATTGTATAAAAAAAGGTAAAATAAAGAATTAGAGAAAGTTATAAGGATGATTACATTAAGTACACTATTTACCCTGGCAGGGTTAGAATGTTTTTACCAAACTTCTGGCAAGGCCGTGATCTTACGGCCGGCAGCTTTGGAGGCATGGTTTATATCCAATGTAAAATTAGCCAAAACGTTGGGCCCCATCTTTCTGGTCATCGGACTTATATGCTCAATTCTCGCCTTGGGAATAGGATCAGGTAGTTTCGCCTTCCTTTGTATCCTAATGACGATTGGTAGTCTGGTGGTTTTAATTTCTCCACTTGTACAGATTAAAGCTGTCTGGTTACTTATTGGTTTTGGCATATTATTTATCCTTGAATTATTTTAGTTATGCCAGCCAATAAAAAACACCTATCGCCGGACTTCCTACACCGCTTTTCAAGGATTTCTGCGGGCTTAATTGGAGGTTATTTAGTTACCTCTTCTTTCTTTCTCGCGCTTTCCTTTTTTTTGGACAAGGCATCTGTCCTTTATACCCTTGTATTTGGTGGGTTCTTACTTTGGGTTACACTACTTATTCTGGCATTTATTGCAGAAAAAGGATGGAAAGTATGGACTGTTTATTTGCTGCTAAGCCTCTGTTTTTCAGCGATCGTTTATTTCTTTCAATCCCCAACCAATTAATTCCACACTGATGAGCAACAGGATTTACAATATTCTTTTTCATACCCATACCATATCAGGCATTTTCATCAGCCTGGCTCTTTACGTCATTTTCTTCGCCGGTTCCTTTTCCTTCTTCCGAGATGAGATCAACAGTTGGGAGAGAAATGAACCGCTGGCTCAAGGTTGGAAGATGAGCGACATGGATTTTGATCGGGTGATTGATTCTCTTAAAACCAATGATACTTTGGTAAACAGGGACATTAGCTTTAATCAATACTATGATGAACAGCGTTTGTCTTTGAGTATATCCCCAGCAAAAAACCTGGAAGAAAAAGGTCCTAAACGACGAAGGAGAGGCACTTTCATGTACTTGAACACGCAGGATATGAAAACGTATGATTATAGGAGCTCCTACTCTTTGGGGGAATTTCTTTATCGTTTACACTTTTTTGCGCAGCTTAATTTTTATGGTAGATCAGGTTATTTGCTGGCAGGTATAGTGGCCTTCTTTTTTTTATTTGCCGTTATTACGGGTGTCCTGGTTCATTGGAAGAAAATTATAAGTAATTTTTTTATGTTTCGGCCTAAAGCCAGTATCAAGAACCTCTGGACTGATGCCCATACTGCGCTAGGCATTCTTGGCTTGCCTTACCAATTCATATTCGCATTGACAGGGGTTTATCTGATTGTGGGAACCACGTTGATGTCACCTGCATTTGTTAAGTTTCTTTATGAAGACAATATAGAAAAGGCATATGATGATTTTGGATTTAACCCTCCAAGCTATGCCCTTTCTGGAGAAAACCTTCAAAGTGCGTTTTCCATTAACCCATTCCTGAAACAGACCAAGGAAAAATGGCCAGATTTTGACATCCGCTCCGCTCATATTTTCAATTATGGAGACCAAAACATGCATGTTAAGTTTGAAGGTAAATCAGACTTTGACCGCAAATTCGCCAGTTCAGGGAGTATTACTTATAAGGTTTCCACAGGAGAGATTGTTAGCGAAGAAAATCCTTTTAAAGATGTTTCTTATATAGATGGATCGAGGGCAGTATTGCAACGCCTACATTTTGGAGATTTTGGGGGCATTGCCGTCAAATTGATTTATTTTATTATGGGAATTGTCACTTGCTTTGTGATTATTTCTGGGGTGATGATATGGTTGGTGGCTAGGGATAAAAAACATGTATCCCCTGCCAAGCGAAAGTTTAATGCCTGGTTGGTGTGGTTTTATCTGGCAGGATGTCTAAGCATGTATCCTGTCACTGCATTTACTTTCCTTATGGTAAAACTAGGACTTCAAGATCCCTCAGCAGATCGAGTAGGTTTTATTTTCCAAACCTATTTCTGGTCCTGGCTCCTACTGACCTTGATTTTTACCTTTATGAGAAACAATACCTTGACAAATAAATATACCCTTATTTTGGGTAGTGTTTTAGGCTTATTGGTTCCATTGGCCAATGGAATGGTAACAGGAAATTGGCTTTGGGTAAGTTGGGCAAGTGGCTATTCTGATATATTTCTAATAGATGCTTTTTGGCTTATCACATCCATCAGCGCCTTGTTAATTGGCTTGAAAATAAAGACCGAAAACCAGAGACCTATTATTGCAGATAGAAAGGTGTCTGCTTAATCCCTCCTATTAATAGACCATAGAATTTTTATGTCACCCAACGGGCTTGTCGCCTACACCCTCATATTAGGGTGTAGGCGACGAGTCATTTTATGCAAAGCCCCTAATATGAAGAAATGGTATTGGGCTTTGGTTTTACATCCGGGCTAATTGGAATCGCTCCAATAGTTTTAACTTTTTATACTACATTTATATTTTAATAGGCCTAGACTGAGAAATTGTTGATTTGGTGATTAATAAAACCATTGTTTATTTCCAGATATCCGATTTTTGACAAAATATCTATTATTTCATGAATACTGAATTTGACCTTTCCGATCCGGATAAGAAATTAGAAACAATCCGGGACAAAGTGCTTATGTTGTCCTTTGGGCGGCTTGGCCTTTTCCTGTTAATGCTTGTGCTTCTTGTGGTTGGCATCTCCGAAATACACTGGCTACTCATCCTGTTTTTTCCGGTAACCTTTGTTTTTGTATCCCTTATCCTAAAATTCAATAAGGAAAAGGACAGAGAGCGTTTTTATCAGGCTGTAAAGGAGATGAACGGGAACAGGGAAAAGCGTAAAAAGAGAGAGTTGAAGGAATTTGACACTGGATCGGAATTTATGGAATCCTCGCACCCTTTCGCCAGTGACTTGGATTTATTTGGTGAGCATTCATTGTTTCAAATGATGAATCATACCGTAAGCCGGGGAGGAAAAGCTAGACTGGCTAGCTGGATGAAAACGCCTCTAGACCCAAAGAATGCTTCAGAGAAACAACAGGCATTGTTTGAGCTGAGCGGTAAAAAGGACTTTCTTTTTGTTTTTGAAGCCTTTGGAAAGGCTTTTATGAAAAAGGACAAGGCTCCTGACGGAAAAGCAAGGTTTTATGCCTGGCTGAAGAACAGTCAGCCATGGCATTCCATGTATTTTCTACCTATGATTTTGGGGCCAATTGTTGGCTTAGTCGTTTTATTTGGTGCTCTGTACAGTGTCTTTTCTACCTTATACTTGAGTATTTTCATTCTGGTCGGAATGGGGCTTTTGGGATTCATATTTAAGCCTTTGATGGAGGCGATGAAGGCCTTGCCTAATGACAATGACCTAAAAACATTACAAGCCTGGGCGAAGCTCCTTGAAAGAGAGCAATTTGAAAACCCTTTGCTTATCAAACATCAAACTCCTGTTAAACAAAAGGATTTTTTAGCCTCAAAGGCCCTTAAGGAATTGGAAAGTCTCACTTTCTTGGTAGAGAACAGAACCAATATGTTGTACCTGATTTTCAACCTACTTTTTTGGGTTGATTTTTATGTCTTGTATCGACTGAAAAAATGGAATCAGCTTGCAGGCCAAAAGATGAAGCAGTGGGAAGAAACCTTTGAAACCTGGGAGGCCTTGGTTTCTATGGCTGCTTTTATGGAAGAAGAGAACTTGACTACTCAGGTAAAGTGGGAAGAAAAATTTACTTTCATAGGTAAAGAGATCAGGCACCCACTTATTGACCCGGGGACCTGTGTTGCCAATGATTTTGATTTGAAAGAAAATGAAAAGGTAGTACTGCTTACAGGTTCTAACATGTCGGGCAAAACAACCTTTATGCGCACACTCGGTATTAATTTAGTTTTGACTGGGATGGGGATTCCTCCTTTCGCTAGGTCGTTTAGTACCGGTCCCTTCTTATTGTATACGAGTATGAGGAATACGGATAGCCTTGGGGAGAGTGTAAGTTCCTTTTATGCTGAGTTGGCAAGAATTAAAGGCGTATTAGAAAAAGCATCTGCAGGAGAACCGGTATTTTATCTGCTTGATGAAATTTTGAAAGGAACCAATACTGCAGACAGAGTGCTTGGGAGTGAGGCATTAATAAGACAGTTGGCACATAGCAATGCGAAGGGCATTATTTCTACACACGATATTGAACTAAGCACCTTGGAAGAGCAGTTGCCCTTTTTGGTTAACTATAGCTTTCATCATGATATTCAGAAGGATGAAATTGTTTTTGACTATACCATAAAGAAAGGACCTTGCCCTAATTTCAATGCACAAAAGTTAATGGAATTGATGGGTATAAAAATTGAGAACGCAGGTTAAGTTAAGGATGGATATTTATTTTGGCATAAATATTGGATATATAATCTTAAAATATATAAACAAAACTAACCAAAACAACCATGAGTTCATTATTGTATATTATCGCGATTATTCTTGTAATAGGATGGATATTAGGAGCCTTTGTATATAGTGTAGGTGGTCTAATTCACATTTTACTAGTATTGGCTGTTATAGCCGTATTGTTTCGCCTTATTAGCGGTAGATCTGTCTAGCAATGGCAATGAATTAAAAAGCATAAATCAGGGCTGTCCATTTGGGTAGCCCTTTTTATTTTAGGTCATAAAGGAATTTTGCCATTGAAGGACCCAATTAAAGGGAATTTCCTTCCTTCTTATTAGATAAATTTTATTTGCTACACTTGATCACTGCAACATAATCCCGGATATTCCTTAATTTTGAAGTATAAAAAATGTAAAATTACAACATCGTGCAGAAAAACTATCAGCAACAAACTCTTGGTATATTGGGTGGAGGACAATTGGGAAGAATGCTTATCCAATCTGCCATTGATTACAACCTTGAGGTTCATATTTTAGATCCAGATCCCAATGCGCCTTGCAAATACCTTAGCAATAATTTTGTAAATGGAGACCTTAAAGATTTCGAAGCTGTATATAATTTTGGGAAAAATTGTGATGTTATTTCCATTGAAATAGAACATGTTAACACTGAGGCCCTTTTACGTCTTGAGGAGGAAGGAAAAAAAGTCTTTCCTCAACCGCATATTATTGCACTTATTCAGGATAAAAGAAGTCAAAAGCAATTTTACTTGGATCAAGGCATCCCTACCTCCCCATTTATTCTAACAGAAAACAAGGAGGAAGTAAAACGCAATGCTGAATTTTTACCAGCAGTAAATAAGCTTGGAAAAGAAGGGTATGACGGTAGAGGAGTACAAATGATGAGGAATGCCGATGATTTGGAAAAGGCATTCGATGCGCCAGGCCTATTAGAGAAATTAATAGATTTTGACAAAGAGCTGGCAGTGATAGTATCTAGAAATGAAGCAGGAGAAGTAAAAAGTTTCCCTTCAGTAGAATGTGCTTTTCATCCAGAACACAATTTGGTAGAATTCTTATTTTCACCAGCCAATATTAGTCCTGAAGTGGATGCGAAAGCCAGAGAATTGGCTGAAGAGGTAATTCAAAAGCTTGATATGGTCGGTTTGTTGGCAGTGGAAATGTTTTTGACAAAGGATGGTGAGTTATTGGTGAATGAAATAGCTCCTCGACCCCATAATAGTGGCCACCATACCATAGAAGCCAACTACACTTCTCAGTTTGAACAGCACTTAAGATCCATAATGGGGATGCCCCTGGGAGATACTGCATTGCTATGTCCTGCTGCCATGGTCAACCTATTAGGTGAAGATGGGTTTACAGGAGAGGCTATTGTGGAGGGGATGGATGAAGCCCTAAAAGAAAAGGGGGTATATCTTCATCTTTATGGTAAAAAGATAACCAAGCCCTTCAGGAAAATGGGCCATGTGACAATTCTTGCGGATGAGCCAAGCCAACTAAAGGAAAAAGCAGAAAGAATAAAAGAACTTATAAAAATAAAAGCATGAGCGAGATAAGAGTAGGAATCATCATGGGTAGTCAATCAGATCTCCCCATAATGTCTGAAGCAGCTAAGTTTCTGGAAGAGATGAATGTGGGGTATGAACTGACCATAGTTTCGGCACACAGGACTCCGGTTCGCATGATCAATTATGCTCAAGAAGCCAAAAAGAGAGGCATTAAGGTAATTATTGCTGGTGCTGGTGGAGCGGCACATTTACCAGGAATGGTGGCTTCCTTAACCAGTTTGCCGGTAATTGGTGTACCGGTTAAGTCTTCGAACTCCATAGATGGTTGGGACAGCATACTTTCCATATTACAAATGCCTTCAGGAATACCCGTAGCCACGGTGGCGCTAAATGGAGGTAAGAATGCAGGAATTTTAGCAACCTCTATCGTTGCAGCTTTTGATGATGAAATTTCTGAAAATTTGGTAAACTTTAAGCAATCGCTTTCTGATAAAGTAGAGGAATCTGCCAAGAATGTTGAAGAGCTGGGTTGGAAAAAGGTGTTAAATAGTAAGTTAGAATAAAAATTAAAAAAAGGCGGACGCTTAAATTGGCACCCGCCTTTTTTGTTTTCCAACCGGTAACCTCTGATTTGTAATGTGCCATATAAATGGTAGAGGAAAATGGCTATTAGCAAGTTGCGATTTGAAACCTTCTGTGCTCTAGTTAGGAAACATCCCTTTAAACCCAGCTTTTAAAAAGGCAAAACATCACCGTCACTATCGTCATTAAAGGTGGTTACATCTGGCATATCATTTTTTTGTGCAGCAGCTGTAGGAGTGGCATTAGCAGTTCCTGAATTATTTACCCTCCAAATTTTAACATCTGTATACCAGCGGCCGTTAAATTCCCTACTTTCAACCTCTATACTTGCAGTAATTTCTTGCCCTTGTTGAATGTTAAACTGGTCTATTTTGTCTCCCCAAACCGTAAGACATACCTTTTTTGGATATTGACCAGGTGTTTCCAGAATATAGTCTCTTTTTTTCCAGGTTCCGTTTCTGCCGTTTCCAGATTGTTCTTCAAGTGCTTGTATGATTTTTCCTGATATTTCCATTTTCTAAACTATTTTGATGAAAAAACGAAGGTAATTAAATCCTGTTGGATTTTAAAACAGGGAAGAAATGCCTTTGAAAAATACTATTTGTAAATTCAGCTCTATAATTCCATTTTAGAAGGATCTGAATTAACAGGGGCTTTTTTAATATAAAAAATTAAATCAACCAGAAATGCTATTTACCCGTTAACTTTAGAATAAACTCTAACAAGAGTAAAGAATGAAATTTTTTCTACACTGCCCTCAGAATAAATTGAACTTTATTGAAAGAATTATTTTTAAAGAACTACTTTGAAAAGCGTGTATTTTTAGGACCGATTAGAAATCACTGTCTTCAACTTGCGATAGTCTATTACAATTTAAATAAATGAAAAGAATTAAGAAGATTATATACACTATGATAGCATTATTCATTGGAACCATTGCCCTAATTGTCATCGGAGGGTTTTTGTTCCTTCATTTTAGCCCTGAATTTGGAGGAAAAGCCAGTGAAGAGCAAAGATTGGCTTATTCCAAATCTGATCACTTCAAAAAAGGAAAGTTTGTCAATTATGGAGATATCAATATGGACTTAAGCGGAAGGGACATGCTCAAAGCCATTGGTGGAATGTTAAAAACCATACCTCATTCTGTTCCCGATCAAAATATTGAAACCCTTAAAATTGATTCTTTAGATATAATAGAGTACGGGCCAAAAACCAGACTGGTTTGGTTTGGTCATTCAACTTTTCTCCTGCAGATAAGCAATAAAATCATTCTCGTTGATCCCATGCTGGGAACAGTTCCTGCACCCCACCCGATGTTGGGAACCAAGCGTTTTAGTGATGAGCTTCCCATAGCTATAGAAAAAATACCTTTTATTGATGCTGTTTTTTTTACCCATGATCATTATGATCATTTGGACTACGGTTCCGTCCAAAAGTTAAAAAACAAAGTGAAGACTTTCTATACCCCATTGGGTGTAGGGGCACATTTAGAAGCCTGGGGAGTGGCAAAAGAAAACATAGTAGAATTAGATTGGTGGGAAGAAGTAAGTTTTGAGGAACTGACTTTTCGTTGTACCCCAGCCCAACATTTTTCTGGTCGGGGTATTTCCGATAGGGCCCAAACGCTATGGTCTTCGTGGATCATCCAATCACCTACCGAAAACCTTTTCTTTAGTGGGGACAGTGGATATGCACCCCATTTCAAAGAAATTGGCGAGAGGTATGGGCCTTTCGATCTGGCTTTACTGGAATGTGGGCAATACAATGAATTATGGCCAACAGTGCATATGTTTCCCGAACAAACGGCAATGGCGGGAGTAGATGTTAATGCTAAAATGATAATGCCGATTCACTGGGGAGCTTTTAAGTTGTCTCACCATACCTGGACAGATCCTGTGGAGCGAGTTTCTCGAAAAGCCAGGGAACTGGGAATCGGTATAATTACACCTAGAATTGGGGAACAGATAGAGTTGGATAGTATGGTTATCAGTGAACCCAATTGGTGGCAACAATAAAAAGCATTTTCATAGTTTTAAGACCCTGGTTTCTGATAGTTCTAAAGTTTGTATAGACTAGTTTTCTAGTGTATTACTACTTAGGGGAAGGTATTTAGCTTAGTTGGGGTTTTTCTAGGAGTTTTGCTAAAAGAAATTATTTGTACCCTTGAATTGGGAACCTCAAAGGGTTATTTTTATATTTTAGCCCGGATTATGCAATAGTGTTCAATGTAATTACATTAAGTAATAGAAGTTCCATTGCATATTCCGAGTTTAGGCACCATTAAATTTAGTAGTAGTGTGTTTTTTTCAATAATTGAGTCCGGTAAATACAAGGACTGGTAAAATTATCAAAAGGCATGATAGGGAGCACTATGGTAGATTATTCTTCATTTAAACATCCAATTACACATATTGAAGACATTCGGACGGCTCCTGAAGTTGCTTCCAAAGAACCTATTTACCATCAATATTATATTTTACCAGAAGACTGTGATGATGGAGATAATGTTGGAAAGGTAAATTTTTTATGGAGTCATCAAAAATTTTTCAATAGAAGGTGGGGAACATCCATTGATGACCCTTCTTATAGTTTCGAAATCAGGTCTGGGAATTCTGATAAGGCTTTTTCCATTTCTTCACAGGGGGAGTTGAAAATAGAAAAGTCTTCGCTTTTTGTTTCAACGAGGTATTTAACGGTAAGGGTAAAATTATTTGAAACCTACTTTGAAGATACCATTTGCAAGGTTTACAGGATTCCTGCTAAAAACTGTGTTTATTTCGACTTTAAGGTAGATGGTAAAGGAGAAGGAACTAGAAATAATCCTTATAAAAGATGGCAGGACCATTTTTATGGAAGTGCCCCAGCAATTGCAACAGGTAAAGCTGGGTATTTTTATTTGTGGAAAAGAGGTCAACGTATTGAAGATTGGACCAAAGTGCAAAATCCCTTGATTGGAGGTAAGAGACCTGCATACCTAACTTTAGGTGCATGGGGTAAAGGCCCAAGGCCGATTATTGACGGTAGTAACAATAAATCTTCTGAGCGATTTTGCGATGTAGGTGATGCCAGATTAAATGGGACATCTGTTACGATGAAAACTAACCCAGAGGGAGTAGCCCATAATATCTGTATTATGGATATTGAAACGGATTTTGATGGAGATGGGCCATGGTATCCTTATCAAGTCGGGATGTATGGTAAGGGAAATAGGTTTATAAGGTTGAAGTGTAGTACAGTACTTACTTGGGAAGATGGTTTTTTCTGGGTTAAAAATCATCCAGGGGCTGAGGATTCAGGGTTTTTGGAAGCCTTGTTTCAGGATATTGAAACATACGATAGTAAACATAGAGCCATTAAGTTTGAGGGAGGGGGGGTAAAAGGTCGAAATTTTCGATGCCATACGTCTATAATAGACTCAGAAACGCCTTTATCAGCTGCTAATGCACCGTTTGTGGATTTAAAATATGCTGATTTGCAATGTTTAGATAATAAAAGAAGCCTAGGAATTCAGATCAGAGCAGAGGCCCATACCTATGAGTGGTTTTACCTTAAAGGATATATGGATGCAATGAACCCATTTCGACATGTATCTCATAATGGCTTAGACGATAGCTTTAGGATTAAAAATTCAGGATTTAAACACATCCTGATAGATGGTTGTACACGGTTTATCTGTCAATCCGTTAACAATGGCCCGACTGATAAAACACCAATAGGTATTTATTTTATCAATATAGATGTAGTAAATTCTTCCAGGGCAAAAGGTGGGCTTACTATCGCTCAGGATGCTACTGACACCATCATTCAAATGTGTAATCTTGGTGATTCTCCTGGAATTGTAGTTTTTCAGGATACTTCTGGCACAGTGATAAGTAACTGTACCGTTCCGGGAAAAATAGATAGAAGGGCAGCTACAACTATTATCAATACTGTATTTGGCAGGTTGGCAGGTTCTGGTGGAGGTGATATTATAACTTCTGTAAGTCCTTTAAAGCCCTCTTATTTTGTAGACATGGCTGGTGGAAATTACCGCCCAGCTCATGGATCCCCATTAATTGGTGCAGCTACACCTATAAAAAACTTCTTTGATCTTGAGGGGAATGAAATACGAAATTTTCCAACCATAGGCTGTTATGAACTTGCCCCTGATGCTCAAGAATGAAGCGGGTGAATAGGAAGATCCTATAATTTTGAGTGAACTCTATTTGTTATCAATAGGTGTACATATTTCAATAATTATACCATTTAAGTCCCTAAGGTAACCCACTTTTTGGCCCCAGGGTTTTTCTTTGATATATTCAAATTCGCTGGCACCTGCCTCAATCGCTTTTTGAAAGTCTTTTTCAATGTTCTCGGTCACGAAGGCCATTTCCATGCCTACAGGCTTATCACTTTTGTCCAAAAGGTTAAATCCCTTTTTAAAATTGGCATTGCCTAAGCCTATCGAAGCAAAGGATATGGTGGTTTCTCCTGAGATTAATTCGCCGTAGTCATTTTCAGGGGTCACAAATTTCTTTTGGAACCCAAATGCTTTTTCATAGAATGCAATGGTTTCCTGTACATTGTTAACATAGAATATCGTATAGCCGTATTTCATTTTAGTGCTTTTTTTATAAGTTTTATTGCCCAATCATAATGACTGGAAGTATTCGAGATCAGGTAAGCAGCCAGTGAAGTGCTACCGGTCCAATGGTATCTTTTTTTCTCAAATAGCTCTTCATCCGTATGCTTGTCCATTATTTTGTGAATCTCTCCATGAGACTCAAGTAACAAATTGATTGCCTTGGATAGTGGGAGGCCTTTATTCTCGTCTTGAATCTTCCTGTTTAGTTCAGGAAGTGTTTTCCAGGTAAATCCAAGAGAAGGAATAGCAGGATTGTCCCCATTCATTCCTACTTTGTACCATTCTAACATCATCAGGTGCCAAGTGTGTAGATGAGCCAGAACATCTTTAATGTTTCGGTTTAATGTTCCTGCAGGAAATTCCTGAACTGTTTTTTGCTCTGGGTAATTATTTACCATACCAATAAGCTTGTCAAGGTTTTTTTGACTTAAAACTATTAGCTCTTCTTTCGATTTTGGTCTGGGCATAGATTTGTATTTTAAAAGACTTTAAAAATTAAAACAAAAGGCCTCCTCAGGTGTTTTTTCTTTCCAAAATCTGCTTCCATTTTTCTGAAGAAATCTTATTTAATCTTTTAGGCATCTGCCGATTCTGGTAGAGGTTAAGGTAGATTTTATTCTTAAATCTACCAAATCATGTTGAAACATGTCTAAAATAAGGTACAATAAACATTTTTATTGCTTTTTGAGGGGCTTCAGCAAGCATCTTTTTTTTTAGCCTTCTTTTACTATATTTATAACTTATAATATTACTATGTGGAAGAATTTTCGAAATGTATTACAAGGTCTTTTTCTTTTGTGTGGGATGAACTTGTTTACCTATGGGCAGACAGATAGTTTGGCCCTAAAGAATGACTCAATAAACAATGCGAATTTACTCGAATACGATAGAAAATTAGCTGAGGTTGAAAAGGAGAGGCTTGCTGACTCCTTGAAAAAGGCAGAATTAGAAGCCCAGCTATTAAAGCTTAAAACCACAGATAACCTTCAAAAAATAGATTTGATCCAACAGCTAGAAACGATCAAAGAAAACGAAAAACGGAGAATTGCCAATAAAATCGCCCAAATTGATTCATTAAAAAATACCGCCAAGGGGTATCCAGTATTGGGATTCAAAAATGATACGTTATTCTATATTTACACTAAAATGGGTGCGGCTTCACCTAAAGAAAGAGCGGTAAGTATCAGCAATAAAATTAACCAACTTTACCAAGATGATTTTTTAATCGAGGATTCTATCCGGATATCAGACACGGAAGAAACTTATGATATTGTTTATAAGGATTTGATCATTGCAAGTGTATCGGAAAATGATGCGCTTTGGTACGGAAAGAGCAAGAAAGAACTGTCTGAAAACTTTCAACAAATAATAAAATCGGCGATTGTCCAAGCCAAAGACGAAAACAGTTGGTTAAAGCTGTTATCAAGGATAGGCTTGGTTTTTTTTGTAATGCTTGTGGCCTGGGTTTTCATTGGGCTTATAGGAAAGGGCTATACGAGGTTGGTAATTAATTTTGATATTAATAAGGAAAAATGGCTTCAAGACTTATCCTATAAGGATTATACCTTTCTTACGGTAGATCAAGAAACCCAAATATTACTTTTCTTAATTAAGGTTTTGCGTTGGTTTGTCTATTTCCTTTTGTTATACATCACCTTGCCTATCATTTTCAGTATTTTTCCATTTTCTCGGGATTGGGCCAATACACTATTTTATCTCATTTGGTCACCATTCAAAGGACTGCTAATATCTATTTGGACATATATTCCCAACCTTTTTAAAATTCTAGTGATTTACTTTGTGATGAAGTATGTCATTAAATTCGTAAAGTACATCTTTCAGGAAATTGAGGCTGAGAAGTTGGTCTTGTCCGATTTTCATTCTGATTGGGCTATGCCGACCTTTAGCATTGTTCAGTTTTTATTGTATGCCTTTATGTTTGTGCTAATTTTCCCTTATTTACCCGGGTCGGAATCTGCTATTTTTAAAGGAGTTTCAGTATTTGTAGGCGTTTTATTCTCTTTAGGTTCATCTTCCGCCATTTCTAATATGGTAGCTGGATTGGTGATTACCTATATGCGACCATTTAAAATTGGGGACCGGATTAAGATTGACAATGTGACTGGGGATATAATTGAAAAAACCTTGTTAGTGACTCGAGTGAGGACCATAAAAAATGAAGTTATCACTATTCCAAACTCCTCAGTGCTTACAGAAAACACCACGAACTATAGTATTGAGGCGAAAGACAAAGGCTTAATCGTAAATACCACGGTGACCATTGGTTATGATGTTCCTTGGCCAAAAGTACATAAGGTGCTTATCGAAGCTGCTAGAAGGACTGACATGATCATGGATGAACCTGCGCCCTATGTTCTGCAAACCAGTTTGGAAGATTTTTATGTCGCCTACCAGATCAACGCTTATACACGTGAGGCAAGCAAGCAGGCACTTATCTACTCTAGCCTTCACCAGAACATTCAGGACGTGTGTAATGAAAGTGATATTGAAATTTTGTCGCCTCATTACAGAGCAGCAAGGGATGGGAACATGACCACCATACCGGCCGATTATTTACCAAAAGATTATAAGGTGCCCCACTTTAATGTTAAGCTTGATAAGGGAAAAGAAGAGCAATAAAAAAATCAGCATGACAGAGAAAGAGAAAATGCTTAATGGAGACCTTTATAATTCCAGAGATCCGGAATTACTGAAAATGTACCATAATGCAAGGAAGCTCATAAAGCAATACAATAACCTTGACTCGGAGGATTTAAAAGAGCGAGAGCAGATTCTGACAGCTTTATTAGCGAAAATTGGTATAGGTGTATGGATTGAGGCGCCCTTTTATTGTGATTACGGCCCTAATATTTCAATTGGTCAAAATACCTTTGTAAACCTAAACTGCATGTTTTTGGACAACAATTACATCACAATTGGAAAGAATGGATTGATTGGCCCTTATGTGCAAATATATACTTCTGTCCACCCTTTGAATGCTTCTGAAAGAATTGTAGATGCAAATAATGGTTCCCGTTATTTAACATCTTCGAAGCCAGTTACCATTGGGGACAATGTATGGATAGGTGGAAATACAGTCATTTTGCCAGGAGTGAAAATTGGGAATAATGTAACCGTAGGATCTGGAAGTGTGGTAACGAAGAATATTCCTGATGATGTTTTGGCATTTGGAAATCCTTGCGCTGTTCGGAAAAACCTTAAACATGACCTGTAAATGGATGGCTATTCAAGCTTGTAAATTCAAGCTTGCCCTGTTAAAAGTATAAATTTAAATCTAAAAACGGATATGTGTTTACCATTGTACAAAGAAATATTGGAATAACAAGCCTTTCAATTCCATGTATTCTATTAAAGCCGGATTATGTAATAGGATTTCTCCGTCCTGACAATAGTCAGGGGTGAAGCCTGTCCCGTGTTTACGGGAAGTGTTGCAATCGCTAGAAAATCAGGTCGTGTACTGAAATAGGTTGACACAATTTAATTAAAAATTGTAAACCTATAATCGGACAAAATGAGTGAATTACAAAAGTTCTCCGAAGATGCAAGGAGAAAAATCGTTATGGAAGTACTTTCAGGTACTTTAAGCAAAGAACAGGCAAGGCATATTTATGGAATTAAAAGCAAATCCGCTATCTTGGAATGGATGAGGATTTTTGCTGGTCTTGAAAGAAGGCTTCCTAAAGATCCTCTTCCGATTTTAAAAAACATGGCAATAAAAGAGGATTCCAATAGTGAGTTAAAAGCCCGTATAAGGCAACTTGAAGAAGAGCTGAAGCTTAGCCGTTTGAAGGGCAGGGCATACCAGATCATGGTAGATATTGCCAAAGAAGAATATGGGCTAGATCTTGAAAAAAAGTCTGGTGCCAAACAGTTCAAAGACTCAGAGAAGAAGAACCAAAAGTAAGTTTGGCCCAACTTTGTGAATTGTTTGGCAAGAGCAGGCAGGGCTACTATAAAGCTTTAAATTATATTTACCGCGGGGCATTTGAGGAAGAGGTGGTCTTGAGTCTTGTTTTAAAGATCAGAAAGAAGGCCAAAACATCCAGATGGGGGTTGAGAAAGATAAACCCTCTGATTCAGAAAGACCTAATAGGAATGAAAATCAAGATAGGCAGGGATAAACTGTTTGATTTGCTTCGAGTGAACGGGTTATTAGTAACCAAAAGAAAAAGGAAGTTTTTCACTACCCAAAGCCATCATTGGCTTAGGAAGTACCATAACCTGGTAGAAAACATGGTTGTCTACAGGCCCAACCAGTTATGGGTTTCCGATATTACCTACCTTTTACTAAATGGGCAAGTCATGTATCTGTATCTTATTACGGATGCTTATTCCCAGAAAATAGTGGGCTGGAATCTTTCTCTGGATCTGAAGGCTGAATCAGCACTTGAAGCCCTGAAGGTGGCTTTCCAGTCTCAAGAAAACATTAACCATTATTCCCTTGTCCATCATTCGGACCGTGGGGTACAGTACTGCAGTTATGATTACACCGACCTATTGAAAAAGAAGAAAGTTTGGATCAGTATGACGAAGCCCGCTTCACCACATGAAAATGCCATAGCGGAAAGAGTAAATGGAATCCTAAAGGAAGAGTGGCTGGAGGATATTGCAGGAGAAACAAATATCAACCCGAAAAAATACATCATTAAAATTATCAAAATCTATAATGATATGAGACCACACGAGAGTTTAGGAAATCTAACACCTAACCAAGTACATGACGAAGGTTTTACAAGGCATGATACCGAACGCGTTATTGGAAAGAAATATAATTGGAAAAAGAAGACCGAACCTGTCAAGGCCCGGTCTGAAAATAGCAACGCTATCGGACCAAACGACTATTCCTTGGCAAGTTGCTCCTCAGCAGAGCTTGCCTCCGCTTTATCGTGGTACTGTAAGTTAAATGAAACTTCTTAGAAATTAAAACACTTACTATATTTGAAAAACAAAAGTGTCAACCATTTTCAGGACGAGACATCAGGCTGTTTGGAGATTTTAGCATAGCACCGCTATGGTGAAATTGAAAACAGCAATGAAGTGGCTGATTTTGAAGCGATTTCAGCACGTAATAGATTGTCTATTGCATATTTCGGGTTAAATCTCAACCGTGAGTATTCGGTATATAAATGCGATTAGATTTTGGACTATATACCCTGTTGTTCTGAATTTTATTTGGTTAATAATGAATTCAGAATTTACTATTAAACCCTTCGTAAATACACCTTTTAATGGGACAACACATTTTAGACAGTACATTTGATGCCATATTTGGACTAAACTTGGCATGGGAAATAAATTATTGCAATAAGGCAGGATGTGATTTACTAGGGTATTCAGCGACTGAATTGATAGGTAGAAATTACAAGGAGTTTTTCAAAGACTGCGAAAATCAGGGATTTGAAAACATTGTTGAAACTTTACTCTTTAATGAGTCATTAAAGCCTATTCGTACCGATTATATTAATAAAGAGAAGAAGAGACGGGCTGCTTCAATACAATACTCACCTATCAAAGATCAGAATGGTAAAATTTCTGGTATTTCTAGTATTGTTCGTTTGGTTAGTCAATACGAAAAAGCAAATAGTAAGGCGCAAGCGCTTTTAGAGACTGCACCGGATGCAATGGTAATTGTAAATAAAGCCGGAGAAATAGTATTGATTAATGCACAGACAGAAAAACTTTTCGGATATAAAAAGGAAGAGCTTTTAGGTAAAGAAGTGGAGCTATTGATTCCTGATAAGTTTCTTAAATATCACAGGGCCAATAGATCTAAATATACTTCTAAACCTAAAACCAGAAATATGGGCCAGGGGATGGAATTGTATGGGAAGAAAAAATCCGGAAAAAACTTCCCCGTTGAAATCTCATTGAGTCCTTTGGAAACGGAAGAAGGAATGCTTGTTAGTGCTGCTATTCGTGATATTACCAAGAGAAAGAAGGTTGAAAAAGAACTAGAAAAATACAATCAACAATTACAAAATAAGAACAAAGAGTTAGAGCAATTTGCCTATATAGCTTCCCATGACCTTCAAGAACCTTTGCGTAATGTTTTGAGTTTTACAGGGCTTTTGAAGGAGAATTATTCAACAGAACTTGATGAGATGGGGCTCAAGTTTATGTATTTCATTACCGAAGCCACCACCCGTATGAGTCTTCTAATTAAGGGTTTGTTAGATTATTCAAGAATAGGGTCCAACACAAAATTAGAGTCAGTTGATTGTAATGTTGTTTTGGCAATGGTACAGGATGACTTCGACCCCTTGATAAAGGAAACAAATGCTGTAATAAAGGTGAGTGAACTTCCGATAATATGGGGTTATGAAGTAGAGATCAAGTTGTTGTTTCAAAACCTGATAGGCAATGCAATAAAGTTCAGAGACCCAAATAGGCCAGCTGAAATAAGTGTCTCTGCTTCTAAAGAAGAAGGAGATTGGAAATTTTGTGTTTCAGACAACGGAATAGGAATATCACCTGAATACAAAGAAAAGATTTTTATTATTTACCAACGCTTACATGCAGGTAAGGATTATGAAGGAACAGGTATAGGGCTTGCTCATTGTAGGAAGATTGTGGACCTACATGGGGGGAAAATCTGGATGGAATCTGAACTGGGGAAAGGTAGTAAGTTTTATTTTACTATTCATGAAATAACTAGCGCTTAATCAAGGCTAATAGTGCAGAGGTGGAGTTAAAATTTGAAAACACCCCAATACTTATTTTAGGGTGTTTTCAAATTCGTTTTTACAGGTAGCTTTCTTCAAACCGTTCAAAATGACAAGTATAGCCATTTGGATACCTTACTAAGTAATCCTGATGCTCTGGTTCCGCTGGCCAGAATGTACTAAAAGGTTCTAAAGTAGTGGCTACCTTACCGTCCCACTTGTTTGAATTATTGACAATTTTAATCATTTCTTCGGCTACTTTTTTTTCTTCCTCATTTTGGATGAAGATTGCTGAGCGATAACTCGATCCAATATCATTGCCTTGACGATCTACGGTCGTAGGGTTATGGATTCGGAAAAAATAGTCCAATAAATCCTTAAATGTCGTCTCATTTTGGTCATAAATAATTTCAATGCCTTCGGCATGCCCTGGGTGATTTCTATAGGTCGGGTTATCATTTTCTCCACCGATATATCCTACTTCTGTATCTTTAACGCCTTTCTGTGTACGGAATAGGTCTTCCATTCCCCAAAAACATCCGCCAGCCAAATAAGCCTTTTTTAAATCTTCCATTTTTATCCCTATTTAATAATTGATAATGTTTTTCCATTTCTCACTGTCCCTGACTATTGCCTTTATAAAAGGGCAATAAGCTGTGGCTGTAAAACCTTCTTTTTCTATTTGTTTAAGGGTATTAAGAACCAACAGTTTTCCTATGCCTTGCCCTCTTTGCGATTGTGGAACTTCAGAGTGAATCAGGTCCAGATGATCGTTTTTTCTTCTATACGAAATGTAGGCAATTTGCCCTTTTTCTAATTCAAGTTCAAAACGATTTTGTGAAGGTTTATGTTTTATCGATTTGTTCATTTTTCATCTCAGTTTTGATTGTTGAAGGTTGTTGCAAAGTTCTGTGAACGGGACATTTTGATGCAATATCTCTTAATCGCTCTCTTTGTTTTTCATCCAGATTGCCAACAAACTCCAGCGATTTTGCAAAAACATCCTTGTTTTCTCCTTCAATTACTTCTTTACTATGGTTTACATAGGTGTACACTTCTTTCAAGTCCCATTTTTTTCGTTCTGCATAGAGTTTGATGGTCATCACTGTGCAGGCTGATAGACCCGCAGATACCAACTCAAAAGGAGACATTCCGAAATCATAGCCTCCCACACTTTTGGGTTCGTCAGCTATAATGCCGTGGTTTTTGGTATTTATAAATGTAGTGAAATTATTGTCCACCAAATTTAAATGGGCCACCAACTGATGATTGTTAGGGTTGGGTGTTTCAAATGGACTAAGGTCAATGTATCGAGAAGCCCAGGAGGCAACCATGTCTCCAACATATATACTGTCTTCTTTTTTAGTAAGTAAATGGTCTGCACTGTCTAGGGAAACAAAGCTTTTAGGATGTTTAGCGTTGTGGTAAATTTCATGGGCATTATTAATCCCTACGATTTCATCTATGGGGGAATGCATTACCAAAATTGGTTTCCGAAGCTTTTTAACTGTTTCGGGCAAATTGTGTTGTTTGAATCCATCCACAAATTCCCCACTGATTTTAAATTGTCTGCCGCCGATCAGCACCTCTGCTTCTTCATTTTTCTCCAATTCTTTGACTTGACCTTCAAATTGTTTTGTGACGTGCTGTACATCAGCCGGGGAGCCTATGGTTACAATTGCCTGTATATTATCAAGTTTTGATGCCGCTACAATTGCAGCCGCACCACCAAGTGAATGACCAATCATTAGCTTAGGGGCCTGATAATGTTTGGTAATGTAATTGTTTACTGCAATTAGATCGTCCACATTGGCTTCAAAGTGGCTATTGGCAAAGTCTCCCTCACTCTTTCCCAGTCCTGTAAAATCAAAACGTACCACAGCAATTCCTTTATTGTTAAGGGCTTGGCTTATGTTTCTAACCGCATTGAGTTGACTTGTGCAAGTAAAACAATGGGCGAATAGGGCAAATTGTTTTGGCTTTTGATGGTTAGGGAAATCGATGGAGGTTGCCAACTCATTTCCATTCTCATTTATGACTTTAATTCTATCGGTATTCATTTTGATAAGGTATAAAAATTAATGCCTACAAAAATTATATTGTTAAAGTGTAGTATTCCTTGTGTTTTCGTTGTTCTTAAGTTTTCATCGCTTAATTTTATCTTTCTCCTGGTTTACTCAGCAATTTTTCAACCGAAAATAGGTTTTGGGATTGTTTTTTATTCTTAACATTACAAATCTAGCTATGTTTAAGGCTTTTATGATAGGTTACTACACCCTATAAGTTGGCATAATTTCCCTAATCCGATAATCAAATTGAAAATAGGGGATTCTTTTTTTATTGTCTTTAAGCTATGGTATTCAATTCTAAAAATTTAACATTTATACTCATGGTAGAATGGTGGTATACCTTTTTGTATCAGAGTTGTGTATTTATGTAGATAGTGGGCATGAAAGGTATTGATTCAGGGGATAAAGTTTAATTATGAACTACATTTTTATTATATTGGTACATAAAATTGATGTAGACTAATTAAACCTTTAATCTTATGAGCCTTATTCCGTATGTTTCAATATTTTTTATGGTCTTTTATTTGTCAATAGTAATCGGGGCATTTTATTTGATTTATACTTGGGTCAATAAATTCATTTCGTTAAAAAAAGAGCAGAATGATCTGCTTCGAGAGATTGTAAAAAAGATGGATAAAAGTCAATAGACAAAATGGTTCAGCGCTTATTCTTGCTAAATCTCAAATGAACAATAACTGAAGGCAAAAAAAGAGGCAACCCAAAATGAGTTGCCTTTATTAATGTATTAAATGATATGGCGGGGTTTTTTAGCCCTGTGCCGTCTCTTCGTATGAATAGAAGGATTGATCTCTTCTGGCGAGAGAAGACTCTCCCTGAAGGAATTTATCTACCTCAACAGCGCATTCACGCCCTTCTGCAATGGCCCAAACAACGAGGGATTGACCTCTTCTCATGTCTCCGGCAAGGAATACCTTAGGAACAGAGCTTTGATAGTTTTTGGATTTCGGAAGACCGTTTTCCAATAGCTCTATATCAAAGGCTTTCAATAAACCTGATTTAGGTCCCAAATAACCGATGGCTAAAAATGCCAAGTCACATGGAAGTGTTCTTTCAGTTCCTTCGATTTCGAAAAATTGCATTCTGCCATTTTCCTCTTTCCATTCTATATCCACAACTGTGAGTCCTGTAACATTACCATTTTCGTCTTTGGTAAACTCTTTGGTAAGTACAGACCATACTCTATCAGCACCCTCTTCATGAGAACTAGAGGTTCTCAAAGTCATTGGCCATTCCGGCCAAGGATTTAGGGTATTTCTAGACTGTGGAGGCTTAGGTAATAATTCAAGTTGTGTAATTGAAGCTGCACCATGTCTATTGGAAGTACCTATACAGTCACTTCCTGTATCTCCTCCTCCAATTACAATTACATGTTTGCCTTTTGCATGGATAGGATTGCTTTCCAATTCTCCTGAATTTACTTGGTTTTGTTTACCTAGAAATTCCATTGCAAAATGAACCCCATTTGCATCCCTGTTATTGATTTTTAGGTCTCGTGGATGTTGTGCACCAGTAGTTAGAACCACGGCATCGAAGTTCTGAAGGATGTTTTCAGCTTTAATATTAAAGCCTACTTCAGTATCCTTGCTAAAGATTACTCCTTCAGCATTCATTACATCAACCCTACGGTCAATTACCCATTTCTCCAATTTGAAGTCAGGAATACCGTATCGAAGCAAGCCACCTACTTCTTTGTCTTTTTCAAAAACAGTTACTTCGTGCCCAGCTTGATTGATTTGGTCAGCTGCTGCAAGTCCTGAAGGACCAGAGCCTATTACGGCTACTTTTTTACCAGTTCTTTCAGAAGGTATGTTTGGCTTTACCAAGTTTAACTCATAAGCCTTTTCCGCTATACTCTTTTCAATCAATTCGATTGCTACCGGATCTTTATTGATGCCCAATACGCAACTTGCTTCACAAGGTGCCGGACATATTCTTCCTGTAAATTCTGGAAAATTGTTTGTTCCACGGAGTATTTGATAAGCCAGCTCCCATTCTTTTTGGTAAACGGCGTCATTAAATTCCGGAATGACATTTCCTAGAGGACAACCATTGTGACAAAAAGGTACACCACAATCCATGCACCTAGCTGCTTGTTGATTGAGCACTTTGTCATCCAAAGGCTTATATATCTCCTGGTAATCCTTTTTCCTTTCTTCAGGTGATCTGGATCCAGGTAGTTGTCTTTTGTATTTTAAGAAACCTTCTTTATCCGCCATCTTATACTAATGTTTTAGAATTTTCTAATGCTCTTTTTCTCAATACTTCTTTGTAATCCTTTGGAATTACCTTAATAAACCTGTCTTTGCCAGTTTCCCAGTCTTCCAATAGTCTACTTCCATTATTACTGGAGGTAAGCTCTACATGGCTTACTAGAGAGGATTTGATTGTAGCATAATCATCTTCATTAAGAGGATCAATGTCTACCATCTCTTTGTTGATATTGCCTAGGTTTTCTTTGAAGATATAAGCTATTCCACCACTCATACCAGCAGCGAAGTTTCTACCTATCTCTCCAAGAATGATTACCAAACCACCCGTCATGTATTCACAACCGTGGTCTCCGATACCTTCAACTACAGCTTCTACGCCTGAGTTTCTTACACAAAAACGTTCTCCAGCTTTTCCTTTTATAAATGACTGACCTGAAGTAGCACCATAAAAGGCCACATTGCCAATAATAATATTGTCTTCAGCTACAAAGTTGGCGTTTCGATTCGGGTAAACAACCAATTTTCCTCCTGATAGCCCTTTACCAAAGTAATCATTTGCTTCTCCTTCCAATTCAAAGGTGATACCTTTGGTCAAGAACCCACCGAAAGTTTGTCCAGCTGAACCTTGGAATTTAAAGTGAATGGTATTGTCTGGTAGTCCAGGACTTCCAAAGAACTTGGATACTTCATTTGAAAGCATGGCACCGACGGATCGATCCACATTGATGATGTCAAATGTTCCGGTTACTTTATTTGCTTGCTCTAAAGCAGGAGTAGCTGCTTCTATAAGTTTTCTGTCTAGTACCTTTTTCAGTCTGAAATCCTGATCAATTTGTTTGTGTATACCTACATGGTCAGGAACTTCTACTTTATGGAATATTGGACTCAAATCTAATTTATCCCATTTCCAATGATTCATCTGACCATTGGCCTCTTTTAGGATATTGCTTTGTCCAACCATTTCATTTACGGTCCTAAAGCCTAATGAAGCCATTATCTCTCTAAGGTCTTGGGCTAGGAAAGTAAAGAAATTCACTACATGATCAGGGTTACCTGTGAATAATTTCCTTAACTCAGGGTTTTGAGTAGCTATACCCACAGGACAGGTGTTCAGGTGGCACTTTCTCATCATTATACAACCCTCTACTACCAATGCGCCAGTAGAAATACCCCATTCTTCAGCTCCCAGAAGTACAGCAATTGCTAAATCTCTACCTGTTCTAAGTTGACCATCTGTTTGCAAGGTTACCCTGCTTCGGAGGTTATTTATTACTAAGGTTTGGTGTGCTTCTGATAAGCCTAGCTCCCATGGCAAACCTGCATGTCGGATAGAACTAAGTGGTGAGGCTCCAGTACCTCCGTCTGCTCCTGATATCAGGATTACGTCGGATTGAGCTTTGGCCACCCCAGCAGCTACGGTACCAACACCAGCTTGAGATACTAGTTTGACATTAATTCTTGCTTTTCTATTGGCATTTTTAAGATCATAGATCAACTGAGCCAAATCTTCAATCGAATAAATATCATGGTGAGGAGGAGGTGAAATCAAACCTACGCCTGGCGTAGAGTGTCTTACTCTTCCTATCCAATCATCTACTTTATGACCTGGAAGCTGTCCACCTTCTCCAGGCTTGGCTCCCTGGGCCATTTTAATTTGTAATTCAGCAGCGTTGGTCAGGTAATTACTCGTTACTCCAAACCTACCGGAAGCCACCTGCTTGATAGCAGATCTTTGCCAGTCGCCATTTTCTTTTTTCTCAAATCTTACTTCATCTTCTCCACCTTCACCACTGTTACTTTTGGCACCAATGCGGTTCATGGCAATGGCCAAAGTACTGTGTGCTTCGTGAGATATTGAGCCAAAAGACATGGCTCCTGTTGCGAAGCGTTTTAATATTGCCTCTACTGGCTCAACTTCATCTATCGGAACAGCAATTCTCTTTTTAAATTCCAGTAAGCCCCTCAATGTCATCGCATCTTTGGTCTGGTCATTGATTTTTTGTGCAAATTTCTTGTACAAATTATAATCTCCCAGTTGAGTGGACTTCTGTAAAAGGTGGATTGTTTCAGGGTTGAAAAGATGTTTTTCACCTCTTCGCTTCCATTGATAAATTCCACCAGCTTCTAATAGCGGGCTTTTGGTTTTGTAAGCAGTATGATGTCTTACAAGCACTTCATCTGCTAATTCATCAAATGAAACACCACTTATTCTACTAACAGTACCTTTGAAACATCTGTCGATTACCTCTGCTCCAAGGCCAATGGCTTCAAAGATTTGAGCACTTTGGTAGGACTGAAGTGTACTGATTCCCATTTTGGAAAGTACTTTAAGTAATCCTTTACCTATTGCTTCTTTATAGTTCTCAAATAATTTCTTTTGAGAAATCTTTTTGCTCAACATGCCATTTTCATTGAGCGATAGAAGTGTTTCTAAGGCCAAATAGGGGTTTATAGCACTTGCTCCGTAACCGATAGCTGTGGCAAAATGATGGGTTTCTCTGATATCCCCTGCTTCAATAACTATTCCTGCTTTGGTACGCAATTTTTGGTTCACCAGGTGATGGTGAACAGCGCCTACTGCCAGTAATGAAGGTATTGGTGCGGTATTATCTTTAGAATTTCTATCAGAAATGATAATAATGTTTTTTCCTTCTCCAATTGCATCTTCTGCAGCTTGGCACAATTTGTTTAAAGCTTCAAGCAAACGACCAGGTTTACCATCTGCTTCAAAATGTGCACTTAGCGTGGCAGAATGATAGCCTTTATCTTCAAGGTTTCTCAATTTCTCAAGGTCTTCATTTAGCAAGACGGGTTGAGAAATATGGATTTGTCGAGTATGTTTGGCACTTTCCTCGAGTATATTGAAACTTTCACCAATTCTGGTAAACAAAGACATTACCAAACGCTCCCTAATTGGATCAATTGGTGGATTACTCACCTGAGCAAACAACTGCTTAAAGTAGTTGGCGATATGCTGGCTTTGTTTGGAAAGTACGGCCAAAGGAGTATCTGCCCCCATGGATCCAATAGGCTCATAAGCCGTATCTCCCATTGGCGACAAGATTACTTTTAGGTCCTCTTGACTGTAACCAAATATGGTTTGTTTTTTCTTGATGTTTTCGGTACTGTAAGGGAAAGAAAGTTTCTCCGGAGTAGGGATCATTCTCAATTTTAGCCTTTCTTTCTTGATCCAGGAATCATAAGGCTTTCTATTGACAACTTCATCTTTAACTTCCTCATCAAAAGATACTTTACCTTTTTCTAAATCAGCAAGGAGCATTCTACCAGGGCTAATACGTCCTTTTTCTATAATTGTGGACTCTCTGATTGGTAGTGCACCGGCTTCAGAAGAAAGAATCAAGCGATCATCAGAGGTCACAAAGTACCTTAGAGGACGCAGACCATTTCTATCCAATGTTGCACCTAATGATTTACCATCTGTAAACAACAATGCTGCTGGACCATCCCAAGGCTCTACCAATGAGGCATGGAATTTATAAAAAGCTTTCTTCTTTTTATCCATTGTCTTATTGTCCTGCCAAGCTTCAGGAACAAGCATCATCATTACATGGGGAAGGCTTCTACCGCTTAGCGCAAGCAACTCAACCATTGAATCCAAGTTTGCTGAATCCGAATTTTTTGCGTTGGTAATTGGCATAAGCATTTGGAGCTCTTCATCAGTAAAATGCGCTGATTTCATCAATGTCTCCTTAGACCTCATTTTGTTGAGGTTACCACGGATGGTATTGATTTCTCCATTGTGTGATAAAAATCGGAAAGGCTGTGCTAGTCTCCAGTTAGGGAATGTGTTTGTAGAAAACCTAGAGTGTACTAGCGCTATGGCCGATTTAAGTTTATTGTTTTGTAAGTCTTTGTAAAAAGTCAAAACCTGATCTGTTCGTAGCTGACCTTTATAGATTACTGTTTGACTACTAAAACTAGCAAAGTAAAAAGCACTGTTAACTCCTGGTATAGTGGAGTTAAGAATCCTTGTTGAATAATTTCTTAGTACATAAAGCTTTCTTTCTAAATCAATTCCTGAAAGATTATCTTTATGCTGGACAAATACCTGCTCAATATTTGGCATTACTTCTAAAGCACCTGAT
Organism: Cyclobacterium amurskyense; assembly: GCF_001050135.1. Taxonomy (GTDB): domain Bacteria; phylum Bacteroidota; class Bacteroidia; order Cytophagales; family Cyclobacteriaceae; genus Cyclobacterium; species Cyclobacterium amurskyense. The sequence goes on along the minus strand of NZ_CP012040.1, from coordinate 2,005,911 downwards.
CCAGGTACAGTATCATCAGTAGGTACAGCCCTATATCCGATGAGCTTAAAGCCCAATTCGTTGATTATCTTATTTAAGTTTGATTTGCACTTTTTGTATAGTTGTTTGTTGTTGGGGAAAAACACCATACCAACACCATAAAATCCTTCCTCAGGTAATCCAAAACCCAACCTTTGTGTTACCTCTTTCAGAAAAGTATGTGGCAATTGGATCAGGATGCCGGCACCATCGCCCGTCTTAGGGTCACTGCCTCGTCCTCCCCTATGCTCCATATTACTAAGCATTAGCAAAGCATCACTTATTGTTTCGTGGCTTTTATGGCCTTTAACGTTAACAACTGCCCCGATTCCGCAGGCATCATGCTCAAACTGTGAACGATATAAACCTTGATTCATTCTGTTAAATTTAATTGTATTAGGTATTGAATTCACTTTGAAAAATTCACAATTAATTTTTCAATTATTAAATTCTAGACAATAAAGGTAAAACAAAAATGAATTAATAGCTGAATATGAATCAAAAAATTATAATTAAGTCAATGAAGGAACGCCTTAATTAATCGACTGGAAAAACGCAAAATTCTGCCAAAGTCCAATATTTCAGTTAAATTTTCACCCTTAATAGGGAAAGACTGCCCCTTGAATTACGTATATAAGTCTAAAATTGCCAATTTTAAAACTACGAAAAAAAAAGAAATAAATGAACCCAGACTTCTAAAAATTAAATCAATCTTATAATTTAGGTGAATAAAAGCTTTTGGGAATCAATCAAACTGATCAGGGACATTTTTATCTATTGGTCCATCCAATACTACTTTTACTTTCTTAATTTTTCTGGTGTCTACTGCCATTATGGTAAACTCGAAATTATCGAACTTGATTACAGTACCGTTTTTCGGAAGGTTGGAGTTTAACTCCAATAATAATCCACCCAGAGATTCACTTTCACCCTTGACTTCATCAAACAATTGGATGTCCAAATCCAGCTTTTTGCAGAAATCATTCAATGAGATTTTACCTTCAAAAATATAGGTTTTATCATCTATCTTTTTGAAAAGGTATTCTTCGATTTCGTCGAACTCATCGTTGATGTCTCCTATGATTTCTTCTATAAGGTCTTCTAAAGTAACCAGGCCGGAAGTACCACCATATTCATCTACAACAATGGCCATGTGAACCCTTTTGTTCTTGAAGTCCTTTAGCAGGTCGGCCAATTTCTTGTTTTCAGGAATAAAATACCCTTTGCGGATTAGGTCTTTCCAGTTAAAATATTCGTCCTTTTCAATATGATCCAAAAGGTCTTTTATGTATAGAATTCCCTTGATTTGATCTATGGTTCCTTCATATACAGGTATTCTTGAGTAGCCGCTCTTGTTGATTTTGTCCATCAACTCATGAAAATTCATTTCCACATCCACCGCTGTCAAGTCCATTCTTGAGCGCATTACCTGTTTCACAGACAAGGTGCCAAAATTTACTATTCCTTTTAAAATATCCCGCTCGTTATTACTAGTGTCTACGGAAGTTATCTCTAAGGCATGGTGCAGTTCATTTACCGATAAAGAATACCCCTTTTTTTCGATACGCTTTTCTATGACGTCACTTATAGTCATTAGTAAATAGGACAGTGGTCCTAAAACCAAATAGAAAAAATAAAGAAATCCTGCGGTAAGTTTTGAGAAACTAACACTAGCAGCATTGGCATATACCTTGGGAACAATCTCCCCAATAAAAACAATAGAGAAGGTAACGCCTATTGTTTGAAAAAGGATGATTACTATACCTGTGGCATTACTGCCAAATAGGCTCCATGTGAAAAATGTGGTAAGGGTAACGATACTGATATTAATAAGGTTATTAAGAATCAGTATCGTACTCAGTAATTTTTGAGGGTTTTCAATCAGGGTAATGATCTTGTTTGACCTCGTGTCAGAAGCCACCCTGATTTCTTCAATATCCTCATGGTTCAAAGAAAAAAACGCTACTTCTGAGCCAGAAACTAAAGCTGAAACAATCAATAATGCAATAAATAATACTGCATTACCCACCAAATAAACCGGTGATACAGCTATGACATCTGTCAGGAGCAGCAAACTCGGATAGGGGTCGTCCATTAATTTATGAATATAATTTTATGCAAAACTAATGATTTTACCGAATTCCATTACTATTAAAATGGTAAATCATCTGCATCGCTGTCATTGCCATCATAAGCTGGGGTAGAAGAAGTGTTCATTCCAGCGTTTGTATTAGAGTTTTGAGCGGGGCTACTCTGTCCTCCACCTTGGGCATCTTCTTGCCCGCCAGTTCTTGAACCGAGCATGGTAAAACTCTGTACCCTTACTTTGGTCCTTTTACGGTTATTTCCCTGATCATCCTGCCAGGTGTCTGATTTTATTTTGCCCTCTACATATATCTGACTGCCTTTTTTCAAGTATTGTTCCGCAACTCTGGCCTGTCCATCCCACAGTTCCAAATCGTGCCATTCAGTATTTTCTACGCGGTTTCCAGAACGGTCTTTATAGGATTCTGTAGTAGCCAACCTTAGGTTTGCGACTACTTTGTCTCCTTCCAAGTGCTTTACTTCTGGGTCTGCACCCAGATTTCCCAATAAAATTACTTTATTAACTCCTGCCATTATTAAATTTTTTCGGTTATTTAAAAAGCTGATTAAATATAAACAATTAATTTTTTTGATTCAAGTAGTGAACAATCAATTTAGGTTTGCCTAAGGACTCTAGGGAAGACTCATTCACAAGTGCATAATTATTTTTTTCAACCCATTTCTCAAGCGCCTCTCTATACTTTGCTTTCAATTTTATATTCACAAAGGAAGCAAAAATTCTTTGATGTGTGAGTAGGTGTTTGAAGGGTTTTTCGGAACTTATATTATAATGAGGCTGCATATAATTGAGTTCTTTCGGCAATTCCAGGCTGTCGGGTTCAATATTTATGATGTCCTCCGGGGAGCTGTACTCTTCTAATGGAAAGTCTATCAGGCCTTGCCAGATGTCTTTTTCTTCTCGTTTTCTAACAACGGTAAAGTCATCCATCTGAATATGAAAGTATAAAAAATACCGTGATTTTATTTTCACTTTTTTTTCATTGACCGGAAGAACATTGACTAGTGCATTTTGAAAGGCATAACATTTGGAGCTTAGTGGGCATTGATTGCAAGTTGGGTTTTTTGGGACACATTGCAGTGCTCCGAACTCCATAATGGCCTGATTGTATTGGTCTGGAGATTCTTTAGGAATAAGTTTGTTGGCTAGCTTGTCAAATGCTTTTTTGCCATTGTTGGAAGAGATGTCTAAATCTAAGCCAAAATACCGGGACAAAACTCGGAAAACATTGCCATCAAGGACTGCAACTTGTTCTTTAAAGGCAAAAGAGGCTATAGCTGCGGCAGTATATGGACCGACCCCTTTTAGTTTTAATAAGGCTTTATAATTGTCAGGAAATTCACCATTTCTTTCATTTACTATAGATTGAGCACATGAGTGTAGGTTTCTTGCTCTACTATAATAGCCCAAGCCTTGCCAGGTTCTTAAAATTTCTTCTTGTGGTGCATTTGCCAGATCAACTACAGTAGGGAATCTTTCGATGAAAGCGTGGAAATAAGGTAAACCCTGGGCCACTCGGGTTTGTTGTAGGATTATTTCGGACAACCAAATGATATATGGACTGTTTGTCTCTCTCCAAGGTAGATTACGGCGATGAAGGGGATACCAACGGAGTAGATTCTCAGTGAAATAGTTGAAACTCAAAATTTTAAAATTTTATTTTTATCAGATAATTGAACAAATGACGCTAATTTTATCGATTTAATTTTTTAATTGGAATGGATATCGTAAATTTGCACTCCCAAAATTAGTTGGTTAATAGGAGGTTAAGCCTCAATTGAATTACACAAAAAAAAATTAAGACAGTGACTAAAGCAGAGGTAATCACAAAGATTTCGGAGAAGACAGGTATCCAAAAGGATGATGTTACACAGACCGTTGAGGCGTTTTTCAAGGTTGTAAAAGATTCAATGGCAGAAGGAGAAAATATCTATGTTAGAGGTTTTGGCAGTTTTATAAACAAAAAAAGGGCTAAAAAAATTGCTAGGAATATCTCTAAAAACACAGCCATTGTGATTGATGAACATTACGTTCCAGCTTTTAAACCATCTAAATCATTTATTGAAAAAATTAAAAACAGCCAAAACGTAAAAGAATTGGCTCCTCAGGACTAAACCCCTGAAAGATTTGACTATGAAAAGATCCCAAATTATTTTCGTTGTTGCAGGTATTATTGTTTCCTACTTATTGTATAGCTTGCCCATGGTGGTAGTTGACAATGAGGATAAGGGGCTTTCTGAAGACGGAAATAGTCTGGGATCTGATTCATCAAGTGAAGAGAATAACCACGGGAATTCATTAAGTAGCAGCGACCTTGAGGTCATCGATAATTTGATGGCTGAGTTAGATGGAGAGGCTGGTACGGAAAATTTTGTTATATTCGCTGATTCAATTGCTAAAGTTTATCAAAGCGGAGGCAAATTGGATAGTGCTGCTTTTTATTACGGTCTGATTGCCGAGAAAGCGCCAGCTCCTGAAAATTGGGAGAAAGCGGGGAATGCCTATTATGAGGCATTTGGTTTTTCCATGGAAGAAATGAAGACCAAAAGGTTGGGAGATAAAACCCGCTTGTATTTGGGCAAAGTTTTGGAGGCCATGCCTGAAAGGCTTGATTTGAAAACCAAGATAGCGATGACATATGTGTCTTCAGCCAATCCTATGCAAGGCATTACCATGCTACGTGGGGTTTTGGAAGAAGATCCTACAAATGAGGAAGCCTTGTTCAATATGGGAATTTTGTCGATGCAGAGTGGTCAGTACAAAAGAGCTGTTGAACGTTTTGAAACACTTGTTGAGCATCACCCCGGAAATATTCAGGGGCAATTTTATTTGGGGGTAAGCTTGTTTGAATCCAATCAGAAGAAACTAGCTAAAACTCAATTAGAAGGATTACGTAAGCAAACTACAGATCCTCAGATTCTTTCGGGAATCGAGAATTACTTAGATAGATTATAATCAAAATATTGTTAAACTAAAACTATAAAATTATGCCTTGCGGAAAAAAAAGGAAGAGACATAAAATCGCTACACACAAGCGCAAAAAAAGATTGAGAAAAAACAGACACAAGAATAAGAAATAATCTTATTTCTGTACAATTAACACGTTCTTTTATTTCATAACAGAGACACAATTTGAGTTCAGAATTATTAATTGATTCATCTCAAAATGGTAGTCGAATTGCCCTTCTCAAAGATAAAAGCTTGATTGAGCTTCATGTTGAAGAAGAAGACAATAAGTTTAAAGTCGGAGACATATATCTTGGTGTTGTAAAGAAAATCGTAAATGGCTTAAATGCTGCCTTCATAGACGTAGGTTACGAAAAAGATGCTTTTTTGCATTATCAAGATTTAGGACCACAGGTTAACAGCTTAAGTAAGCTGGTAAAATTAACCCGAAATAAAAACCACAAAGGTTTCGACCTGAAGGGTTTTGAAAACGAACCTGAAATAGACAAACTTGGTAAAATAAGCCAAGTTTTGTCTAAAAACAATCAGGTGTTGGTACAAGTTGTTAAAGAACCGATTTCTACGAAGGGGCCTAGATTATCCTGTGAGCTCTCCCTTGCTGGTCGATACTTGGTATTGGTGCCATTTTCTAATACAGTGAACGTATCCAAAAAAATACGTAGTGCTGATGAAAGAAAAAGGTTATCCCGGCTTATCACTTCCATCAAACCGGCAAACTTCGGTGTGATCATCCGTACAGTGGCAGAAGGACAATCTGTCACCGAATTGGATAAAGACCTCAGGTCTCTTTTAGAGACTTGGGAAGATGGAATGCGAAAGCTTCAGAAAGCCAAAGTTAAAGACAAAATCATCGGAGAAATGAGTTTGGCTTCTTCTATAATTAGAGACCTACTCAACGAATCTTTCGACGCAATCACGGTAGAAGATGAAGTAATTTATGATCAGATGCGGTCTTATATAAGATCCATTGCTCCAGAAAAAGAAAAAATTGTTAAGCTTTACAACGGAAAAGCGAAGCTCTTTGAAAGTTTTGGTATTGAAAAACAGATCAAAAGCCTGTTTGGAACTACTGTTAGTCTCCCCCAAGGCGGTTATCTCATTATTGAGCATACAGAAGCCTTGCATGTAGTGGATGTTAACAGCGGTAACAAATCAAATCAGGAAAGTGATCAGGAAAATACTGGCCTGAAAACCAACATGGTGGCCGTAAAAGAAATTGCAAGGCAACTAAGGCTTCGCGATATGGGAGGAATAATTGTGATTGATTTTATCGATATGAAAAAGGCCGAGAACAAAAGGGCTATTTTTGAAGCGATGAAGGACGCAATGAGAGATGACCGATCCAAAAATACGGTACTCCCACTTACCAAGTTTGGATTGATGCAAATCACCAGACAACGCGTTAGACCTGAAATGAACATAGTAACCAAAGAAATTTGTCCTTCTTGTAATGGTACAGGCAAAATACAGGCCTCCATACTTGTGGCAGATAAACTGGTAAAAGATTTAGAGCACATTGCAGTTCACCAAAACGAATCAAAGATTAAAATTGCATTGCACCCTTATTTACATGCCTATTTTACACATGGCATTTATTCTAAAAGGATGCAGTGGTTTTTTAAATATTATAAATGGATCAACCTGGTTAAAGATTCTTCACTACCGGTGACGGAGTATAAATTCCTGGATATTTCAGGAGAACCTTTAGAAATAATTATTAAAAGCGAGTCTGAATAGACTCGCTTTTTTTTATGCCTATTTTTTTTTATCCTTGCATCTTAAACCCGAAATATGCAATAGACATTCTATTACGTGCTGAAATCGCTTCAAAATCAGCTACTTCGTTACTGTTTTCAATTTCACCATAGCGGTGCTATGCTAAAATCTCCAAACAGTCTGATTTTCTTGCGATTGCAATACTTCCCGTAAACACGGGACAGGCTATCACCCCTGACCATTGTCAGGGCGGAGAAATCCTACTACATAATCCGGGTTAAAGGAAAAATAACCTCTAAAATCATAATTTCCATTATACCTTTGATCTATAAATTATTGGCAACAACTTTTTTACATTTATAAGTTTTTCTCTATGATTCCCGAAGATAAAATCAAGCAATCCGATACCCGGATATTCAAAGCGGTATTTCCAAATACTACCAATCACTATGATACCCTATTTGGAGGTAAAGCCATGCAATTAATGGATGAAGTGGCTTTTATTACAGCTACTCGCTTTAGTAGGCAAAGAATGGTAACAATCAGTAGCGATAAAATTGATTTCACTCAACCCATCCCTGCCGGGACCATCATTGAGCTTTTTGGCAGGGTAATCCATGTAGGAAATAGCAGCCTTAAAGTGAGAGTAGAAGTATGGGTAGAACAGATGTATGAGGAAGGAAGGGAAAAAGCCATTTCCGGGACCTTTACTTTTGTGGCTATTGATAAAGATAAAAACCCTGTTAAAATTACGGTGTAAATAACCTTCAAAAAATCATACTTGATCGCAATTCGTTATGTTTAATTAAGTAATTCAAGTGCATTATGCATCTGATCATTTGCCGGTATTAGCAAAATTGAAATTTGAGCCTTGAGCTTAATCTGCTATATTCAATTAAGGGTAACTGTTTTCTGAGAACAAACCTAGGTGAAGTTGATGATTTCTACCTTTTTACTTATCAATTGGCTTTGGATATAAAAGACTAGTTTTTTCCTGTATTTTTACTTCTAAAGTAAAGGTTAAAAAAGTTAAGGAAATGTTAATTTCTCAGCTTTTATCGGGATTACCCACTAACTAGTAGAAATGATTAAGCAATTATTAGGAAAATGGCTCGACTATGTCAGGGATCATATATATGTGATTACCATCCTAATCTCTATTGCAATGGTGGGGCTCCTCTTTATTCAATACAGTTTAATCAAAATCGATATTGATGTCCAAAGAAAAATCTTCGAGAAGGAAATAGATTCCATACTGGAAGACTTAGAAAGCGTTTTAAAAGAAGACGATGAATTGACCAATCAAGTCATTGAACTGATTGGAGATAAGGTGCACCCAAAAGAGAAAAGGGATTCTACCGAAAAAATTCTAGTGGTTAACGTAAAAGACCTTACGGATAGCCTGCTAATGAAACACGAGTTGGGTTATCTTGAATATGAGTTTGCCTTCTACCAACGCCTCAAAGATACCATTGCTTTTAGTTCGGCAGTAGACCTGTACCAACCCCATTTTCAAAAATATTCCTTTACACCTGGTGACCAAATTCGCAAGGAATTTGGTAAGGGAAAGTTTAAATTTGGGTTGTTTTTTCATAACCAATCCCTATTTATTGCTTATAGGATTGCTCCTACTTTATTTATAACTGCCTTTTTTGTACTGCTTTTACTTGGGAGTTTTTTAAGTACTTTTCTAGTACTAAAACGTCAGAAATTGATTTCTCAACTCAAAAATGATTTTATCAATAACCTGACACATGAACTTAAAACGCCCATTTTTGCCTCTTCGATTATCTATAAGATTATCAGGGAAAAGCGAAAGATTTTTACCGATGAAGAACTGGATTATCATTTGCATCTACTAGAGAATGAAAACCAGCTCCTTAAAAACAAGGTGGAAAAAGTGCTGGAACTCAGTGTGCTTGAAAATGGCAATCCCGGATTGAATTTCGAGCAGATCGATATTCATGCTATAATTAAAAGAAAGGCAGATGTCTATAAAGTGCTCATAGAATCCCAACAAGGGTCATTGCACTTTTTATTTAAAGCTACTGAGCCTTTCATTTGTGGAGATGAAATGCATTTGGGCAATATTTTGGAAAATTTATTGGACAATGCAATTAAATATTCCGATACCACTCCAGAGGTGTTAGTGAAAACGTATAACGCCAACAACCATTTGTATGTAGAAGTTGTCGACCATGGAATAGGAATAGAACCTGATAATTTGCCATTTGTTTTTGATAAATTTTATAGGGTAAGCCATGGCAATTTGCATAAAATTAAAGGATTTGGCTTGGGACTTAGTTATGTGAAAATGATGGTAAATTTACATGGAGGAGAGATTGAAGTGAAAAGCAGTCTGGGACAAGGAACTTCCGTGATTCTGAAGTTTCCAGTTGTTGAAACCAATAAAGAGCAATAATGGATCCAAGGATATTATTAGTGGAGGATGACAAAATTTTAGGTTATGCGTTAAAAACCTATCTTGAAATGCATCAATTTGTGGTCTCCTGGCAAACAGATGGGCTTCAGGGCAAAGAAGCATTTATTGAACAGCCTTTTGATCTCTGCCTGATAGATGTGATGATGCCTATAATGGATGGCTTTACCCTGGCAAGTGAAATTAAAAAAATAAACCCTGCAACACCCCTGATTTTCCTTACGGCCAGGTCCATGAAAATTGATAAACTTCAGGCTTTTCAAAAAGGAGCTGATGACTACATCGTTAAACCCGTTGATGAAGAAGAGCTAATTGCGCGAATTAAGGCAGTATTGCGGAGGGTTTCCATTACTCCAACACAAACAAATAGTTACGCCATTGGCCACTTGACTTTTGATTGGAACAGTCGAAGGTTAAACAACAGCAAAGAAACCATTGTGCTCACTGAGAAAGAAGCGGATATTTTACGACTTCTCTGTGAGAAGAAAAATCAGTTGTTAGACAGAAAGTTCGTGCTAAAAGAATTATGGGGAAAGGTAGATTACTTTAACCGAAGAAGCATGGATGTTCATATGGCCAAGTTGAGAAAGCACTTGCAAATGGACCCCAGCATTAGTATCATCAATATCCATGGAAAAGGCTATATCCTGGAGGATAAAACCGAGTAATTCCTTTCTAACCGCTGGCCTCAAAAACGCTACCTTCATACTTTTCATTCCTTTGATTTCGGATTAAAAATCTGAATTGGAGGCTCCAAGAGAGAAGTGCCGTAAATTATAAGTAAACGTCATCATAAAATACCGGTTCAATACATTGCTCTGCCTGTCTTCGATATAGAGTTCGTTGACCGTCCTTTTCACATTTGTATTTTGATTGAGTAAGTCAAAAACATTCAAACTTAATTCGCCTCTCTGATTTCTAAATATTTTTTTACCGACACTCATGTTTAGCAGCACAAAGCTTTGGCCAATGCTTTTGGCCAATCCTGTATTTAATTGGTGGTTAAGTTCCATCCGGTAAACAAGACCCTTGCCAAATATCCAATTGTAGTTTACTCTGCTGTTTAGGTTAAAATAGTTATTGTTGATATTTTGCCTTAAGCTATTGTTTACCATGGTGTAAGTGGCCCTTGTGGAGATATTAAAATCCACTTTTTCACTGATATTGCTACTGCTTGAGAGTCCGGCCCTTAATTTAGTAGCATTGGTGAAGCTTACAATTTCATTGATCATTCCTGGGCTTTTGCTAAGTTCAACGCCTCCATATAGGCCCACATTAGATTTGATTTTATCTATTGGTAAACCATAATTGAAATAGGTCTTTATTTTCCAATACCCATTTAGATTGACCGGTTTAGATAATTGAGCACCTTTTTCTAATACAATCCCATCCCCAAGATCCATTTTCTCCTCTGCGATTAAGGTGCTTGAAGAAATCCTGTCGTTTTCAAAACTTGATTGTACATCGGCGATAAAAGACCTATCCGTGTCCACATTTGTGCTTTTATACCTAAGCCTAAATCGATTTGAATAGCTCTGAACTAAATCCGGGTTCCCACTTTTTAACTGTATAGGATTGGTAATGTTAATTACCTTCTGTAGTTCACCCACTGATGGAGCATCGGTATTCGTGTCATAATCAAATTCTAATATTTGAGTTGATTTAGGTTTGTAATCTACTCTCAATGTAGGCAAATAGTTCTGAAAAGTTCTAGTTAAATAATCTTCATTGGGAAAGTGTTGCCTGTTTTTTAAAGAAGCTGACTCATAACTCATTTCAGCCTGTAGCTTAATTTTTTTGCCAGAATACTGATAACCTAATTCTGATTCTTGCTTCAAATAGGTGCTGTTAAACTTATTGCTTAATGCAGTGTCTAGTATGGAAATGTAGTCATCGCTATTTTCCTCTGAGATTAGGTCTGAAAGCCTTTGATCCGAATCTTCGATACGATTACCAATCTCGTATTCAAACTTCAACCTACCCATTTTGCCCAAAGGCTCAGTGTAAGAAAAGTCAGCTTCCCAGGAAAGCCCTTTTCTTTGCCTAACTGTTTTTTGATCCAGGTTTTCTATTTCTTCCTCAGGGTCATAAAAAATATTTTCCGCTTCACGTACACCATAGTCCTCATCCAGGTGGTTTCCGGATTCAATGCCAATGGTTGCTGTTCTGCCCACCTTTTGAAACCGCTTACTATAATAAATATCGTTGGTGAAATCAAAATTCGTACTGTTAACATTACTGGTATTGGTGGTTTGATTGATGATTTTGTCTAGCTGCTCTGTCTTTCCAAAGAAATCAGACCTTTCCATATCTGTTTCTGCAGAGACCTTTGTGACAACCAATAAGTGATTGCTACTATCTATGTCATAAGTCAACCTCAAATCAAATGCGTGTTCTTTGTTTCTTCTCACATTTGATTTTTCTTCGCCGTAGCGCTGTTCGTCCTCAGTATTTAAAGTATAATCCCTTACCAAGGAGGAATAGCCATTATTCGTTCTGTCCCGGTATTGATAGCTGGTGTTTACCTGCAATTTATTTGTTATTAGGTCACTGTAGTTAATGCCTAGCGCATTGTATATAATGATACCATCCTGAGGTCTGGATTCACCTATAGTATTGACATCACCGGAATAATTTAGTGCGTTTATATTATTGCTTAATCCTGTTATGGTAATCCTTTGGTCATTTTGGAAGGCATTCAATCCCATACCCAATAGGTACCGGTCATTGCTCCCATATCCGGTTGTCATTTTACCAAACTGCCCGGTTCTGTAAGCTGGGTTTGTAATAATATTTATCGTTTTTTCCCTTTCTCCGTCGTCAAATCCACTAAACGAAGCTTTGTCGCTTAGCTTATCGAAGACTTGAATGCTTTCTACCGCTTCTGCTGGAAGATTTTGCAAGGCAGCCTTTACATCCGTTCCAAAGAATGGCTTTCCATCTACAAATATTTGAACGATGGATTCGCCTTGCGCCTGTAGTACACCATCCATCATGTTGATACCTGGCATTTTTTCAAGTAACTGCTGGGAAGTGGCATCACTAAGGGTCTTGAAGGCATTTGCATTGAATTGAGTAGTGTCGCCTTTTTGGGTACCAAGGGATCTTCTGGCAGAGACCGTCACCTCATTTAGTTCAGTCAGTGCTTCCGCTATTTTAATGTTACCTAAGTCTATCCTGGTATTTTGTAAACTGATTGGTTTGACAAAACTTTGGTAACCTAGATACCTTGCCTCTATCAGGTAGTCGCCGGGTTTTAAATCAGAAATATCAAACTTGCCATTCAGATCGGTAATGGCACCGGATGCCAATGATGAATCGGCCTTGTTTAATACCACAATGCTTACTCCGGGAATGGATAAGTTTTCCTTTTCATCCAGAATTTTACCCGTGATAGATTGTGCATTTGAAAACAAAGGCAGAGAAAGTACAGTTAGAAAGAATAAATAGCGCAGCGATTTCATAAGGATAGTTTATAAGTCCAAATGACTTAAATTTTTGAATGCGCTTGGGAGAACCAAAAGTTAATTACCCTTACTGAATAGTTAAAAGGGTTAAGCAAATGTTAATTTGAAGGAATAGTGAGGGTAATAATGGGGTTTGGATCAAATGTTCCTGACATTTATTATTGACTTATCCGAAGTTTTGGCATGTCTGTTTTTTTAGATAACTTGTAACAAGGGTAAGAAAATAAGGCCTCTCCAATCTTTAAAATAGCAAAAAGTGAGAGGGTAATTTAGGTATTTTCCTTTTGCTACCCTTTCGTTTTGAATAGTTTACAAATAATTACAAAATAGTATGAAAGACACCATGATGTTATTTTCTGCGGTAGCCATTTTATTGCTTACTACCGCTTTTTCCTTCGCCGGAAAAGGAGATTTTTACCAGATAAAAATTTATCACTTCTCCACAAGCGATCAGGAAAGTGTTATTGATGAATACCTCGAGAAAGCGTACCTCCCGGCCATGCATAGGGCTGGGATTGAGCATATTGGGGTATTCAAACCTGTTGCTTCAACTGAGGGAAATAAGCCCAGTGAAAAGTTAATTTATGTGCTGATACCCTTTAGTTCTCAAAAGGAGTTTTCTAAAATCGATTCCAAACTTGCCAAGGACCAACAATTCCAATCAGCAGGTGCCAAATACCTAAATGCACCCTATACCAATCCTCCTTACGATAGAATCGAATCAATTTTATTGAATGCCTTCGAGAAAAATCCAAAATATGATGTTCCTGATTTGAGTGGGCCAAATAAAGACAGGATTTATGAATTGCGTAGCTATGAAGGCCATACTGAGAAGATATCAGAAAACAAGATCAAGATGTTCAATGATGGCGACGAGGTTGGTCTATTTAAAAGATTGGGATTCAATGCTGTTTTTTATGGTGAGGTTATTTCAGGGCCAACAATGCCAAACCTGATGTACATGACGACTTTTGAAAATAAAGCCGACCGTGATGCCCATTGGGATACATTTCGTTCAGATCCTTATTGGAAAGAGTTGTCTTCACTTCCACAATACCAGAACAATGTCTCAAAAAATGTAACGCTTTTTCTATATCCTACCGATTATTCGGACATTTGATTATGTAGATTTATGACTGGAAATTCATTTTCCAGTCATAAATTATTGCCTTTTTACAAATATGCTTTTTTGATTCTCTCCACCTTAAATTACAGTAACTATCACACGCCTGTATCTGGTCAATTGAGGGCTTCCATTGTCAGTCACTTCACAGATGATATGGATGGTTTGACCTGGCTTGGCATCTTTAGGTACTGTTAGCGTAGCTTTTTGATTTCCTGCTTTCTGGATCAATACCTCTCCTTTATACGTTCCAGGGTCCTTGTATTGCCACCAGGAATACCTAAGTTCATCCCCATCTGGGTCATGTGAACCTGCTGCACTTAGCTCTATTTTTGCTCCTGCCTTAAGGGATAAGTCCTGAGGGTGAGCAAGGACGACGGTAGGTTCGTGGTTGGCCTCCTGGTAGGATTTGATGGTCCAATCGGCACGTGCAGCAAAATCGTTTTGCATTGCTACGGTCCAACGCCAAAGCGGTTCCAAATAATCCGTCAACTCCTGGTCATTGGGAATGGCTTCTTTGAGCCGCTCTCTCCCCCATGCAGAATTTCCATACCACCTTCCTTCAGGATATTTGTAAGAAGGGTCAGCCACAGGGTCTAGCCAGGTGTTTTCCCGCACCTTTACATACCTGCCACCCCAGCCTCCAAAGTCCGGTGATTCCATGCTTCGTAAACCTGTAGGAATGGTATGAAGAAAGGCAGGAGAATCCCCTTCGGATCTAAAGTCTCCTTCTTCGAAACCCTTGTCTCCTGATTTATGCGCAGGATACATGGATAACAAAGGGCCGTGGCCTTCCAGAATGTTTTCCTTCATCCAATCGGCATCCAGGTATTTCTGTTGTTCAGCAGGCAGATACTTTTTCCAATGATAGAAAATGGCAATAAACTGATCTGAGATGATGGTTGGGATATTGAATTTTCCCCAGACAGGCCGAATGTATTTTTGGTAGGTATCGTCTTGTTCCCAGATAAAATAGAATCGGATTTTACTGGCTACCTTTTCCATCATGTCTGCATGGTCTTCTTCTATTGTTTTCAATGCCCTTGCTATGGTATTGGTTCCGCCCCAGGCTTGAATCCAAATCGGGCGATCATCAGATTCATCCAAGAGCACTTTAACGATATGTTGGGAGCCTGCTGTTATTTTTTCCATTTCTCCTTCGGTCTCTACATTACCGAGAAAAGTGCGTTCTCTGAGGTAGGCTGCGGCGGGAAACGCTTTATCATGTTTGAGGAGGTTGGGTTGAACCTTTGCATAAGCTTCCAGGTAAGGAATTGCCCAGTCGTCTCCTGCCCATTTGTGTCCATGCCAATGGTACTGAGAACTGGAGGTAATGATCCCTTCTATGTCCCATTCATTGGCATAAAGCAGGAATCGAACCAGGGAGCATTCATCATCTATTTCTCCATCACTTGTGACGATGACCCTAGGTTTTAATGGTTTTTCTTGGGCAGAGATCTCCCCACAGAGGCAACTTATTAGGAGTATGAATAATAGTAGGGGTGAAAAATGTTTAAATGGTTTCATAGGTTTAATGTTAAATAGGTTAGGCTAATTATTACGTTTTTAATCTATCAAAAAGTATTGCCTAAAACAAGCCACTAGACCAAATAAATTATCTAAGAAACCATCACCTGATAAAATGAGTAGGATTGGACTAAAAGTAAAATCTTTACCTGACCAATAGATCAAGTGAAGATTCTTATAAAAGCATATTGCTGATTTACCTAAAACAAGCTAAGAGAGCGGTAGGGGAAATCAATTGTTCCCAGCTGCGGCGTTGGTTATATTTTGAAGGGCATTGCTGATTTGATCAATTTCCGTCTCACTTCCTGTAATCTGATGACGCATACTCAAAAATTCAGGGTCATTGTAAGAAAGGTGGACTTTACCATCAGCATCTTCCCATACAAGAATTTTTTGGGGTAAATCCAAACCTATTGTTTGAGATTCCTGCATTAATGGTGTACCTAAATTGGGATTGCCGAATGTTATGATTTTTGTAGGCCTCAATTCAAGTCCTTTGCTTTGGGCATTTGCCTGATGGTCTAACTCCGCCAAGATGGAGAGGTTTTCATTTTCGGAAATGATGGTTTTTAAACTTTGGTAGGTAGCTTCGAAATCCTGGGAGCTCGTTACTGTTTCTATCCCTTCATTTGCTGTAACCGATTGAGAGAAACTACTGCTTAGATCATTTTGTATTGCTCCACCTACGAGGTTTTCCAGTGCAGCGGAAATCTGAGTGAGGTTCTGCTCCCCTCCTAAGGCATGACGCGATGCCAAATATTCTGTGCTATTGTAGAGGGCAAAAACGGAATCTTCCATTGTGTAAAACAATACTTTTTGTGGGAGGTCTAATCCCGCAAGCTGATTTTTTTGCATTAAAGGAGTGCCAAGATTAGGGTTTCCGAAGAAGATAATTTTGGTTGGGCCTAATTCTTTACCTAGAGAGGCAGCGTTTTGTGCATGATCTACTTCTGCCACTATTCCGATTTGATCGTTGTTATTCAGTGCCGTTTTTAATGCGGTGTAAGCCTCCTCCATGGGGACTTTACTTATCCCAAATTTTGTGCCGGTAACTTTAGGGTTAATGTCTTTATCTGGCTCGTTGTCGGAAGTAACATCACAGGCAGCCATTATGAGCACACAACTGAAAATTGAGATTATTTTATACATTTCAAATTTCTTTAAATAGATACTTAGATTATATTTTTTAAGTTGCTATTTGTACTTCAATAACTGTTCCAATATTTAATTTCACTTTTCCAGTAAGTTGGGGTGTTTGTATAGGTAGTAATATAACGTTAGTTGGTGCCCTTTTTTACATTTTAATTGAGCCTGCTTCGGTTAGATTTTGTCATCATTGTTGCGGAAAAAAAATGCAACAATGCCGCCAAAATCATCCACATGTTTTTCCTTGTCCACGGGTTAAGCACCCGTGGTTATTGTTGTTGAAGCCTTTCAGGCTTCTTTCGGGAAAAGGTGTGATTGCGTTTTTTCTGGTAATACTGAAGATTTCCTTTATAGCCACTAAAGCTAAAGGATTTAGGGAGTTTATTTTCTCAGAAGTTTTAGCTAAATCGGATTTCTTGGATGGATAAAGCTTCTCTTACTACACATCAATAAATGCTAAATTTAAACCCAGATTATGTAATAGGATTTCTCCGTTCTGACCAATAGTCCGAGGTGAAGCCTGTCCCGTGTTTACGGGAAGTGTTGCAATCGCGAGACAATCAGGCTGTTTGGAGATTTTAGCATAACACCGCTATGGTGAAATTGAAAGCAGCAACGAAGTGGGTGATTTTGAAGCGATTTCAGCACGTAATAGATGGTCTATTGCATATTTCGGGTTAAAATAGGTACAACAGGGGTAGATTTTGTCAGCATTGTTACGGGAAAATGCAACAATACCGACAAAATCAAACACGGGTTTACCTGATCTAGGCCTTAGCACCCGCTTATTTCTTGTTTTTTAAAAAGGCCACCAAGTCTTCTGGATTAGCTCTGTTTCTATAATCCGCGTCCAAAAAGGCATATTCTATAATGCCGTCCTGACCAATAATATAGGTAGCAGCAAGTGGGAGTTCATTTTCTTTATTGCCATTGTAAGCACTGAGACTGAACTTTTGGCCATATATCTTTGCCACTCCTTCGTGAAGTTGAAAGACGATGCCGTACTGTTTCCCCACTCTATTGTCAATGTCACTTAATACTTCAAATGCTAAATTGTTCTTTTCTGAGGTACTTAGTGATTTGTCTGGAAGTTCTGGTGTCAATGCCAGAAGTTGGGCACCAAGTGCTTTGAATACTGGTAAAGTTTGCTGTAAATGATACAAGGTTAGGTTGCAATAAGGACACCAGCCTCCCCGGTACCAGGTAAGAACAACTGGGCCATTTTTTAAGTGATCAGAAAGTTTTACCCTTTCTCCTTTTGCATTGTTCAATACAAAATCCGGAGCCGATTCGCCTACTTGTAGGGCTATTTCAACCAAGCCACTTTCCACAACTTCATCTATGCCTTTTTTATAGGTGATTTTAGTTTCGTCAGTAGCAGTTTCATCGAACTTGTCTTTTTGCTGTTGTAGTTCTTCCTGTAAGGTCACTCTTGCTTGTTCATTCATATTACCCATAGCTTTTAATTCCAATAACTATACACTAGTCGGCTAAAAACGATGCCAAGGATTATAAATTAATTTTTTAGAAACTCTCTCAATCCATAGCTAGCCAAAACTCCCTCGCCAGTAGCAGCAGCTACCTGAGCGATAGCTCCTTCACGGTTGTCTCCTGCGGCAAATATTCCATGGACCGATGTTTTTGCCAAACCTGTGGTGGTTATAAAACCACGTTCATTCATTTCCACCAAACCTTTAAAACTTGCATTGTTGGGTTTTAGGCCCACAAAGATGAAAACGCCATCAGCACTGATCACTTCTTCTTCACCCGTTATCGAATCCCTAACTCTCAAGCCTGCAAATTTTCCATCTTGGTCAATATCCAATGCTAAAGCATCCTTATTGTAATGGGTTTCTACATTGTCAAGTTCAGGCAGTTTATCTATATAGGTTTGCGATGCCTTAAAGGAGGCTCTTCGGTTTATGATTTTTACTTTCTTCGTAAAGCCAGAAAGAAAGATGCCTTCTTCCAAAGCCGAGTTTCCACCACCTACAACAATCACTTCCCTATCTCTGTAGAAAGCGCCATCACAGGTAGCGCAAAAGTGCACACTCACACCTATCAACTCGCTTTCGCCTGGTATGTTGAGCTTCTCGTAAGTAGAACCTGTAGACAGTACCACAGAGCGCCCAAAAAACAAATTTGTTTTGGTCCTCACGTTAAAAAGGTTGTTGACCTTCTCTATGCTTACCACTTCTTCGCCTGTCTTTATGGTTGCACCATATATTCTTGCTTGCTCTTCCATTTTGTCCATTAGGTCAGGACCTGAAATGGAAGTAAAGCCAGGATAATTTTCAATTTTTTCGGTTAAAAAGGCATTTCCACCTACCGTTTTTTTCTCTAGAATTAAAGTACTGAATCGGTCTCTTTGGGCATAAATAGAAGTAGTCAAGCCAGCGGCACCAGCTCCAATGATAATACTATCAAATACCTTAGTAATTTTCTCTTCATCCAATTTGAGGGCAATTCTCAGCGCTTCGTTTTCAGGTTCCACCAAGATGTCCTCATCAATGAGAATGGTTGGAATTTTCCTTTTCCCATTGTTGATTTTTTCAATTATGGGAATGGCCCATTCGTTTTCATCAATATTGATGTATTGAAAGTTAATTTTATTGTCTACCAAAAAGGACTTTGACTTGATACAGTCCGGGCACCAATCGGCACCGTAAAGTATAACCCTTCCCTGTTCGTTTATCCCTAGGATACTGGAAAGTGCTGCATTATCCGGATTGGTATAACTTTTTCCATTGATTATCAAGGTTGGGATTATACGCTTGCCCTTGTTTATTGCCTCTACTTTTTTTGTAGCAGCTTCATCGAGATCCACATCAATAAAAGTGAAGTCAATATTATTTTCGGATAAGAAAGCTTTTGCTCTTCGGCAATCAGGACACCAGTCGGCACCGTAAAGTGTTATCTCGTTCATTGTTGCGTTTTTTATAATTCAGTATCAACTTTAGCCTTTGAATAATTACCCCAAACCATTAATGATACGGCAAGGTAAGGGATGTCTTTGACCAAAAAGAAATCTGTAACTGGAAAGCCATCAACTAATTTCCAAACACCGGGAGTGGTGATAAGGAAGCTAAGGGTGGTAATAAAAATGACAGTGGAACTTATGCCGGCAATTTTTCCTAATTGTGGCCAATACATTGTGCCAAACAATAATGCCCCGATGACAATTTCTGAGAAACCTATAAGGTTTGAAACTGCCTGTAAGGACAAGAGACTATAAAGCCAATTCATGGCGAAGTGATTTTCTACCAATGGCTTTATTAATGCTGCCTCTGTAGGAGTAAACTTAAACAATCCTATCCAAATAAGTATGAGGGCTGTGCCAAATACTCCTATATTATAACCGAGTGTTGAAATTTTGTTTTGCATAATTTGGGTTTAAAAGTAGGTTTTGCAACAATATTCGAAAGGAATACCTATTGCAAAACCCTTGTTGAAATTTATAGTTCTTGAGCTTTTGGGAAATCAATTTCAAAACCTGTAAGGTTATGAAGGTAGTTGCTCATGATTTTGTCACCGATAAGTATGACCACATCTATCAAGTTTGCTACATTGTATCCTGCGGCAAAAAAGGCTTCTTTGACACTTTCTTCTACTTTACCATGGTTACTTACCGTTGCTGCAGTGAATTTTACCAATGCATCAAGCTTTTCATCAAAACTGGCTGAACCACCTCTGATTTCAATAATTTGCTCGTCGGTAAATCCATTCATTTTGCCTAGAGCGGTATGGGCTGACTGGCAGTATCTACATCCATTGATTTGACTAGTAATCAGGTTAACAACTTCTTTCTCTTTGGCTTTTAGCGTTGTTTTTCTGCCTTGAAGGGCCAAGTAATCTGGTAATGCCGTTTCATTTTTGGCATAAAAAGCGTAAAGATTTGGGACAAAGCCAATTTGCTTTCCTAGCTGATCAAAAATAGCTTGGTTGCTTTCAGATACTTCAGATTTTGTCGGTACTTTAAATGCTGCTGTAGTTGTCATAATAATTTTTCGTTTGTTTTTGTTTATTGATTAATTACGATACAAAGATTCAGCATTTACAGCCCTAATGGTTAGGTCAAATTGCCTTGCTACTTGGCAATTTTTCCCATATTAATAAAAAGGTATTTGGAAGGCCTTAAACCCGTATTATGAAATAGGATTTCTCTGTCCTGATTGTCAGGGATGAAGCCTGTCCCGTGTTTACGGGAAGTGTTGCAATCGCAAGAAAATCGGTCGTGTACTGAAATAGGTTGACACAATTTAATTAAAAATTGTAAACCTATAATCGGACAAAATGAGTGAATTACAAAAGTTCTCCGAAGATGCAAGGAGAAAAATCGTTATGGAAGTACTTTCAGGTACTTTAAGCAAAGAACAGGCAAGGCATATTTATGGAATTAAAAGCAAATCCGCTATCTTGGAATGGATGAGGATTTTTGCTGGTCTTGAAAGAAGGCTTCCTAAAGATCCTCTTCCGATTTTAAAAAACATGGCAATAAAAGAGGATTCCAATAGTGAGTTAAAAGCCCGTATAAGGCAACTTGAAGAAGAGCTGAAGCTTAGCCGTTTGAAGGGCAGGGCATACCAGATCATGGTAGATATTGCCAAAGAAGAATATGGGCTAGATCTTGAAAAAAAGTCTGGTGCCAAACAGTTCAAAGACTCAGAGAAGAAGAACCAAAAGTAAGTTTGGCCCAACTTTGTGAATTGTTTGGCAAGAGCAGGCAGGGCTACTATAAAGCTTTAAATTATATTTACCGCGGGGCATTTGAGGAAGAGGTGGTCTTGAGTCTTGTTTTAAAGATCAGAAAGAAGGCCAAAACATCCAGATGGGGGTTGAGAAAGATAAACCCTCTGATTCAGAAAGACCTAATAGGAATGAAAATCAAGATAGGCAGGGATAAACTGTTTGATTTGCTTCGAGTGAACGGGTTATTAGTAACCAAAAGAAAAAGGAAGTTTTTCACTACCCAAAGCCATCATTGGCTTAGGAAGTACCATAACCTGGTAGAAAACATGGTTGTCTACAGGCCCAACCAGTTATGGGTTTCCGATATTACCTACCTTTTACTAAATGGGCAAGTCATGTATCTGTATCTTATTACGGATGCTTATTCCCAGAAAATAGTGGGCTGGAATCTTTCTCTGGATCTGAAGGCTGAATCAGCACTTGAAGCCCTGAAGGTGGCTTTCCAGTCTCAAGAAAACATTAACCATTATTCCCTTGTCCATCATTCGGACCGTGGGGTACAGTACTGCAGTTATGATTACACCGACCTATTGAAAAAGAAGAAAGTTTGGATCAGTATGACGAAGCCCGCTTCACCACATGAAAATGCCATAGCGGAAAGAGTAAATGGAATCCTAAAGGAAGAGTGGCTGGAGGATATTGCAGGAGAAACAAATATCAACCCGAAAAAATACATCATTAAAATTATCAAAATCTATAATGATATGAGACCACACGAGAGTTTAGGAAATCTAACACCTAACCAAGTACATGACGAAGGTTTTACAAGGCATGATACCGAACGCGTTATTGGAAAGAAATATAATTGGAAAAAGAAGACCGAACCTGTCAAGGCCCGGTCTGAAAATAGCAACGCTATCGGACCAAACGACTATTCCTTGGCAAGTTGCTCCTCAGCAGAGCTTGCCTCCGCTTTATCGTGGTACTGTAAGTTAAATGAAACTTCTTAGAAATTAAAACACTTACTATATTTGAAAAACAAAAGTGTCAACCATTTTCAGGACGAGACAATCAGGCTTTTTGAAGCGATTTCAGCACGTAATAGATTGTCTATTGCATATTTCGGGTTAAACATTGGAATGATCAACTCTTATTATAGCCTTTGTGATGTATTTCCGGAAGAGAAACCTTGAGAGGAGAAAAAAATACTCAGGTAGCCATTTTCTTTGGAAGAGTAAACTATGTTGTTGCAAAACGCCTTTAGCAATCAATTTGAAGATAAGGGGCTTGTTGTTGTCAATTAATGAAGCGTTATGGTCAATCCTGTATTTAAAAAATAAGAGCTAACCCATAATATGGATCAGCTCTTAATAACTTTACTTAGATGGGATTTTATATAATGGGGTCTCCTCCTCTATTGGCCTGAGAAGGTCTATCACCCCTTCGGTCTTTTTCTAGAAATCCACTACCGGAGTTTTTATCTTTGATCCTATCTGCACTTACATCTAAAGTGTCTTGATGACGAAAGAAGGTTCTGTTTTCAAAGTCATATCGTCCGTTTAAACTACGGTCTTCTTGGCTATAATAGGTACGCATGGTATGAAGAAACTCTCCTTGTGGTCCAATTGGCCAATTGTCACTATCAAATCCCGGAGCATTTTCCAATGTTTCTTTGGTCTCTCTCACAAATATAGCATCATCATAGGAAGGTTTGAAGCCAAAAGATTCGAAAGGTAGGGCTAAAAGCTTTGAACCAAGGTTCAAAAATCCTTCGTCCACCTTCAAAACTACATAATCAACTTGTGAAGTGCTGGTGTTAAGAACAATGTCTTTTATGGAACCTACAGACTCATCTCTTGCGGTTTTTACTTTACGTGAAATTAAATCCGTTCCTCTCAACTGAAAATCATTTGCATTTTTCATTGTAATAGTTGGTTAAATGAGAAATTCATTTACATGTTATTCTCAAGTTTTATGCCAAAACCACTGTAAATATAAAATACTATTAATTCCATATATAATTATTTTAATTACCAATAGATGATATATAGTAAATATTTAATCAGTTAAATTTTTATTTTAATCAGTTATTTTCTTTCCTAAAATTTTTTACAAAAAAAATTCATAATTCCCAGCATAGTATTTATCCCGAAGGGAATTTTTGTTTAAAAGCTGTAGAAATACGTTTCGGCTATTTTTATTTTCCTAGCAATTTTACCCAGAATTCTTATCGCTTCTCTCTTCCAAAGTTCTACCTGTCTCTCCATCAATACTGTCATTCTGTTTAGCAACTCAATATTTTTAGGTGTAGTTATGGTATTGTTTTTTGGGTCTTCGGCTTTCTTCTTGATGGAGTTCATCAATTTTACTATAAAAAAGATGGTGAATCCAATTATCAAAAAAACCACACTTGCTTCCAGTACTTTACCGTAACCAATTGCGAATTCTTCTGTCGCTATAACTCCACCTGAGATTAACTCCTGCCTCAAAATTAATTTTTTGTTTTCCCAATTTATTCCATTGGTCAAAAATGATAGGGGTGGCAAAAAAAAATCTTATACCCCGGATTATGTAATAGGATTTCTCCGCCCTGACAATGGTCAGGGGTGAAGCCTGTCCCGTGTTTACGGGAAGTGTTGCAATCGCAGGAAAATCAGGCTGTTTGGATATTTTAGCATAGCACCGCTATGGTGAAATTGAAAACAGCAACGAAGTGGCTGATTTTGAAGCAATTTAAGCACGTAATAGATTGTCTATTGCATATTTCGGGTTTACCAAAACGTTTACTACTTTGTTGAAAGCCGCACCTATGATTACACCTATTGCGATGTCAATCATATTTCCCGTCACTGCAAATACCGGAAGATACAGGAGAATTTCAATAAAAATGGCTGGAAAAAACAAAAGCCAGTTCACAATGAACTGGCTTTGTCGGGGTGGCAAGATTCGAACTTGCGACCTCCTCGTCCCAAACGAGGCGCGATGACCGGGCTACGCTACACCCCGTTTATTCCCTTATTGGGAGGACAAAAGTAAATAAAATTTGAGTAAATCAAAAAGGTTTGGCAATTATTTTGAATATTTTTTCAATTTATTTTTCTGCTTAATCTGTGTTTAAACCTGAAATAGCCATTAGAATCCTTTATTTGTGTTGCAATCACAAGAAAATCAGGCAGTTTGGATTTATTTGTAAAATATTGATCAGTTGAGCCTATTTATCTGTTTTGAAAAATCGCAAACAGCAAGGAGGCCGATGATTTTTGAAGCGATTTAAGTAGCAAATAAATTATTTATTGCCCAGATCGAGCTAAATTCTAAGCGGGAAAAAGATTTGTCTTGAATATCTTAATGGCAATTGAAAGCAGAATGATTCCAAATATTCTCCGTAAAATATCTAAGCCTGTCTTCCCTAGTTTTTGCTCTAGAAAATGGGTGCTTTTCAAAACCACATAAATGATGATCAGGTTTAAGACAATTCCTATGGCAATATTTGCCTGCCCATATTCAGCCTTAAGTGTTAAGATGGTGGTGAGGGTGCCGGCACCTGCTATTAATGGAAAGGCTATGGGTACTATAGACGTGCTGGTAGAGCTTGCTTCAGGGTCGGTTTTAAATATTTCAATGCCAAGGATCATCTCTGCCCCTATGGCAAAGATGATCAAGGCACCGGCGATGGCAAAGTCTTCTACATCTATTCCAAAAAGGCTCAGAATAGATTTTCCGACAAGTAGGAAAGTTACCATCAAAACTCCTGCTACTATTGTGGCCTTACCACTTTGGATATGGCCTACCTTTTTTCTAAGATTGATCACTATGGGTATAGATCCTAGAATATCAATCACAGAAAACAAAATCAAAGTAACGGATAATATTTCCTTCAGGTTAAACAAACTATTATAATTTAATAAGCCTTGAGAAAAGTAATTAATTGTTCAAACTCCTGCTCATTCAATGCGGGGAAATTAGCAATTCTGAAGCTAGTTGGTTTTAATGGACCATATCCACTGCCCATTTGCATTCCATTGGCTTCAGCGTCTGCTTTTATGCGTTTAATGAAGCTTTCTTCTCCTCCTACTCCGAGTACGGTTCTACTTCTTGTAGCTGCATTGCTTACAAGGAAATCTAAAGCTTTGGAATTTTCAACGATACTTTCCAATGCCCTCATTCGCACTTCTGTTTTTTTATGAATATCCTTGATGTTTGGCATATCGGTCAATACCCGATTCAACAGAAAAATACCGAGAACATTTGGCGTATAATGTGTTTGGTTGTTGGCCGCATTTTCCAACATGAAATTAAGGCTGTTGTATCTTCCAGTTTCCCCTTTTTCCTTGGCCCTTTCTACGGCCTTTGGAGAGAGTATTAATACACCCAAACCTGCAGGCAGGCCAAAGCATTTTTGTACTGAAGCATACCAGATGTCAGCCAGGCTGAAATCAAGGTAGATCCCAGCCATAGACGATGTGGTGTCTATGGCCAACATTTTGTCAGGATACTTTTTACCTATTGCGGCAATGGTTTCATTGGTAACCTGAGTGGCATTGGCCGTTTCATTTTGTGTGATGGCGATGATATCAAAATCAGACCCAATTTCCAATTCATTGACCGCAATTTCTTTGTTTTTGTCCACTACAAGCGCAGCAGTGCCAGGGTTGATATGCTGAGCAAAGCCGAACCATTTTTTGCCAAATGAGCCGGAATAAATATGATAGGAAGATTTTAAAACCAATGATTGCGTAATGATTTCCCAGTTTTCTGTAGCTGAGGAAGTGAAAAGCAATTTGTAATCAGCTGGAACACCCAACTTTTCCTTGAACAACCTTTCGGTATCTTTGTACAGGTCCATGAAAACCGCACTGCGGTGATTGGCGCTTAAGATTCCTTGTTGAAAGGCTTCTTGAAAATAGTCCGGTAATTTGTCATATACCTTAGATGGACCCGGAGCAAAAGTGAGTAATGCCATTATGCGTTTTCTTTCTTATTGTCGATAAAATAGTTCAATCCAAGCTCGTAGCCTTTTAATCCAAGACCTGCAATCATCCCTACACATTCCTTGGAAATGATGCTTTTGTGTCGGAAAGTCTCTCTTTTGTAAATATTTGAAATATGTATTTCCAAAACAGGGGTATTGATTCCAGCAATGGCATCTGATAGGGCAACAGAAGTATGGGTGTATGCTCCGGCATTCATAAGGATGGCATCGTGTTCAAAACCTACCTCATGAAGCTTGTTAACCAGCTCACCTTCTACATTACTTTGGTAATAGTTCAATTCCAGCTCTGGATACTTCTGAACCAAGGTTTCAAAATAATCTTCAAATGAACGGCTGCCGTAAATCTCCGGCTCGCGCTTACCTAATAAATTTAGATTGGGGCCGTTTATGATCGTGATTTTCAATGTTAGGTGGATTTAATTGACTACTAAACAGGTTCAAAGTTAAGCATTCGGAAAACAACTTAATTGCTTATCCATATGTTTTTAAGAAAACTATTATTTAATAACTGTATTGAGTTAATTTTACTAAATGTCTTGGGATAAAGAAACAAAAGCATTTGGGTATTACCTTAAAATTGAACGCTCACTAAGCGAAAACTCTATTTTGGCTTATGGTCAGGATATTCATAAGCTAGCGGATTTTATGGAGAAAAATTTTCCGGAAATCTCACCCAAGGAAGTGCAGTTGTATCACCTTCGGCAATTTGTCAAAGTATTGGCAGAATTGTCCATTTCGGAGTTTTCTCAAGCGAGAATAATTTCCGGCATCAAGGCATTTTTTAAGTTCATGATGTATGAAGATAAAATAAGTGAAAACCCCTCCCTCTTGCTTGAAGCGCCTAAGCTGACCCGTACCTTACCCGATACTTTAAGCTATTCTGAAATAGAGCAATTGTTTGAAGCGATCCCTTTGGGAGAGCCGGAAGGACATAGAAACAGAGCCATATTGGAAATGCTTTATAGCAGTGGGCTAAGGGTCTCAGAATTGACCAATCTAAAAATTAGTCATTATTACGAAGACATAGGGTTTTTAAGAATTTTGGGAAAAGGAAATAAAGAACGCCTGGTACCCATAGGTAAATCCGCTGCCAAATACTTGGCCATCTACCTAAAGGAAGTTAGGGCGCATCAGGTGATAGCTGCAGGGCACGAAGATTATGTGTTTCTTAACAGGAGAGGAAAAAAACTATCCCGGGTGATGGTCTTTTTAATTATTAAGAAAGCTGTTGAAAAAGCAGGTCTTGGAAAAAAGGTAAGTCCGCATACTTTTAGACACAGCTTTGCTACCCATCTTGTGGAGGGTGGGGCGGATTTGAGGGCTGTGCAGGAAATGCTCGGCCATGAAAGTATCACTACCACAGAAATTTATACTCACCTTGACAGGGACTATTTGAGACAGGTATTGAACGAGTTTCTTCCGGGAAAAGCTTGATTTTAGCCTTTTATCCTGTTGTTAACCGTTATTTGCTGTTATAGAAAGGATGCCTTTCCATGGTTTTCTTTTGAAAAATTATTGTAAAATGAAGATCAAATATTGACTTAATGGTAAAGTGAAAGCCTAGAGATTGCCTTAGGCATGTTTTTTGAATTGAAGGAATTGGTAAAAAATATTGACAATGATTTCAGGTAAAACAATGAAGACCACTTATTTTTTAGGAATGATATTTTGGCTGATGACCTTGCCTATGGAGGTCAATGCTCAGGAAAGGCTCAAGAAATTGATCGGTGAAAGAGAGCGACTTCATCAGGAGTGGCAGGAATCTGAGGGGAAAAAGTCAGGGATTTTTGGCAATAGAACCAAAAAAGACATGACGGTTACCAATGAATGGATGGTGCGTATACTGCAAAAGGACAACCAGATAATTGGTGAATTGGAGTTATTGAAGGATATAGAGACCACTGAAATTGGCCATGAAAAGGAGGATTATAAATTCATTGCTCAAAAAGCGGAAGAAGACATTGTAAAGCTCAAGAGAGCCTTGAAATTAAAAGATGAGAAAATAGAGGAAGGCATAAAGGAGAAACGTACCTATGAATGGACCACTCTTATTTTCTTTATTAGCAGCCTGGTATTGGGTTTTATGTACTCCCGAAAACGAAGGAATCAGGTAAATTAAAAAATTGAACTATTACGGTTTTCTTTAATTTTTGTTTTATTATCCGCGGGGTTTTGATAATTTCATTTTTTAAAACCTAAAACGATTATGAGTAAACTTATTATTAATAGCTTTGAAGATTTCCAAGATTACATAGGAAAAGAATTGGGAGTTTCTGAGTACCATAAAGTAACACAAGACCAAATCAATCTTTTTGCCGATGCCACCATTGATCACCAATGGATTCATACTGATCCTGAAAAAGCAAAGGCTGAAGGTGCATTTGGTGGAACCATAGCACATGGCTACCTGACGCTTTCATTGGTCCCTTTTCTTTGGAATCAGATAGTAGAGGTCAATAACCTCAAGATGATGGTCAATTATGGTATAGAAAATCTTCGATTTGCCAACCCTGTTAAAGTAAACGATGAAATTCGGATGCATGCCACTCTTGCAAATATCAGTGACCTTAGAGGAACCATAAAGACAGAAATGAAGGTAAAGATTGAGATCAAAGGAGAAAGAAAACCTGCTCTTGCCGCTCAATTGATTTTCCTTTATCACTTCCAGTAAATTTTTCCCTTATTTATTTTATAACTAGGTCAAACCCGCTTATTTATATTAAGAATTATACTCTGTGATTTTGATCAACAGCTAGATTTTGTGCTGTTGAAATAGTATTAATAGTTGAGAAACCCAACAATTGGCTAGGTTAAAAATAAAAACAACGCCCATAGGACGCTGTCTTTTCCATTATAAAAAACCTAATCTTTACTTATTAAAGTCTATTTCTTTCTTCCGTGCTTCCGCTTCGCTGGGATACACTAAATTTCTCTCCTTGGGAAAACTTCCAGCGGAGGGTAAAACGAACACTTTGCATGCTACCATATTGTCGGACATCCGTATTGATATTGTAAAAATCGATACCCCCTCTAACTTTCATTGTCCTAAATATATCGGAACCGTTTATTGTTAGGCTTAATTTTTCATCCTTAAAGGTTTTTGTTATCCCGGCATCTAACCAGCTCATCCCATTTATTTTTATCTGGCCATCTTGGAAAGGGCTTCTATATATCCCTACCAATTCTACTTTGAAACCTTTGGGTAAAATAATATTGTGCTGGCTACGAAACATGTATGAAAACTGTTTCACATCTAGTAAGTCTTCACCTATTTGAGATTGGAAAGAATTGCCATTGAATTGCAACATATTGCTTGTGTTGTACCAGTCAGCAAAGGCTACAGGTATGGTTGCTCTTAGCCCTAAATTCTGGGTACGGTCAAGGTTTCGCATTTGGATCAGGGTTGTTCTACTGTCTTCATCCTGAGTTAAAATCTGCCCGAAAGCATTTTCTGTTTGAGAATAAGTCAAGGCAATTTGGTAAGAACCTTTGTAGATGTGGTTCATTTCAAAATTATTCGCATACTGTGGCTTAAGGTTAGGGTTTCCTTCCTCTGTTGTCAATGGATCTATATAGAAGACAAAAGGGTTGAGTTGACGGTAATGTGGTCGGGTAATTCTTCTATTGACATTGTATACAATTTGGTAATTGTCGTTCAATTTGTGCTGCAAGTATACACTTGGGAAAAAATTGATGTACTGTTGCGTATTTACCTGATTGGAAGTTATGGAATTGCCCTCAATGTTTGCATACTCTGCTCTTAAGCCTGTTTGGTACTCAAGCTTTTTGCCAAGCGGGCCTTTGAAAGAAGCGTAGGCTGCCATCACTTTCTCTTTATAGATAAAATGATTGCTATTGCCATCAGGTACAAAGGGACCTTCTTCTTCACTTTTATCAATTTCCAAAAGGTTATCTGATTTTACCCAACTTCCTTTAAGACCTAATTCCAGGGTTTTGTTTTCTCCTATTGGTTTTGTAAAGTCTGTTTTGACAGTATAGATGGAATAAACCATGGCATTGCCAGTTCGCAGTTTGTTTAGCCTTGCCTCTTCTCTTTCTTCATTTTCCCAATAGCTATTGTCCAATAAAATCAGGCTACTTGCATCCATATTGGAATAATCGAAATCTGCAGAAATCTTGGTGCCGAGGGTATCAAGTTTTCCTGTATAATGAAGGTTTCCAAATAATCGAGCATTATCAAAATCGGTGGTATTTAGCGCGTTAATATAATTGATTGCATCATTTTCCGGATTAGTAATGGTGGTGAAGGAATTCCCCTTTTCATCACCATTTTGTGTGGAAGCCTGTATATTGATCCCTACGCTATGTTTTTCATTGATCTGATAGTCTGTTCCACCAGAGAAAAATAAATTTTTGTTGAGCATTTTCATTCTTGCTCTTTGATCAAACTCTGAAAGACCATTTTCCAGTTGGAACCTTCTGAGGAGATCCAACTCCATTAATCTGCCCCAATGGTTGTAATTTAAACTGGCATTTGAAGTCCATTTATTTCTTTTAAAATTCACTGTTCCACCGATAGAGGGCAGGTTGGCACCATTGTATTGGTTGCCCACATGGACGTTTCCATTGATACCATTGTAAGTATTCTTTTTTAATACCAGGTTGATCACTCCAGCAGCTCCTTCTGCATCGTATTTAGCAGGAGGATTATTGATTACTTCTATGCTTTTTATATTGTCTGCAGGCATGGCCCTTAGGAAATTTGCCAAGTCTTCAGCAGACATATAGGTTTGCCTGTCATCTAATAGGACAACCACTCCGGATTTGCCATTCAGGTTAATATTGCCATCGGTATCCACATATACGCCAGGAGATCTTCCTACTACGTCCAAAGCATTATTGCCTTCGGCCATTACGGTGCCTTCTATGTTTACTACTGTTTTGTCAGCCTGGATAAGCACATCAGGTCTTGCTGCTCTAACTTCTACTGCATCTAATGCACCTAACTCCGCATTTAATTTTATTTGGCCGAAATTCCTATCTGAAGTTCCAGTGTAAAAACCCTTACTGACAAAAGATTCGTGCCCAATAGAAGAAACCTTGAGTTGAAGCTCTTTGCTGCTATTGGGGTGAAGTAAAAAGTTTCCCTCCTCATCTGTTATTGTTCCAGTAATTAAATCCTGAGACTGGAGATCAATCAAGACTACATTGGCAAAAGGCAATGGATTGTCTTCGTGGTCGATTACAGCTCCACTTATATTTACCTGAGCGTCTTGGGCTGCGAGATGGCTTAGGCCAAGTAAAAAGAAAAATGAAGTGGTAAAAATTAACTTTGAGAAATACATGATTTTAACTATTGAATTGTTCAGGTCAATCCAAAGGGAAAAAGATGCCAAAGCTAAAAAATAATCGTAATCAGCTGGTAATAAGATATTTGTAAAAACAGCTCTATTTTGAACTGTATCGAAAGTGAACACTATTTGTGTTCAAAATGGACACAAAAAAGCCTCCTATGCTTTACAAAGGAGGCTTTTTATATTATGGTTGCGCTTAATTATTTGGCAGCAGCAAATCTTTTAGCTACTTCATCCCAGTTAACAACATTCCAGAAAGCAGCAATATAATCTGGTCTTCTGTTTTGGTAGTTTAAATAGTATGCATGTTCCCATACATCCAAACCTAAAATTGGTGTACCTTTGGTTTCAGCAACATCCATTACTGGATTGTCCTGATTAGGTGTAGAGCTAACTACCAATTCACCATTGCTTACGCTTAACCAAGCCCATCCAGAACCAAATCTGGTAGCTGCAGCGTTTGCGAATTCTTCTTTAAATTTGTCAAAAGAGCCAAACTTTTTATCAATGGCAGCAGCTAGATCACCGCTAGGTTGTCCACCACCATTAGGAGAAAGAATGGTCCAGAAAAGAGAGTGGTTAAAATGTCCACCTCCATTATTTCTTACACCAGCAGGTGCAGAGGACACATTCTTCATTAAATCTTCTAAGCTTTTTGATTCAAACTCAGTGCCTTTTATAGCATCGTTTAATTTAGTTACATAGGCGTTATGATGTTTGCCATGGTGGATTTCCATAGTTTTTGCATCAATACTCGGTTCCAATGCATTTTTTTCATAAGGTAAGCTGGGAAGTTCAAAAGCCATTTTTTTTCTTTTTTAGGTTAAACATTTAGATTAGTTGATGGTTGTAGGTTCCTATTAAAAACCTAATGTATAAACCATCAAACATAAAAAAAGGTTCTTTTATTCCTTTGAATCTCTAATTTCTTAGATTTTTAAAAAATGTTTGTAATAAATTCTTTGATTCCTCCTGTAAAAGGCCGCTATGCAATTTAGTTTTAGGGTGAATGATGGAGATGTCCGTCTTGGAAAAACCACGCCTTGGATCCGAGGCCCCATAATGCAATTCACCGAGTTGTGCCCAGTACGATGCTCCAGCACACATAATGCAAGGTTCTAGGGTCACGTACAATTTGCATTCAGGGAGGTATTTGGAACCTAGCGCATTGGCCGCTGCAGTTATGGCCAATATCTCTGCATGTGCAGTGACATCAGTAAGTTTTTCAGTTTGGTTGTAAGCTTTGGCAATGATTCTATTTTTAACTACAATTACTGCCCCTACTGGTATTTCTCCCTCCTCAGCAGCTATTTTTGCTTGCTTTAGGGCTTCATTCATCCAATATTCGTCCGAAAACAATTCCAATAGGTTCTTATTTAAAGATGAGGCCAATTACTTCTTTCCTTACCCCTTCATTGATAATCAAAGCCAAGACAAGTGATACGAGTAAGCCTATACCTGCTTTAATGAGGTCATTGGAGGCCATACGGTAGGCCCTTACCAATCTTGCTTTTCTCTTTTTTAGCTTTTTTGATTTTGCCAATGCAATGGAAAGCTCTCTACCTCCAAGTAGTCCTATAAATACCCAAGTGGTACTCATTGGCATTTGGCTGTAGGCTTTGAAGTAAAATAGAATTACAGCATACACCAGATCCACAATTGTTGCCGCCCTGACGTCTGTAACTCTGGTTTTCTCATTAACGATCCCTTGTATTTTGTCCCCTTTCGAATAGAAAAGAACTCCTAGGCCTAAAAATACAAAGCCTGTATAGGTGGAAAATTCCCAAACATTCAATTCCCTTGGAAGAAAGACCGCAATATTGGCGGCATCCTGCATGATCCAAACGGCCCAAAGGCAACCTGATGTAACCCATTGAAGCACATACCAATATTTTCCAGGTTTCCCTTTTAGGTAATTGGTTACAAATTTTTCTAAAACATACCAGACAATAATCGCCAAGATAAAAGCGACAAAATAGCCAATAAAACTTTTTTGCATTACTCCTATGATTGTTCCTGCCTTGTAGGTAAACACATTAAGCAGGAGAAAGGTGGTAGAAACTGGCATCCTCAAACGAGTCATTACCAATAATACAATTGGAGCAGCTATTTGAAGAAATACAAAGCTTTCCGGTGCTTGGTCCAGTCCATCTACACGCAAACGCTGATAACTTACATCACCATCGTAATAGAACCAGCTAAAGGTTACTGTGCCGACGAAAATCAAACCCATAAACAGCCAGAGGTAATACCACTTTTGTTTTTGGTTGGATGCGATAAAGGTACCTATAGTCTGGATACTGTCATTGGCAATTGCTGAATAAGCAGCCAAGGCAAAGCCAAACCACATTGCGGCATAGGTGTAAGGCGTCACGATTCCTGCAATTGTAATCAAAATACAGATTATCAGGAGAAAGGGTTTTTCCTTTTTTGTGAAATCAAAAAGTGAATAGGCCGCTTTAGATAATGCGTCCTGGTTAATGTTTTGATCTTTTAGTTTGGCCATGAGTAGATTTTGGCTTTGAAATACGGGTGCAAATTAACTAAGAAAATTTAAGGATAATGTTACCAAATTGTTAAGTCCCTGATTAAATTAAAGTAAAGTCAGACCCTATAAAATTATTTCAATGTTGCTTCTTTTTCAAAAATATAAATATTTTAGTTCCTATTCGTCTAAAAGGGTGATTTTAATCAATTCTTTATGAGCCAGTTGTTGTTTTTCAATATTAACATAAGTTTTACTTAAAAAGCGTGTAATTCTCTTAAGTCTACCCGTATTTTGCATATATATTCTCTGGATAAACTACAGCCTCGATTGGATGACCAAAATACCTGAAGGTAATGCCTACATAAAAAACTCGATTTTGATAGTTACTATAGTGATAGGGCTATTGATTTTTATGTTTTCTATTGATTTTTTGACTGTTTCTTTAACAAAGCTAAACAATGAGGCGGCCAACGCATTGTTTACCGCAACCAGCAATCCTTTTGTAGGACTTTTTATTGGTTTACTTACTACCGCATTGATTCAATCCAGCTCTACCATTTCAGCGATGGTGGTGGTATTGGTGGCTTCAGGAAATCTGAGCCTTGCACAAGCCGTCCCAGTTATAATGGGAGCAAATATTGGCACTACCTTGACCAGTACCCTTGTAGCTTTTGGCTATATCTTGAAAAAGAAAACCTTTAGAAAAGCACTTTCTGCCGGTGTGCTTCATGATATTTTCAATATCATTACCGTTTTTGTTCTGCTTCCCTTAGAAGTTTATTTTGGAATTTTAAGTCACCTTTCGGCCTGGCTTACCCATTGGTTTATTTGGGAAAAACCCGTAGACCTTGGCTTGGTAGGTTTTAATGGTTTTTTCTTAAGGTCACTTAGTAATGAATTGTATGCTTTTTTGAGCTGGCCTTTGGTTGCATTGGCAGTAGGGATTCTTCTCATGATAGGTTCTATAAAAATTCTTTCTTCCCTTGCTTACAAATCCCTGATCACGCCGAATTTTAAAAAGATAAGGAAACACATTTTCAATTTCCCCTATCGCTCTTTCGTTTATGGGGTTTTCTTTACGGCAGCAGTACAATCCAGTACTGTGACCACCTCCTTAATGGTGACAGCAGTGGCAACAGGTAAAGTAGCTCTTCGAAAAGTATTCCCGTTTATAATGGGCGCAAACCTAGGGACAACCATTACTGCTGTAATTGCAGCTTTGTACAAGACGGAAGCGGCCATTAGTGTGGCCATTGTCCATGTTCTGTTTAATTTGATCGGTAGCTTAATCTTTCTTCCTTTTCCTAAATTGAGAGAATACCCTGTGCGACTTGCCAAAAGTTTTGGAAGGAAAACCGCAAAAAATAAAACAATTGGTTTTGCCTATATCTTATTGACCTTTTTTGTGATTCCATTCTTCCTGATCTATTTTAATCAGTCGGAAGTGGAACAGAAACCACTACAAGGAACAATAGAAAAAAGGGAAGAAGTCGTTTTTATTGAGGATTTTTGTCCATCCAGGCTTCCATTATAAGGTGACCACTACTGCTGCCTATTCGGTCAGCACCAGCATTGATCATTGCCATTGCTTGCTCCAAAGTTTTAATCCCTCCGCTGGCTTTGATTCCTACCTGACTTGGTAATAGCTCCCGCATGCGCTTTATCGTAGCTGTCTGGGCTCCTTCTCCAGCAAATCCAGTAGATGTTTTCACAAAATCTACACCAGCATCTCTGCAATTATCACATGCCAGTGTTAATTCGTCTTCGTTTAAATAAGCCGTTTCTATGATCACTTTTAACAACTTCTCCGAATCATGACATACATTCGCAAGTTGGGCCAATTCTATTTTTGGCCAATTCATTCCGGATTTAAATGCTGAAATGGACCAAACAACGTCCAGTTCGTCTGCTCCATCTGCAATGGCTTGTTTGGTTTCAAAGACTTTTGTTTGGGTCATGGAATAGCCTAGTGGAAAACCCACCACTGTCACTACTTGGATGTCAAGTTCTAATAGAGCCCTGTTTGCTTTTTTTACCCAGAAAGGGGGCACACAAACTCCTCTAAAGGAATATTTCTTAGCCTGTGCCAAGAGCTTGTCAATTGCACGCTCATCTACGGTGGGCTGCAAGGCGGTATGTTCAATATATCGGTTTAAATTTTTCATTAGTCAATCAAAATATGGATATTCGAAACTTTATGGAATATATCATTTTAGCTTTTGGATGGATTGTGTTTTATGCGAGCCATACCTTTCTGGCAAGTCTCAATATAAAAAGAAAATTCAAGCTATGGATGAAAGACAGTTACAAATGGTACAGGCTGATCTATAGTTTGTATGCGACCCTGTTTTTATTGGGTCTATTTGTTTTTGCGGGTATCATTTCTCCCTATTGGCTATTTAATCCCGCCGAGGGCAGTACTTATTTGGGCTTTATGCTGGCTACTTTCGGTACCATTGTAATGGTCAAAAGCATGAAAGGGATTTCTAAGGGAAGATTTATTGGCCTGTATCCTCATGATGATCTGATTGAAAAGGAGGATTTGATTATGGAGGGCTGGTACAAACAGATGCGGCACCCTTTGTATGCCGGTCTGATATTGATTTTTCTAGGTTTTTTCTTTTATGTCCCTAATCTATCTTCTTTGATTCATTTATTGGCTTTGCTGTTCTATTTGCCTTTTGGTATTTATTATGAGGAGAAAAAACTACTTTTAATCTATGGTGAAGCCTATGCCAACTATCAAAAAAATGTTCCACCTCTAATCCCTCGCTTAAAAAAATGAATGAGCTGATCTTCTATAGTATATTGTTGTTCTTTGTCTTGGGTCATTTGGTTTTGGCCAGTTTGTTTTATAGAGCGATTAGTAAAAATAAGGAACTGTCTTTTCAGGAAAAAAATCAATGGCGCTTGAAAGCACTGATTTTTCCTATCGGCTATTGGTTTTTATTTAAAAAACGGACAAGTAAATAAGCCTGATTCGGTTTGTTATTGCTTGCTTTTGTTGGGCAAAGGCTCAATTGCTTGTGCCCCTACAGGTATTGCAATTGGGACAATTGGGGTGTTATTTTTCAATTTTTTGTAGAAATACAAACCATTGATTAGCATTACTACTGCGCAAATTGTCATTACCAGAATTAACCCTTCGGAATAAAAAGAAAACCAACTCATTGCCTCCCAGTCTCCAAATTGTTTGAAAATCAGGATACCACATGAGCCCAAATAACCGAAACTATCTACCAGATACATCAAAAAGCCAACATTGCCAACATATTTGAAAGCGGCCAATAAACGGTCAAATAAAAGGCAATTGAATGGGATATAGGCCATATAGATGCCAGTTCCGGTGGCGACTGTCCAGTAGAAGGGGTTTATCCATCCATATTGAAGAAAGATTGTGGAAACAACCGCCAGTAGCAATCCTGATATAATGATCAAGTGGTAGAGAAAAAGCGCTTTGAAGTTGTTTTTTACTAGGACCAGCAAGCCCATCATTAGAAGCAATACCAAGGTTATGGGGATTTCAGTTTGAGTAAGCAGTTCCGGGGCCAAACCAACTTTTAACTCTTTCCATATTTCGACCACAAAGTTATCCCTTATGTCCCGAAAGGCAGTCAAAGCCATATATACCAATATCAGCAATACGATACCGAAGCTAAAATTTCGAAAGAAGGCCTGCCGTTCGGATTTGTTCATGGATTTCCGCTGTGTTTTCAGTGCAATATCTCCTTCGTTTGGAGCCGGAGTATGGTCTAAAAAAAACACTGCAGTGATCAAGAGAGGGATAAAAAAGGCTCCCGTTACAAAAGGCATCCAATAGGGATCTATCCCCCAATCCACCAACAAATACCTGCCGATTGATTTTACAAATCCTGATGAAAAAACAAAACTGATGGCCAATATACTGCCCATCATTTCGGTAAACCTTCGGCCTTCAAGATAATGAAATACCAAACCCCAGATAAGTCCTAGCGGAAAACCATTTAAGAGAAAACAAAGGATATTATAGGGAGCAGGCAATAAGGCAAAACCAAGTAAGGACAACCAAGCGCAGCCTACTAGGGACAGTATTAGCAAGCCTCGTTTTTTGCCACTTAACTCAGCAATCAGTTTGATACCATAAAATTTACTGGCCATGTAACCGAATGTCTGCATAAGGATCAACCAGACCTTAATGTCTATACCCCACCATTCTTCTCCCATAAAGGTAGCGGCGGCAAAAGGTTTTCGGAAAGCATACATGCTGCTATAAGTCAAAAAAGCCATTATAGCTACAAAAGTACTCATCAATAAAGGATTTGCTGATGAAAGCCTTTTGGACAGAGAAGGGAAATGAATCATGAATTTTATTCTGAAATATTTTCGAGTTCTCTTTTTACTATTGGGATGATATCGGAAAGAGAGTTTAGTACATGGCTAGGTTGGGCGGTCATCAAGTCATCATAACTAAAGTAAGCATTAGTTATTCCAATACTTAAAAGGCAACCTGATTGTTGACCTTCCAGAATATCCGCAACAGAATCCCCTATTTTGATTATTTCTGATGGGCTGCCTATTCCTAAGGCAGCCATCATTTGCAAAATCATGTCTGGATGAGGCCTGCCTTTGCAAACTTCGTCACTGCATACGGTTATGTCAATTAATGGGTGATTCAACCATCCCGCTCCTTCCAAAAGAAAGTTGGCGCTACTTCGATTCAAGTTGGTATTAAGGCCTATTTTTATTCCTAATTGTTGCAATGTCTCAAAAACTTCCAGGGCATCTTCCACAGGAGAAATGACTGGGTTTGAGAGAAAATGATTCTTTATTCCCGTTTTGAAAGTAATATAAATCTTTTCAATAATGATGTCCGATAACTCTTTTTGATAGCTTGAATGGGTTGATAGTAATTTCCTTATGGCATCAGGAATGGAATAGCCCATTTCTGAATTGATTGCCTCTATACTGAGTTTGTGAAAACCATGTTGGTTAAATGCTTTTAATAATAGCTGCGGTACTACAGTATCACTATTAATTGTAGTTCCTGCCATATCAAAGACAGCCAATTTAATTGGGGTTTTCATGATTTTTTCTTTCGTATAACAAATTGCGTTTTCAGCATTTCAAAATAATCAAAAATATTGGGAACTTAAAACCAGACTGGGTTAGGGTTTTGTTATTGTATTTTTTCTTTCAAAATTGTTATAAGTTAAAGAATGTTTTTAATTTCCATCTTAAATAAAAATAGCATGTCGAAATTGTCTCCTGAGCTCAAGATTAATGAAGTTTTTTCCTTGTATGAATCCTATGGGAATGCTGACTATATAGGAGAGCCAGTCTCTCAAATAGAACACATGAGTCAGGCTGCACAGATGGCAGAAGAGGAAGGTTATGGGAAGGAAGTAATATTGGCTGCTTTTTTTCATGACCTCGGCCATTTGTTTTCCCAAAGAGAGGAATTGGAGCAAATGGAAGGCTACGGGGTGATGGACCATGAAAAATTAGGGGCAGACTACTTACGCAAATTGGGTTTTCCTGAAATAGTTGCTCGCTTAGTAGAGAGCCATGTGGAGGCCAAGCGCTACCTTACTTATAAAGATCCGGTCTATTTCAAAAAGCTGTCCGAAGCAAGTAAAAAAACCTTAACATTTCAAGGAGGTGTAATGACCGCAGAAGAGGCTGAGGCTTTTGAATCCGATCCAGAGCATAAGTTGATTCTTAAAATGCGCGAATGGGATGAAAGGGCTAAAGAAACAGGCATACCAGTGCCCAAACTTGATGCATATAAAAAAATGGCCCTGGAATTATTAACCTAATCCTTCCAAGGCTTAATTACCTATTCTACTTTTGTTACCAGGTCTTTTACACATTCTACCCAAGTGTCTTCGGAATTCAAACTAGGGACCAAATCCCATTTTTCTCCACCCAACTCTATAAAGAGATCACGGTATTCCTGTCCTACTTCTACGGTAGTTTCCAAGCAGTCAGCCACAAAAGCTGGGGAGAAAACCATTACCTTTTTCACACCATCTGCAGCCATTTCTTTTATTAGCTCATCGGTATAAGGTTTGATCCATGGATCCTTACCCAACCGGGATTGGAAAGAAGTGAGTACCTTTTCTTGAGGCAACTGTAGTTTTTCCGAAATCAAACGTGTGGTATGGAAGCTTTGCGCTCGATAACAATATTGATTCTTTTTATGGTAGGTCGCACAGCATTTTCCGTTCAACTGACAATATCCATCTACTGCTCCCTTTAGAATTTGTCTTTCGGGAAGGCCGTGATAA
Source organism: Cyclobacterium amurskyense (assembly GCF_001050135.1). Lineage (GTDB taxonomy): Bacteria > Bacteroidota > Bacteroidia > Cytophagales > Cyclobacteriaceae > Cyclobacterium > Cyclobacterium amurskyense. Next base: position 1,965,652 of record NZ_CP012040.1, on the reverse strand, counting down.
GAAAAGAGATAACGGTCGTATTCTCCTTCTGCCATTAACCTTCTTCCCAATTCTGCCCAAGCTTCAAGAAATAGGGGATGGTCTACAAAATTACTTATAAACCTTATTCCAGGGATTATCTGCCATTCTCTAGCCAGTTCCATGACCTTCTCAATCACTGAACCATTACTTGCAGAGGCATACTGAGGGAATAGTGGTAAAACTACTATTTCTTTAACATTGGCTTTATTCAATGCTTTCAACCCATCCTCAATACTTGGTGATTGGTACCTCATGGCTATTTCTACCTGGTACTTGTCTTTGTCAAGCAATGGAACAAGCTTGTCTTTCAGGTCTTGGGTATGAAAAAGCAAAGGGGAACCTCTCTCTGTCCATAGTTTGCGGTATTCCTTGGCTGACTTTGGCGATCGGAAAGGTGCAATAATGAAATTGACCAACATCCATCTTGATAAGAATGGGATGTCGAGCACCCTTTCATCCATCAAAAATTCTTTGAGGTACTTCCTTACATCAGCAGTCTCAGGGCTGTCAGGGGTTCCCAGGTTGACCAACAAAATACCAGTTTTGGATTTGCTTTTATTCATGCTTTACTTGATTGTCCGTTTTGCTAACCAAAAATACAGGCTATTGTTATAAAATACCAATGGAATTCAATTTAGGCTTTATTTAGAATAAAAATGAAGCAGAAATAAGATGTTATCATATATAAGTCTCGGTTTTTAAAATGCATCACTCAATAACTGCTACCGAAGACATATTGTGTCCTTACTTTGATGCTTGCTTAGTTATTCCCAATTCAATTGGCGCTAGGCTACTCTTTCGAATTTGTATTTTTTAGGTTCCATAATAACAGTTTTTCAAAATACTTTAGTTTTCGTATCTCTACCTCTCTATAAGGGTAAATCCTATTTTTGGAAATATTGTTGAATAGCAATGCTACCAGAAGTAATACCATCAAACCTGTAAATACTGGATTGAACACATAGAAAAAGCCCATCTCCTTAATCTCATCTGAGCCAATATTGGCGATCAAGGCTATGGCACCACCAGGTGGATGAAGGGTTTTGGTATACTGCATTACCAATATGGCCAAGGCCACAGATAAAGCAGGAGAAAGCCAAATAAAGTCCTCCATATAAAAAACCTTATAGGTCAACACTCCAATAATGGCAGAAAGCAAACCTCCAAAAAGGGTGTTTCGAGGTTGGGCCAAGGGACTATTTGATGCGCTGAAGAGTAATACTGAGGAAGCACCAAAGGCCCCGATGAAAAACAATTGATCTTCTCTTTCGAGGTGGTAAAAATACTGCTGGATCAATCCAATGGTAGCTATGCCAATAAAGGCCCCGCAAAATGACCATAGATTGTCTATAGGTTGGTGGCTGGTTTCCTTATAGGCGATCATTTTCACCTTTTGAATCCCTCGTTTTAACTTCTTCATGGCCAATGCTAATAATTTTCAGCCGGCAAAGTTGAGCAATTGCAACATTCCGAACAACGTTTGACTCGAAATACTGCAACAATGGCCATCAAAATTCAGGAAAAATAAAAAGCCATCCGAATGATGGATGGCTTCAAGTGCTGGTAGGTAGAAAGTACTTATTCTTGATTGGTCCTGAGCTTAAAGGCTTTGCTGGCAGAATCCAGAAAGTCAATGAATTTTTGGATGTCCGTCTCGTAGGCTATTGGACTTACAAGTAATTCTTCCTGATTGTCTAGTATTACATAATAAGGCTGAGCATTGTTTTCAAATCGGGAAATTTGAAAATCCGCGTTTTGCTTACCTATGGTTTTTTTGACTTTGTTGTCATAAGTGGAGGTGTACCATTGGTCCTCAGGCAAGGTATACCTTTCGTCTATATAGAGGGCGACCATTACAAAATCTTCTTTTAAGCGCTTGAGTACCCTGGGATCTGACCATACCCGTGCTTCCATTTCCCGACAATTCACACAGCCATGTCCTGTAAAATCAATAAATAGCGGTTTATTTTGTCTTTTGGCTGCCCTTAATGCCTGATCGTAGTCAAAATATCCCTGTATCCCATGTGGGAGATGGAGGAAGTCTGCATACTTTGGCGATTCGTCAAATTCGAAGTCGCTGGTTTGATTACTGATTTTTGTCAGGTCAAAATCATGAGATGAAAGCGGTGGTAAATACCCGCTAAGCCCTTTCAAAGGTGCTCCCCACATTCCTGGAATCATATAGATCACCAATACAAAGGTGGCGATAGCCAGCATCAACCTGGGAACACTGATAAATTCCAATTTGCTGTCATGGGGCAGTCGTATTTTACCCAAGAGGTACAAGCCCAAAAGGGTGAAGATTACAATCCAGATGGCCAGGTAAATGTCCCTGTCCAATATTCCCCAATGGTACACTTGATCAGCCATGCTTAGGAATTTGAATGCAAGTGCAAGTTCTATAAAACCAAGAACTACTTTTACCGAATTTAACCAACCACCGGATTTAGGCAATGAGTTTAGCCAGCCGGGGAAAATAGCAAATAAGGTGAAAGGCAAGGCAAAGGCCATAGAAAAAGCCAACATACCCAAAATAGGTTTGAGAAGAGCTCCACCTGCAGAGCTGATTAATAAAGAGCCTACGATAGGGCCAGTACAAGAAAAAGAAACCAAAACGAGTGTAAACGCCATGAAAAAGATGCCCATAATGCCACCTTTATCGGCTTTGGCATCCATCTTATTGACCAAACCCGATGGAAGAGTAATTTCAAACAGACCTAAAAAAGCCAGGGCAAAGAAGATGAATACAGCGAAGAAAAATACATTGGGTAGCCAATGTGTGGACAGCCAATTGATAAACTCAGGTCCTTGCACAGCTGCTAAAACAGTACCTGCAAGGGTGTAGATAGCAATAATGGAAAAACCATATATAAAGGCATTTCGGTAGCCTATCATTTTGGACTTACCTCTTCCTGTGAAGAAGGTAACCGTCATAGGGATCATTGGAAAAACACAGGGAGTCAATAATGCAGCCAACCCAGCCAGAAAGGCTATAAGCATAAAGCCGATCAAGGACTCTTCAGGTTGCTTCAATGTTATTTTCTCACCAACTGGAGTTTCACTGACCACATTAGATACTTCTTCTCCCAATGAGATTTTGAAATCTTCCTGATAGTTTATGCACTGATTGGTGACATCGGAACACATTTGGTATTCAATTGCGCCCTGAATGACTGCATTTTCCTCAGTGATGACTAACTTTTGACGAAACTCACCCTCTTTAACAAAATAAGTAATGTCTCCCTGCCAGGTGTCGTCAAACTTTTTCTTTGAGTTGATGGCTTCCAGTCCTCCTTCAAGGCTGATTCCTTTGGCTTCCTCAAGATTGATTTCTGTCAATAAAGGCCCAAGATCCGGATCGAACTCATTGGAATAAATGTACCAATTGGGAGGAATTGTGGCCTTTAATAAGAGCGTAACAGTATCTCCGACTTTGGGATTTTCCTGGTCAAGTTGAATGTCCCATTTTGGTGGAGAAATGACCTGAGCATTTAAAGTGATGCTCAGGAAAAGAAAGGATATTGCTAAATATATTAACTTATTGTAATTCATTACCGATTTTTTATATCCATTTAGGATTCACATCCAATAGTAATTAAAAACGGCATTGATAAGTTCCGTATTTTACCATCACTTTTATTATCAGCCCTTATCTTTATTTGAAAGCTGGTGATAATGTTTGAAAAACAAGGCGATGGTTTCTATGCCTTTGAAATAATTGTCTACACCGTAGTGCTCATTAGGGGAGTGGATGGCATCAGTGTCCAGTCCAAAACCAAGTAAGATTGGATCCAGACCCAAAACCTGTTGGAACAGAGCTGTGATAGGAATAGACCCGCCTTCTCTTGTCGGAATGGCTTTTTTTCCAAAAGCCTCATCTATAGCTGCTTCAGCGGCTTTATATCCTATCGAATCGGTAGGAATCACTGCAGCTTGTCCACCATGGTGAGGCACCACTTTTACTTTTACAGCAGGCGGTGCTATACTTTTGAAGCGATCTTCAAAAAGCTTGGCTATGGCTTTATGGTTCTGATTGGGAACCAGACGCATAGAGATCTTCGCATTTGCTTTGGAAGGAAGTACCGTTTTAGCACCCTCTCCTGTATAACCTCCCCAGATTCCATTTACATCCAAGGTAGGTCTTATGCCGACTCTTTCGATGGTAGTGTATCCTTCTTCACCATACGTTTCCTTGATGTCGAGTTTTTCCTTGTACTCTACTTCATCAAATGGTGCTTTGTTCAATTGTTGGCGGTATTCCTTGCTATATTCTTCTACATCATCGTAAAAGCCTGGAATGGTGATGTGGTTGTTTTCATCGTGAAGAGAGCTGATCATCTTGCAAAGAACATTGATAGGGTTGGCTACTCCGCCCCCAAAGGTGCCACTGTGCAAATCTATATTTGGCCCAGTGACCTCTACCTGCATATAGGCAAGTCCTCTCAAGCCTACTGTTACTGATGGATGTTCCAATGAAATCATGGAAGTATCAGAGATAAGTACTACATCGGCTTTTAGTTTATCTTGGTTGTCGCGTACAAAAACATCCAGGTTTTCTGATCCAACCTCTTCCTCCCCTTCAATCATAAATTTAACATTACAATTGAGCTGTTCACTGGCTAACATGGCTTCAAAGGCTTTGACATGCATGTAAAATTGGCCTTTGTCATCTGCCGAACCTCGCGCAAAAATTGCTCCATTGGGATGGTTCTTTGTCTTTTTGATCACTGGTTCAAAAGGAGGTGAATCCCATAAGTCAAGAGGATCTGCAGGCTGTACATCATAATGTCCGTAAATCAGTACCGTAGGTGCAGCAGGATCAATTATTTTTTCTCCATATACTATGGGATAACCATCCGTAGGGCATATTTCCGCATGGTCCACGCCCGCTGCTTCAAGGCTATTTTTAACAAAATCGGCTGCCTTAAAAACCTCTTTTTCATAGGCTGGATCAGCACTTACTGATGGAATCCGCAGCAATTCAATTAACTCATCTAAAAATCTTTTCGAATTGGATTCTATATATTTTTTCAGTTCCATGACTTTTATTTTTCTTATTAGTTAAACTTGAAATAAGCAAGTTGATGCGTTTGGGAATCGGCTCATGATGTAACTGGAACGGGCTTCTACCCTTGTTTATTACATTTTATCTTAAGTACCAAAATTAAGACATTTTATAGGAATTTGCCTTATAAATTAAAATTTACCAACCGGCCATTTTTATTGGCTTGCATGTGTTTAGGGATTGCCGATTGAATCTCTTCAAAAAGCAAAGCCACCAGTTTTTGTTTCAGAAAGCTACGTGTACGAATTAGACTAATTTCCCTTACCGGCGGGTCTCCTGCAAAGGGTCTAAGCCTGCTCTTTTCTTCTTCTGATAAGTTTTCAGTAGCTAGTTCGGGAAGTAAAGTAATTCCCGTGTAGCGATCTACCATGTTTTTAAGCCCTTCCAGAGAACCACTTTCATAATGGAAATTCTTTCTTTGGAATTTACTTTTGTCACATAGGTTGAGCACTTGATCCCTGAAGCAGTGGCCTTGCTGCAAAACCCACAAATCTTCAGCAGGGATGTTTTCTGTTGCTACTTTTTCTTCCTTTAAAAGTGGATGCCCATTCGATAAATAAACATAAAACTTTTCGTAAAAAATGGGTTTTTCTATAATACCGCCTTCATGTAGCGGGCTTACCACTATGCCCAAATCCAATTCATCATTTCTCAGTCGACTTGTGATGTCTTCTGTGACCATTTCTTGCACTTCCAGCAATACCTTGGGGTACCTTTGAATAAAATTTCGGATAAAAAGTGGTAATAGATAAGGAGCGATGGTAGGGATAATACCAATTTTAATGATCCCTCCCACTTCGCCTTTGATTTCTGCTACCAGTTCATAAATACCCTTACTCTCCAACACCACTCTTTTGGCCTGCTCGATAACTCTTTCTCCAATTTCAGTTGGAATTACTGGCATTTTGGATCTATCGAATAAGATTATTCCCAACTCCTTTTCCAGCTTGTTTACCTGAGCACTTAGGGTTGGTTGGGTGACAAAACAGGATTCTGCAGCATTGCCAAAATGGCGAAACTTCTCTACAGCCAATATATATTCCAGTTGTTGTATTGTCATGTTCTAATTTGTGGAAATTTAAAAAATGAATTTTCTAGCCTAATACCAAATATAGAAAGCATTTTACCAATTATTAACCCTTGATTTTAAATACTGGTTCAAATCCTAATGTATTAAGAGACTTCAAATCGTTTTTGCCAAATGAATGTGGATTTATTTATAGAATAAGCCTTAACTTTGACCCTGAGCCCATTTAATAGCAAAATTTTAGCAATAGCTACTATGGCGTAGCTTTCTCCTCTGGGTGTTATATTTGGTGGAGAAAGGCTGAAAAAATTGGCTAATTTGAGTTTTGATAATTAAGATTTTTAGCCAAACCAGAGATTTTCAATGAGTATACTTAGGCTGGAAAATGTCCAAAGAGTCAATACCATAGACAGTGGCAGCTCCTTGAGCAGAATTTCCTTTGAAGCAGAGGAAGGAGAAATTTTGGCTTTGACGGGGGAAACTGGTTCAGGGGTGGGAACATTGCTTCGGATTATTGCAGGTCTGGAGCGATTTGATGCCGGTAATGTTTATCTGGCTGGGAAGAATCATGGCCATAAGAATAATAGTGCGCGAAAAATTGGAATGGTTTTTCAAGGAAATGCCTTGTTTCCAAACCTTACTTTATTTGAAAATGTCAAATTTGGCTTAGAGGGGAGTAAGAAAACGATAGAAGACAAAGCCAAGTCATGTCTTATCCTGGTAGGCTTGAAAAGAGATGCTGAAAAGTACCCTTCAGAAGTCAAAGCCGAGGACCAGTTTCGTACAGCATTGGCAAGGGCAATAGCATCCCAACCGGATTTTTTGCTTTTGAATGAGCCATTTAGTGGCTTGAGACCAATGAAAAAAAACCAATTTATTTCTGAAATCCGTGAGCTTATAAAAAAGGTAGGGATTACAACTGTTTTAGATACAAGGGATAAGGAAGTTGCCTTGTCTTTTGCAGATAGGGTAGCCATTTTTCATAAGGGCTACCTACAACAACTTGCGGTTCCTCAAATCATTTACCAGGACCCCGTGAATTCCTATGTGGCCAATTTCTTTGGTAAAAGGAATGAAGTACTAGCTACAGCTACCAACGATGGTTTTTATACTTCCTTTGGATTTATTGATGATGAACGTTCAAAGAACTACAGCAATAAAGCTAAAATTCTATTCCGACCTGAGGAAGTAAAAGTGAAAAAAAGCCTGAGACAAGCCTTGATAGGAACAGTGAGGCAATGTTCTTACTTTGGTGATCACCAAATGGTAACTTTAGAAGATGATTTGGGCAAATCCATATTGGTAAAATCATCACCCAATAGGGTTTATAATACCGGTAGTAATGTTTTCTTCACACTCAAGACTTTTAAGGTGGAAGATGCTTATTAAAGTGTTTTGCCATGCATAATTACCGGTGAATACCCAGTATTAAATATGGACTGGTTTCCCCCTAAGTAAATAAATGCTTAAAACCTTAGTAGTTTTATATAAAGTTTCTATTTTAGACTTTGATTCCTTTTGTCATTGAATAAGCCTTTTTGAAGTATGTGTAAGAAAAATAGTAGGATAAAGTTTTTGATAACTCTTAGCTTAGTGTGTTTCGCATTTTTTTCTACTTTCTCTCAGGGGCTTCAAAAGGTTAAGGAAAAAAGTAAAAACCCGAATCGAGTTTTTACTTACCATGTGCTTGAAAACTCACAAGTAAAAGAGGGTGCTGCGGAAATTCAATACAAAGGGAAATTGGGATTTCGGGAAAAGGGCCAATTTAGTCAAGGAAATAGGTCTGGATCCTGGGAGTTCTTTGATTTTGATAATAATTTAATACAGAAGTACAATTACACAAGCAAAGAATTCGAATACCTGCAAAATTTTAATGCCGTTAAGGCTGTATATATTTTAAAAGACCAAGAGTTGGTGAAAATAGAAACCGGGGCTATTCCTGTATTGCTGGGTGGTGATGCTAAGTTTTCGTATTTTTTTGCCAATAATTTATTTTATCCACATGCTGCAATGTCAAGAGGAGCTACCGGCACAGTAGGTGTGATGGTGACCATTACCAAAGAAGGAGAAATGATCCGTCCCTTTATTCCAAAGGAAGGAGATAAGGCCTTAGATGCTGAGGCATTAAGGGTGGTGTCTTTGATGCCGAATGACTGGATTCCGCTATACTTAAATGGAGAAGCAACAGATTGCTTGGTGCTTTTTTATTTAAATTTTCACATGGGATAGTTACTATTTAGCATAAATTTTTTTTGTAAATACTCTCTGAGCATAGAGATTAATTTCACTTTTAAGTACTCTCTCAAATGGAAATCCCACACTTTTTCTAAAGAAATTAATGACCTGAGGTGCCTTTTCATTGAAACTATTGAACCCGGATTATAGGATTCGTGATAGCCTGTCCCGTGTTTACGGGAAGTGTTGCAATCGCAAGAAAATCAGGCTATTTGAAGATTTTAGCCTAGCACCGCTATGGTGATATTGAAAACAGCAACGAAGTGGCTGATTTTGAAGCGATTTCAGCACGTAATAGATTGTCTATTGCATATTTCGGGTTGAAGGTTATTATGTGAGGTTTATCAAGATTTTACTTTGATAATAAGCCATTCTCAGCCCTTTATTGTCATCCTTTCTCTCTCTCTAAAGCACTCTTTATAAGTATTTTAAATACTGAAAATATTTTCTGAAATTTCCACTTATAATTTAAATGATTTTTTATATTTGTCGCTTATTTAAATCTTTCTTAGATTAAATCTAAATAATGTTTAAATTTGTGTCCATGATAATCTTCCTCTAAAGTAATACTGATAGAAGGAAGGTTTTTGGGGATAGAATTAAGTGCCAGTTTGAAGGGAATTGATGTTGCATTTCAATTCTGTTGGGGGTATACAATAAAACTGAAAAGGACAGTTGGTATTCCATAACCTACTTGGCGATATGAAAATATAAAAATATTTGAGCATGGAACTAACTTGAATGGGTTACTTCCTATTGTTGTTTATAAACCAATACAAGCAAGGAAATGACAAAGCAGAAAAACAATACATCATGGCAGAAAACCAGGAAATTCTTCAATGATGTTCACCTGTGGGCAGGTTTGATAAGTGGTATCGTTTTACTAGTGGTTTGCCTTACTGGTACCATTTATGTTTACAATACTGAGATTAGAGAGTGGAATGCTTCACATCTTTATAAAGTAGACCACAGTGAAGGTATGTCAAAGCTTTCTCCTGATGAATTGCTTGATAAGAACAGGGATCTTATAAAAGGGGATATAACAGGAGTGAAAATTTCATCTGATGAGGATAGAAGCTTCCAGGTTACAGCAAGGGAAAAAGGAGACAAAAGCCGTTTTGGAACCACTTATTTTGTAAATCCATATACAGGAGAATTGTTGGGAAATAGCAAGGAAGAAAATGCTGCAGCTACTTTTATGGGCTACATGTTTAGCCTGCACCGTTGGTTATTGCTTGATAAAATTGAAGCACCAATCTTTGAAGGATTGGAGAATAGAAAGTTAGGAAGCTATATCACAGGAGCCTGTACTATTCTTTTTACAATAGGTGTTTTGACAGGATTGGTAATATGGGTACCCCGTAAAGCAAAAAACTGGCGTCAAGGTTTGAAAATCAAATTCAATAGCAACTGGAAGCGCATAAACCATGACCTTCATAACTCACTTGCCTTTTATTCTGCGATTATACTTTTTCTAATGGGGGTTACCGGACCATTCTTTTCCTTTCCTTGGTACCGGGAAGCCTTGCAGAAATCTTTGGGAACCTATAAGGAGCGTAGTGTGAGAGCGCCTGGGCCTAGTGCTGGTGAGGGGAAAAAGGGAGCAGATAAAGACCAAGTTAAAATAGAAATGTTGCCACTTGAAGATTATTTGTACAGTGTTGACCAAACCTTGGATTATGTAGGTGAATACACTGTAAGCCTACCAAAGGACGGGGCTTCAAAGATTAATATTAGCAAGAAAAGAGCAGGCTTCTTTGCTCCTGCTGCATCGGATAAATTGGTCCTTGATGTGGCAAGTGCCAAGGTGATTGAGACTGATATTATTAAAGAGAAACCATTTAATGAAAGGGTTTCTGGCTCAATTAAGGCCCTCCATTTAGGGGATGTGTATGGTTCTTTCTCGAAGTTACTCTATTTTATTTCTTGTTTGATTGCAACCAGTCTTCCTGTGACCGGAACCCTGATATGGATCAATAAGATGAAGAAACCAAAGAAAAAGAACAAGAGAAAAACAGCAACCGTTTGATGAATTTTACGAGAGGCTGGATATTAAGTATTTAACCACTCACTTGAAATAGTATCTTTAGCTTTAATTGGCTTAAATGAAGTGTTAAGTAGAAAAAAAGATTTCTAATAACGGTTAGTTAAGAATTGATAAATGCAGGCATATAGTAATGCCTGCATTTTTTTTGTTTTGGGTTATGCTTTTTGTCCCTTCTTCTAGAAAAAAAGATAGTAAGCAATTCCTACAAAAAGCAGAAAGGAAATCCTGCCCAGCCAATAATTGAGCTTGGTCCAGCGGATTAATTGATTGATTTTAAGATTCACCTCTTCGGAGTCGCTTTGGTCAATGAGTTGGGACAACTCTTTTACAGAGTAGCGCAGGGAAATGCTTTGTTTGTTAATGGACAATTTGTGTTTCTTTAAAAGCGCAGAAACTTTAAAATAAATCTTGAATCCAACAATTACATGAATTACAAATAGAACATATACAATGTATAGAAAAGTCATGTTTTTTAGCGAATAGGCCCTAGCAAAAAGCTTTTGTCAATGTTTGAATGTAAGAAATTTAATTTGAATTGAAAGGTAGCTCCGAAAATGAAAAAACTTAGTTGAAGCATTTTATTCACAATTAAGCTTTTATTTTATTCTGAGACGAAATGAACAAGAAGTGCGTCTTAAACTAAGAAAGAAACTCATATATTATGAAAAAGTACCACATTTTTCTCATTCTACCATTATTCTTCTTATGGATAAGCTGTGTAGAGGAGGAGGTCATCGAAGCCCAAAACCTTTATGGCAATTGGGAAAACTATTTTTATCTTGAAAATCAGGACTTGAACAAAGTAGATACCTATGTGTTTGATTTAGACGGAAAGTATTATAGAAGCATAACTTTCAAAGACCCTGAAACCAATCAAATTTTGGGTTATTCCATTTATTTGATGGGGAATTATGTTTTGGAAGGGAATGAGTTGGTATTGAATGAAGAAAGCAGGCTTTTTAACTTAGGGGAGGAGCTTTATGAAGATATTGAAGGTCTTTCAGAATTAGATGTTGTAGAATATACAGCTGTAAGTTTAGCATTTAAAAGTAGCAGGCAAATTTTGGAAATCACCAAAACTTGTAGTCCTTTATTATCGAGTATTTGTATTCCTGTTACCAGCTATAATCGAAAAGAATATAATTTGATTACTCTGTTTTAATTTAAACCGGTAGATCCATTAAATGAGCTTTTCATTTCAAGTCCTCTAATTGTCTTTTATATTATAATATTTCCATATAGAATTGGGTGGTTTTATTGTCTAATCCCTGTTCATGATACGTGAAAAGTATTATTTTCTTCGAAGTGGAATCCAGATTTCCTCTTCTGAAGAAGGGGAGTTGTTGCTATATTTTTCTCCCATCACCTGAAAGTGAGGCCTGTCATCCAATTGGAATTGGGATTCGGGAATCCAGGTTCCGTAGATGTATTCAAAGACGCTATGGTCTGTACTTGGTCCTTTATAATTAAACACTGCGAACAGCCCTCCTTTTAACAAAAACGGTGTTAGCTCTTGGTGTATTTCTTTGCCATTTTCTACCTCCATACATGCCCACTGGTCAAATTCCTTTGAAGGATCAAAGGCGGAAGAAAAGTAGGAGGCTTCATACACTTGCAATGCGATGAACTCCTGTGGTTTGTTGCTCGAGATTGTGTGTAGGATGCTCATAAACTTTTTCCAAAGTTCAGGAGTTTTATTGTTATTCACGCTCATACGGCAACTTATGCCTAGCAGATGCTTGTCTTTGATATTTACTATTTTCGGTTGCATTGGTTGTGGTAGCCCTCCTAATTGGGATCTTTGATTGAAATAAGCTTTTTGAGTTGCTCACTGAGGTCCGAATACTCATCGATATCATTTAACCTTTCTAAAAGATGTACTTTAAGTTGAAGCATCTTGGCAATATTCATTGTTTCCGCAAATACTGATTCTGTACTCCATTGGATGTTTTCAAACAAGCGGGGATCGTTTTTATTTAGTCCTATCAGGTAGTAGCCTCCATCTTTGGCTGGTCCTAAGACCAAATCATTCTTGTCCAAACTGCTTAAAGCTTCCTCAATATGACTATTCTTAAGCTCCAGACAATCAGTTCCAATAATTAAAACCTGATCGTAATTTTCTTCGAAAGCTTTAGAAAAGGCATTGTACATTTTATCTCCCAGGTTATTTCCTTCCTGAGGAAAAAAATAATAATTGTTGCCAGGATATTCGGTTTTATTGATAGTCCCTTCATGAAATACCAAGGTATCTGCTGGTATTGTTGTCAACAATTGATGCGTGTAGTTTAACAAATAGGTATAAATATAAACGGCTTTATCATTGCCGATAGTAGCCGCAAGGCGAGTTTTTACTTTTCCTGGCGCAGGAAATTTTTGAAATACAATAATGGCCTGTTTCATAGATGCTTCAAAATTACAGGAAAATAGGAGAAGGCATAAAAAAGCCAAGGCATGTTTTCCGTTAATAACCAATAATAACTATCGGGTATTGCAGGTAGTGCCTTGGCTTCGTTTATTGCAAAGGAGGATTAAACTCCGGTATTCTTTCCTTTAAAGGGAAATTACTCACCTCCTCCTTGCCTTCCTCCTCTTTTTTTACGCATTTGGGACCTTCCTTCTTTTTGTTCAGCTTCCCATTTTTCTTTCTGCTCAGGGGTAAGGATGGCTTCCAGTTTTTGCTGGTGTGCTTCCCTTGCCGCCTTCATTTCTTCTCTATTTTCTTTTTGAGATTCTTTTCGACTATTGGCTTGCTCAAGAAATAAAGCGTTGATTTGTTTTTCCTGCTCTTCAGTAAGGTCTAGTTTCTCATCCATCCTTTGGGTCATCCTTTCGGCCATTTTCTCTGGATTAATTTCTCTGTCGCCTTGTCTTTGTGCTTGTACGTGCACCACGGTAGCTACTACCAGTGCACAAATCATTATTACCTTTTTCATATTTGTTACCGTTTTTGGTTTGTATAGCTGTTAGACCAGAAGTAACTGTACAGGTTTAATGTTCAGGTGTTAAGGAATGTTAAAAATATTAAACGCCTTAATTTTTATCTTCTACTAACTCTTCTCTGTCTTTGGGTTTCACGTAGGTAGGTCTGATAAGTAACCTTAATGAAGGATCGAAAGCCAGGTAGTTCCAAGACCAATCAAGGAAGATAAATATTCTGTTTTTTACACCAAGGATGGCCATTAGGTGAACAAATAACCAAATAAGCCAAGCAAGTACACCCTGAAGTTTCATAAAAGGTAGATCAACCACAGCAAGCTTTCTTCCTACAGTAGCCATTCTGCCAAGGTCTTTGTACTTAAAGGCTTTTGATGGTTTGTCTTTTAGTTTGGCCAGAAAGTTTTTTGCCAAGTTATCCGCTTGCTGAATGGCTACTTGGGCTACCTGTGGGTGTCCTTTAGGGTAATCGGGCAGTTGTTGCAAACAAAGGTCCCCAAGGGCATATATGTTGCTCGCATCTTTCACAAGGTTGTATTCATCTACAAGTAAGCGGCCATTCTTGAACTTTTGAACGTCCAAAATACCTTCAATGCCATTGGGCTTTATTCCTGCCGCCCAAAGCAAGGTGTTCGTTTGAATACCTGATTCACCTTTGATAATAACATTTAGACCATCATAATCTTCTACCGCAGTTTGAAGCATGACTTTTACTTTAAGGCTTTCCAGGTACTCTTTAGCTTTCTGCCCTGAAGATGACGACATGCCTGCTAGAAGAGAAGGCCCTGCTTCTATCAAAACGACCTTCATGTTTTCAAAGTTAAGCTGTGGATAGTCCTTTGGGAAAACTTTGTTTCTTAGCTCAGCCATGGCACCTGCTAACTCAACCCCTGTTGGTCCACCGCCTACTATTACTACATTCATCAATGCTTTTCTCTTTTCAATATCAGCGATGTTGATGGCCCTTTCATAGTTTGAAATGATTTTGTTTCGTATAAACAAAGCTTCAGAAACAGACTTCATGGGAACGCTGTTGTCCATTATATTTTTCATTCCAAAGTAATTGGTGTCTGCTCCCATGGCCAGAATCAGGTAATCATAATCAATATAGCCAATGTCAGTATAAAGGCGATTTTTACTTTGATCGATTCTTTGTGCTTCCGCCATTCGGAAGGTTACATTTGGTGTATTGTGAAAAACCTTCCTTAAAGGAAAGGAGATGGCACTTGGTTCCAGACCTGCAGTGGCTACCTGATAGAATAGGGGTTGAAATTGGTGATAGTTGTTCTTGTCCAATAATATCACTTGGTAGTCCTTGTTTTTTAATTCCCTGGCCAATTTGAGGCCAGCAAATCCTGCACCTATGACTACAATTCTTGGAAGAGATAATTCGGGAAGGTTTGGAAGAGCTTGGTCCATTACTAAAAACTTTTAAATGAGGTTGTATTACCTAGAAATAAAACGTATATCGTGGGCCATAGTTCAACAATTACCCAAAACCTTAAAATTGGAATACTCATGCTTAGTTTTGTTGGTATGTTAGTCCTATCGAAAAATTTATTTATTTTTACAAACCGGAAAAATAAAAACTTATGGGAAGAGCATTTGAATTTAGAAAAGAAAGAAAATTCAAAAGATGGAATCAAATGTCCAAAGTGTTTACACGCTTGGGCAAGGAAATCGTTATGGCTGTAAAGGCTGGCGGACCTGACCCATCTAATAACACAAAATTAAAGACAGTTATACAGAATGCCAAGGGCGCATCAATGCCTAAGGACAGGATAGAAGCTGCTATCGCGAGGGCTAGTAATAAGGATGAAAAAGATTACGAAGAAGTTGTCTACGAGGGATATGGTCCCCATGGCATAGCTGTAATCGTTGAAACCTCAACTGACAATATCAACAGAACTGTAGCCAATGTGAGACATTATTTTTCCAAAGCTGGAGGCTCTTTGGGCACCACTGGTTCTGTAAGCTTTATGTTTGAACACAAAGCTGTATTCCGATTTTTAAAAGCTGATTATGATTTGGAAGAACTGGAATTGGAATTGATTGATTTTGGTTTGGAAGATATTGATGAGAATGAAGGTGAGATCTTTGTCTATACTGCCTTTGAGGATTTTGGTAACATGCAAAAAGCACTTGAAGACAAAGGAGTAGAGGTCATAAGTGCAGAAATGCAACGCTTTCCAATGTCTACTACCGAACTCACTAGTGAACAAGAAGCCGACATCAACAAAATGATAGAGCGGATAGAAGAGGACGATGATGTAAACCACGTTTACCACAACATGTCCTAAACCAGGTATTTTCAAATTTAATTCACATAATGGCATTCCCGAAAAGAAGAAATTTACAGGAACAAAAAAGACAGAAATTAGTAATTGTAGGCAGTAAAAATCCTGTGAAAATTAAGAGTTCTGAAAATGCTTTCTCTAATATATTTGATGATAGTTTTATTGTTCAGGGTCTGAATGTTGACTCTAAAGTTAGTGCTCAGCCCATGGGGGATGTAGAAACTTATACGGGGGCCTATAACCGGGCCTTTGCCTCCAAAAATGCTTTTCCAGAAGCGGATTTTTGGGTGGGTATAGAAGGAGGAGTTGATCATGTTGGTGAGCAAATGGTTGCTTTTGCATGGATGGTCATACTGAATAATGAGAATACTATAGGGAAAGCCAAGACCGCGTCTTTTTTTCTTCCAGAAGCCATAAATAAAATGGTAAGCGAAGGAATGGAACTGGGAGAAGCAGATGACAAATTGTTTAGGCAAAGAAACTCCAAAGAAAATGGAGGAGCTGTAGGCATCCTTACTAATGGGGTTATCAGTAGGGCAGATTATTATCAGCAGGCCTTGTCATTGGCCCTTATTCCCTTCCTTAAAAAGGAGTTCTATTAATAAACGCAATGACTCATAGATATTATCAATTGGATTTTATTATTAATAGTATCTATCTTTGATTTATAATTAAACCAAAAGTTTTATGCTACAAGAATTAGAATCAGATAATTTAGGACAAGTCATTAAAGACAATGAAAAGGTAGTGGTTCAATATGGTGCTACTTGGTGTGGCAACTGTAGAATTATGAAACCCAAAATGAAAAGGTTAAGTAAAGAATACGATGGGATTACCTTTTTATATGTGGATGCAGAGAAGCTACCGGAATCCAGAAAATTAGCCGAAGTGAACAACCTGCCGACTTTCGCGGTCTTTAATGGAGGAACACTCGTAAATCAAATACAGACAAATAAAGAAGACGCTTTAAAAACATTGATCAATGAGGTTGCCGATAATTAAGCATGTACTGGGTTTTATTGAAGAGAATGATGAGGACTGGGTGGTAGAAACCATTGAACTCCTGGAATCAATGACGGAGATAAGTACTTTGAAGGATGAGGAATTGGACGTTATGGGAGAATTGCTTTCAAACTTGTATGGCTCCCTGGAAGTTCAAAAAATGATCAAGGAGGAGGGGATGGATAAAAAGGAGGCCATGAATGCCTTTTTAAAAAGGGTAATGGGCTCCATTGATAAATAAATTTTTAATTGGATAAGTAGAGAAGTTGTTTATCACCCTAAATGAAATCTGCTACATCTAAATGTGGAGGTAGGTCCTTTGGATCTGCCTCTTTTTATTGCCTTTTTACCTGAAGTACATTAGGCAAGGTGATGGCATTGTTCAGAAAGTGATTTCATCAATGAATAGAAAGCGGCCTATTTTTTTGGTTTAAGGAGTAATTTGATTCAAAAAGCTTTTCAGAGCTTGTCTCCAATCCGGTGAAGCATCCCATTTTTCTCCTATGTACAATTCATTCCTTACTAAGAAACGGATGTAATATTTTACTACAATTCTTTCTGGGTTTTGGCTAGCTTCCAAGGGGACTCCCATACTCCTCATCAGATCAGCTTCTCGACCTTCTTGTTTCATGAGGATAAACTGGACTTTTTCGCTGATTAATTGTTGGTTCGATTTGGCAGTGGTTAGGAATTCGGTTTGAAAAGGGTATTCCGCTTTGAAGACTTGTTCTAGACCTTCTCTTTGTGCCTTTTGCTCTGCCAATACTTGGTTTTCTTCCTTACCATAAATGTCCTGGCGGAAAGTGTTGAGATAGCTCTCATTCCCAGCGGCACCAGTCAGTAAAATCCCCAGTTTGAAAACATCAAGGTTTAAAGGAGCCGCTTGAATATAACCACTATTATTGGAGTTGCTCTCCAGTCCTGGTATGGCAGGGTATTCAGGAACATTTATTACTAAGAAATTCTCACTTCTTTTGTTTGCACCTATAGCTTGGATTTGTTCTTTGAGTTGATCCTTATTGTTAGCATTTGCGGACCAATTATTGCCAGGCGCGATAATGTTACCATTACCTGAGAAGGGAAATATATGACAAAACATACGACCATCTTCTTTTCTGATAAGTAAAACGATGTTTTTGATTTGCCTTGTTATAAAGTGATTGGCATATGCGTTTTTAATGGCATCAGATAAAATGACTTCTTCCAGTTCATAGTAGGCTACCGGATCTCCCCCAGCTGCCACAAATGCAGGGTGGATTTCTTCTGCCAGACCTTGCCAATTGACTGGAGGAGTTGCGGAAGTAGCAGCGGAAACCAAAATCACCGATTTACCATCTAAAAATTGACCGACAGGTGTTGGTTGAGCAAAGCCTGCTAGCGAAAAAAAACATATCAGCCCTGTCAAAGAAATATATTTTATAAACAAAGTCAAATCCACATCTGAAAGTTTAGTATTTTCACGAATATACACAAGCCATTGTAAAATCTTTCGTTATGAAAACGATTACCTACTTAATTTTATTACTTTTTTGTTATTTACCACTCTTGTCAAAGGCCCAAAAAATTGACAAGCAAACCTTGATGGAGGACATAAGGTACCTTTCATCAGATCAATTGGAAGGAAGAGCTACAAATACAGAGGGGAATAAATTGGCTGCTGCCCATATTATTGAACGATTTGAAGCACTTAAACTGACCAGTCAATACCCCATGTACACGCAAAGCTTCGCTTTAGAAGGAGATGATGAAAGTCTGGATGAGGGAAGTAACCTTATCGGTTTTATACCAGGCACGGAGTCGTCCAAAATAATTCTTTTAATGGCTCATTATGACCATTTGGGAAAAAAAGGGGACAAAATTTACAATGGGGCAGATGACAATGCCTCAGGAACCGCCGCCTTGTTGAATATGGCCGCTTATTTTATGGAGAACAGGCCTTTGCATTCTATACTCTTTGCTGTTACTGATGCTGAGGAAATGGGCCTAGTAGGTGCTAAAGCTTTACTGCAAGACTTCCCCTTTCCTTTAAAGCAGATTAAATTGGTAGTAAATATGGACATGATCAGCCGAAGTGAAAACAATACGCTGTATGCTGTGGGTACCACGTTTTACCCACAATTTATACCTTATCTTGAAAAGGTGGGCAAGCGCTCGCCCATTCAGTTGGTTTTAGGGAATGATGGAGAGAAAGGGCAGCTTGACTGGACCAATGCTTCCGATCATGGCCCTTTCCATAAAAAAGGCATCCCCTTTATTTATTTTGGAGTGGATGATCACGAGGATTATCACCAACCTTCAGATTTATTTGAAAATATCCATCAACCTTTTTTTCTAGAAGCTTGTGAGCTCATTTTAAAAAGCATCTTAGAAATTGATGCCAGCATAGAGTGAGGCTAAAATTTGTCTATAGGCTTCGATAAAAGTATACAGGCTAAGTGTTTACCATGTAAAGTCAAGGAGCATGCGTACTATGATTTAACCCGAAATATGAAATAGACATTCTATTACATAATCCGGGTTTAACCAAAAAAAGTAGACAACAGGCTTATTTCATGAGATAGGTAATACCAATATTTCCCACAAAGCTAGTTTTGTCCAGTCCTGGAATAAAATAATCTTCAGGATCATTTTCCAAGTACCACTTATAGTTTAATGAGGTGAGGTATTTGAAATTGGCTGACAATAAAACATTATCAAATCTCCATTCTCCAATCAGTGCAGGTACTATGTCTACGTATTTTCTACGTAAGTCCTTAATTGATTCAAAACGTTTGTAATAGAAATCGTTATTGTGATTGATGTATTCAAACTCAAACCCGAGGCGATTGTATTTTTTTACCCAGGCCATGTCAATCGAAATGGTATTGCTACCTGGGCCATAACCAAAACCTAAAACCTGTCCTTTATGGGTATACCCATGTCTTACGTAAGGGTGGGTATACCAGCTATTTCTAGCGAGAATTTCTTCTCTAACCGTTTGACCTGTTTGTGTGATTTCCATGCCCATTTGCAGGAATTCGTCCTCCTTTTTTAGAGGGATTAAATTTGTAAATCCAAAAAGAAAAGCCCTGTTTTTGTCTGGGTTAATTAGGAAGTCATTCAAGCTTCGACTATTACCATTGCTGCCATACTCTCCATAAAACTCAAAATGACCATTTGTGTCTATCCACCTGAAATATCCTGAACTAAGCTGATTCCTTTTGTCTACATTGGGTTTGCTTATACTCTCAGGGCCTTTTTCGCCATTAAATACAGGTAGGTAATCAGCAAATTGACTCAGGTCTGTATGATACATTTGAGAAACACTGCTAAAGCCTAAAAATAAACCTGGGAGCCATTTAGGTTGGTAGGTAAGGGCAAGCCCTGATAGGTAACGCCAGTCCTCGTCAGGTCTTTTGACCACGTAAAGTGGGGTGTTTGTATAGATGTAATCGGAATTGACGGGATCTACTCCTGAAGACCTAAGTTGGCCTGCAATTATCTGTCCCTCAAAATTACCCAAAATTGTTTTAACAGGTTTTCGTGTATTTAAAGTAAGGTGTAGAAAGCCTGGTGCATTGTTACTCATGAGCAAAGAAGCCTTTCTTCCCGGTCCCCACCAAAGGTTTTCGTTAGAAATACCTATAGAATAGTCCTTATAGTTGTAACGAATACTGGATTGTCCTAAAGACAGTTTGGTGACCGGACCCTGATCAAATCTTTCAGGAATATCGGAGGTATTGATCCATTCAAAATACTGTAACCATGTGCTTCCCCAATGTTCAAGGGGGAAACCTGTGAAATCTTGGTTTTCAGCATGCAAAACTTCCGGTTGGAATTGAATGGTTAGTGGCCCATGTTCAAAATAAAAACCCACACTAGCATTGAATTGGGTTCCTTTGTTTGGAATCATCTGAACGTCATTAATGCCAAAAGGGAGCTTACTATTGTACCTGCTTTTGAGCATGGCTGGTAAGGTCACGAATTTGGACTTTTTAATATCCGTTGAATTTAAATCTGGAGCTACCTTATTCTCTTCCAAAGCGAATGGGTTGCTTTTATTAAATGCTTCGGTAGGATAGAGGGGACGAATCATAAAGCTGCTTTCCGCTGACAGGTTGCCTAGTAGCTGCTGCCTTCGCATATAATCATCATAGATCGGATAATTCAATCCTATGCTTTGCGACAGAACCTTTGTTTGGGAAGTCAAACAAATAAAACATGCCCAAAAGGTAATTTGTAAATAAAAAAGGTGCTTTTTGCTCATGCCGGATTCAATTTATTGTCAAGGTGCTAACCTGGATGCTAGATACAGACCAACTTTCATCACAAATCGGTTCAGGCGTATTTTCTTGTTTAAGGTCGTCTCCCAAGGTGATGGAGAGTTGATTGCTCTTATGGCTGATTATTTTAGTGATTCTGTAGAGACTTGTCCAGCCATTAGAATTTTTATACTGGCACCTTCCCGGCAAATCAGTTCTTAAAGCTTCGGTTTTTGGTTCGTTAAATCTAGGGTAATTGGCTGGGTAAGACTGGTAGAGACAGTAGGTGGATTCGCAAGGAGAATTCGAAAATGTTGTATGGAGAACTGATTGCCCATCCAATTCCAAATACCAGTAATCCGGTCCGCCCACATTCTCAGGATTCCCATCCCAACTGTCATGAAGAAGAAGATCTATGGTGACCTTGATAGTGTTGTGCTTAGGCAAAGAGGCCAGGTTCAATAAAACTTCCTCATCATTGTAATAGCCTAAGACGGTGTCTCCATTGAAAACAAATAGTCTACCGTTTTCTATTGAATTAAGATCTGCTGTGGAGAAATCGTTATTATAGATTACGATTTCTTCTTCGAGCACATTTTCACAAGAAAAGCTAGACAACACAAGAAAAAACAGAAAGATTGATTTCAGTGAGATATGGTTCATTAACTATAGGGTACAAGCACCATCAATATAAATGACAAATAAACAAAATATTATCCAAATTAAGATCAGTTTAACATGAATTTGGCATTTGCCTCAATCCAATATGTATTGTCGCTTTACTCTTGGCCCTATTCCAGTTAGCAGCTCATAAGGAATAGTGCCAATATTAGCAGCAAGTTCGATAATCGATGGTTTGTTACCGAAAAGTATGGCCACATCGCCTTCCGTAACCTGGAGGCCAGTAACGTCTACCATGCACATGTCCATGCAAACATTGCCAATAATTGGCGCCATTTGTCCTTTAATTAAAACTTTTGCCTTGCCATTGCTAAATCGCCTGTCGTATCCGTCCGCATAACCTATGGCCAGGGTAGCTACTTCTCCTTCATTCGCCATTTCTCCTTTTCTTCCATAGCCAATTGTCTCTCCTTTTTTAAGCTTTTTTACCTGAGACACCACCGTTTTAAGCGTCATAGCCGGCTGTAATTTGTCTTGTTCTAGTTGATTGACTTCAATGCCATAGAGCCCAATTCCTAAGCGGACCATGTCGAAGGAATATTTAGGATAACGGATAATTCCTGCGGAGTTGAGGCAATGTCGAATGGGTTGACAACCCGTCTCTTGGATTATTTTACTGCTAGATCGCTCAAATGAAGCCAGCTGCTGTAAGCTAAAACTTTCGTGTACGGCTTCATCAGCACCAGCCAAATGAGTGAAGATTCCTGAAATTTTTAAATTTTCAGCCTGTTGAAGAATTTTGATGGCCTCATCAAGATCATTTTCAGACATGCCGAGTCTACGCATGCCGGTATCCAATTCCAAGTGAACCGATAACATGCCCGTAATGTCCTTTAGTCCATCTGCCAAGGATTTCAATTGATCAAGGTTGTAAACCACCGGTTCAAGGGCCTTATCCAATAGTAAGTCCAAGTGATAACTCCCTGGGTTCATTACCATAATAGGTAAGGTGATTCCATTGTTTCTAAGGAATACCCCCTCATCGGTATAGGCCACCGATAAATAATCGGCTCCAATTTCCTGTAGGTAATTTCCGATTTCTGCAGCTCCACCACCGTAAGCGAAAGCTTTGACCATGACCATCATTTTGGTGCCAGGTTTAAGTTTTTGGCGATAGTGGATAAAGTTATGTCTAAGGGCGTTTAAATTGATTTCTAAAATGGTTTCATGAGCTAGTGCTTCTAACTTTTGAACAATATTTTCAAATTGAAATGCTCTAGCCCCCTTTATAAGGATGAGGTCATTGGAAAGCGATAATATGTCTAGGGATTTTAAAAGTACTTCTGTGGAATCATAAAATATACTTTCAGGAGTAAATAAGGATTGAAAGCCAAGGTATCCTTTTCCTACACCAATAAAAAGATCAATTTCATAGTGCTCTAGAAGCCAAGCGATTTTTTGAAAAACAGCCTTTTCATTTCCTACTTGTTGCATTTCCGACAAAATCAGGATCTTTCGCCCAGTAGTAGTGATTTGCTGGCTCATGAATTCAAGTGCTATTTCCAATCCGGCTAAATCATTGTTGTAGCTGTCATCAATCAACTTAGAGCCATTTATCCCTGACTTTAGAGTTAGCCTCATGTCTACAGCTAAAAGCAGCCCGAGGCCTTGTTGTATTACATCCGGCTTCATTCCCAAGCTAAGGGCAGCTGTGATGACATGTCTGACATTTTCAAGTGAAGCCTGGTCTTTGAAAGGTGTGATGAAAGTATGCGTTTGAAAATCATTTCCTATCAGGAAAATTTTGGATCCGTTGTTATGAGGTTTAATAGATAAAACATAATCTCCCCCGGGCTCATCGGACCAACTGACCAGTACGGATGGATCAAAGTTTTTCTCCAAATATTGACTTAGAAGACTTTGATCTTTTCTATAAATCAAGTATTTGACATTTTTAAAGAGCAAGCATTTTTCCCTTATCTTGGCTGTTGAATCAAGGAAATATTCATCATGTGCACTTCCAATATTGGTGAATATTCCCAATTGAGGCTGAATGATTTGCGCCAAGGCATTCATTTCATTTGGGGCAGAAATTCCAGCCTCTAGTACGGCAACCTGATGTTGTTGGCTAATTCCTAAGGAAGAAAGAGCAACACCAATCTGGCTATTGTAGCTTTTGGGGCTTTTCCATACGTCGTATTTGGAAGAAAGTACCTGAGCAAGCCATTCCTTAACGATGGTTTTACCATTACTCCCAGTTATTCCAATTACTGGACCAGCAAAATTGTCTCTATTTAGTTGGGCCAATTCCTGAAGTTCTCTCAAGGGAGAAGGGGACAATAAAATATTTGCCTGTTCCAGGCTTTTCAAAATAGGATCAGGACAATCCTCAGGGAGGATAAAATTCCTAACCCCTTTGGAATAGGCATCTTCTGCAAATTCCCAACCGGAATACCTGGAGCCATTCAAGGCTACGAAAAGCGTTTTGCTGCCGGATTGAATTTTTCTTGAGTCAATGACAACATCCAATAGGATATAGTCATCCGATCCAGTGGTAAAATTTTTGGCAAATTTAGAAGCGAACTGAAGAAAGTTGATGGCTTGCATCATTGGTAAGACTAGGTTAAGCTTTTGGTGTTTAAGCAAATTTAAAACTAATATCCATAGCTATTATTCCTAAGTATAAATTATAGTAAAATTACTTTATCGGTAGTGAAAAGGAGAATTATTCTTTCTGGAGGCATTTGTAAAAGATTAAAAATTTGTGTATCATTGATTTACAAATACTTGTTAATCCTGATACGGAGACTTATAATAAACAAAACCATGATATTGCAAAAGAATATTCGGATCCTTTTAAATATACCTTTTATCCTTGGGTTTTTGTTTTTCGGTTTAATATCGCACAATACTTTTTCTCAGGATAATTCCGGTAACGTTTACAATTTTGTTCAGCAAAAAACGCAATTGGCTAAAACGGAAATCAGTACAGATGAAAATTTTGTAGAGAAGAAAAATAGATTTATTGGTTATTCAAATGTTGTGAGCAAGAAGCAAAAGAAGAGTAAAGAAGTATTGCTTCGTGACAAGGAAATAGCCATGCGCCAAAAGGCTCCTGAATCTGAAGATGTATCCACGCTTTCTTTAAATATATTTTTGTATGTTTTGGATAGTTTTAAGGAAGAATAGTTTAAATGCTCTCTTAAAATCAATGCCTTAAGATTTTTTTTTGTTTGTATGCTGGGATTTCGTTATTTTACTTAAAACGATAAGCCCCATGAAAAAAACATGCATTTTATACCTCTTAATCCTGGTGGTCAATTTTTCATTTGTCGCCACTTTAAAAGCACAAGAGATAGGTTTACAGCTTTATAGCCTAAGAGAACAAATGAAGCTGGATGTTGAAAAATACCATGAGATTATTCAACAATGGGGCGTCCGCTATATTGAAGGTGGTACTACTTACGGTTTGAGTGATAAGAAATACAAGGCATTGTTGGCCAAGTATGAACTTCAAATGATAAGTGTAGGTGGTTCCTATGAGGAGATAGGCACCGACCCCGAGGCAGTAATTGAAAAAGCAAAAAGCTTTGGTTCTAAGTATATTGTAACTTTTTGGATACCCCATACAGGAGAATTTACAGAGCAAAATGCCAAAGAAGCAGTTGAGGTATTTAACAGGTTTGGTAAATTGGCCAAAGCAGCAGGGATTACCTTTTGTTATCACCCTCATGGTTATGAATTCAAGCCTTATGGCAACGGCACATTGTTTGATTATATGTTGGACAATGCAACTGATTTTAAATTCGAAATGGATGTTTTTTGGGTAAAAATGGGTGGAGCTGATCCATTGGCCATATTGAAAGCGCATCCCGAAAAATTCCCGCTATTGCACTTGAAAGACCGAAAAATTGGTACTAAAGGAACAACGGATGGTACAGGAGACGATGCTTCAAATGTGGTACTTGGTACAGGAGATGTTGGCATAAAGGAAATTATTGAGCAGGCGAAAAAAGGAGGGACAGCTTACCTAATCATTGAAGACGAATCGGCCAAGTCGGTGGCTCAAATTCCTCAATCTATTTATTATATTAATCAGACATTAAATAATTAATGTTAATTGAATAAAGTTGACTATCTATGTTGTTAAAATTTAAGGTTTTGTTTCTCTTTTTAGGTTTGAGTTTTGTGGAAACAGACCCAATGATTACCATCGATTTTGAAGACTTCAAGAACAAAATTGAAACCCCTTCCGAAGATCTGAGAATTTATAACTTTTGGGCCACTTGGTGTTTGCCATGCATACATGAAATGCCTTATTTTGAATCTACGGTTAATAATTCTGAAGGAACTAGCTTGGTATTTGTGTCACTTGATGATGATCGGAGGCGAGATAGGGTGCAGGCATTTTTAGAAAAAAATGAGATAAAAACAACCGTATGGTTACTCAGTGAAAAAGAACAAAAGGATTGGAAACGCAAGCTGAAAAAGGATTGGTCAGGAGCCATTCCGGCTACCTTGTTTGTATCTGCAAACGGCGATAGACATTTCCATACCGGCCAATTGAGTCAGGAAGAACTAGAGGGCCTAATAGAAAAGTATCAATAAGAAATAATTGATTCGCTCATTAAGGTTTTATTTTACACAAGTGAATCCTTAATGAGCCTTACCTCAGAAACTAAAAAAGTCTCCCTGTCTTTATTAAGGAGACTTTTATCTCGGATTCCGAGACGGGACGTAAATTACAGCCTTTGACTTTATTAAAGGGTTTCTGCAAACGGTTGTAAATTAGGCTGTTTGAGGACTTTTCTGTGTGTTCAAGGATAAACCCTTCTAGCTTTAAGGCTCTTATCAATTGAAATACAAGAACTTGGATTTTCCTTCTGCGTTCTCCACCTTAAGATAAATTTTACTTAATTTTAAGTACTTAAGGTGGTAGTTTTTTGAAAAACCTCCCATTTCTGTAATCTCATCCTTTAAGAGAACCTTATGGTTGTCGCTGTAAATGGTCACTTTAGTGTTGGGTTCTGTTATACCTAGAACTCTTAGGTTAAAGGAGTTTTCATCAATTGCTTTTGCATAGGCCATTACTTTCTTTTCTACTTTTCGATAACTTGCAATATCGAAGTTTCGTGATTCATCCTTGGTTTCTAGCATTACTTTGTAATGGCCTTCAGGTACTTGGCTTAAATTAAAAGGGATACGTTGTGGGCCACTTACTTTAAAAAAGGTTCTGTTAATGATGTTTCCATTCGGATCATAAATGCTAATCCTTACTTGGCCTATGGCCTCGGCTAAATTAATAGTAAACCTTTGTTCTTGGATTTCAACAGAGGAAACCTCCATTAAACCTTTATCAATTGCAAAGCTTGAAAATGATAAACCGAATACGAGCATTAATGTTGTTATTGTTTTCATGACTTGGTACAGTTTAAAGTTGATTTCTTTTTCAACATTTAATACCAAGCGCGTACCAATTCATTATTTGTAGGGCAATAGGAAAGAGGGATAAATTTTTTTACCTGAGGATGCAACACTTTTTATAGCCCTTTCTAAAGTAAAAGTGTTTCAAATTCGGACAAGCGTACAGTGATTTGCTATTGTATCGGTCGGAATTTTTAAAAAATTGAGGAAGAATTTGAGAAAAATATTCAGCCTTATTTTTTAAAAAAAAATATATAAGTAGCTGTAAACCTGATCAATGAATCTTGTTTGATGTTCGGTAGTGGACAGTTGATGTCTAGAAAGCGGTCATTTTCTAGTGAAGATTTAGCTTTGCTTACACCTGATTTTCTTTGTATTCCCACTTATAGCAATGCAGAGAAGATAAATATAAAGGTTAAAATCGAGCAGTTT
Source organism: Cyclobacterium amurskyense (assembly GCF_001050135.1). Taxonomy (GTDB): domain Bacteria; phylum Bacteroidota; class Bacteroidia; order Cytophagales; family Cyclobacteriaceae; genus Cyclobacterium; species Cyclobacterium amurskyense. The sequence goes on along the minus strand of NZ_CP012040.1, from coordinate 1,938,306 downwards.
TGTTTTTTCTCCTTCTAAATGCACCTTTCCTTCTTTTGTTGTTGGAGTAAAAATTATAAATAAAGTTAACGGAAATTAAGGCTACAGATATCGGTACAAAAAACGAAGGTATCATAATTTTGATACCCAAGAGTATAAATAGAGAAGCGATAATACCAATTTTAAAGGAGGTGTGGCTTTCAGGATAAATGCCGCTAATTAATACCAGGCTGCTGATTTCAACGACGATCAAGACAAAGATCATGTAGGTGAATGCGGTAGAGGCAGTAACTCCAGTGCTAATGAAATACCAAGCGAGAAGACCAATAACTATAACGAGGCTTAAACTGTGCAGACTAAAATTGATTTTTTCTTTCATATTAGGGAATTATTACGAGGATGAATATAAGATTATTTCCCTTGAAACCAAAAGATACGATGTCAAAATTATGGCCTTGTGTTTTTCTGATTTATTGATTCGTTTTTTAGTGATTTGTCAAAAGAATCATTTGTTCCGTTTTGTGTGCCCTGGTTTGGTCTAGGTATGGATGGGCCTAGGAAAGCCTTTTTAGTAATGTATTTCCTTCGCTAAAGCTTACCAAGCCACTTTAATAAGGTATTGTAAGGTTTAGACCAAGTACGTTGAAACCTAAGCGGACCATTTAATTCGCGTTCAAAGAAAGGCAGGTGATGGGCATTTAAATATGCTATTCGTTCTCTCTTCTTTTGGTTGGTGCCTGTTTTCTTTCTTTTGCTCTGTGGGGTTAGCCTATAATAGAAACCAATAAATGGAAGTTGAATGACTTCGCCTCCATCTTTTAACATTTTGATCCAAAATTCCCAATCCTCACGCCCCATGGTCATGTCTTCAGAAAATCCTCCAATGGCTAAAAAATCTGATTTTCTAAAAAGTGCGGCCACAAAAATCATGTTGTCTCTAGCTAGTTTGTTGCGGCTAAATGACTTTAGTTTCCATGGCTTTTGTAAGGTTGAGTTGAATTTTACAGCTTGGCAATAGACTACTTTTACCTCTGCTTGCTGTTCCAATGTTTCCACAGCTTTTTCCAAGTATTCTGGAGAGATAAGGTCATCACCATCCAAGGGTAAAATGTAATTGCCTAAAGCAGCCTTGATCCCTGTGTTTCGGGCTTTGGCCACTCCTGAGTTGGGCTGGTCCAATACAGATATTTCTTTGTGTTTTTCGCTTAGCTTTTGGGCAATTTGCAAAGAGTTATCACTGGATCCATCATTAACAATTATTATCTGTATTGGTCTATAGGTGGAGGACAATACGGATTGTACGGTTTCTTCAAGATAAGCTCCCTGATTGTAACAAGGGATGACAATGGATACCAATGCCTTTTTCATCAGTTAAAGAATTTTTGGAAGGTACTATCAATTGGTGATTTCAGTGCCAAGGTATTGGGACCAAATTTCCGAGTGGAATATTGGTTCTCTTTTAATAGCTGTAAGCAGGCCTCGTAGTCCTTTTCGTTTAATCCCACATTTTCAAAGATAATCGCTTTAGGTTTAGTTTGTGCGATGTCAAAAATGCGAATAACCTCCAAGTCATAACCTTCCGCATCGATTTGCAATAGGTCTATTTGTTTTAGCTTGTACTTATTTATAAGACTTTTCGGTGAAATGACCTGCACATTTTCATGTGCCACCCATTTGCTTTTATCTTTTGGGATTTCAATACCAAATTTCCTGCAATTGGAGGCCACTATTCCATCTTCAAAGGCTTTTAGCACTTTGTCTTTGGAAAATGAAGTAAGGCCGGTAGCCCAGCGCATGTTAGAAAAACCAATTTTATAGATTTCCTGAATACCATCTTCTTCTCCGATGGCTGCGCAGATTGTCTTTATGCCCTTATTTTTGGCGTAAATTTTCTTAAGGAATTGATGGTAAACACCTGGTAGAGGTTCGAGCAATACCCCTGACCAATTGTCTCTTTTTATAAATTTATGTATAGGATCATGGGTTATGCCATCATTGGCACCTATCTGTATTACAGTGAAACCATCTTTTTTTGTACCTGAATAAAGGCTTAAAAATTCACTTAGGCTTCCTTCTTTAGGCTTGTATAGATGCTTGTAAAACCCAATAAAAGCAGGATTGTTAGACGCACTTAAATTGAAGCGAAATGCTTTCCAATTTCCCTGCAATTTCCGTTTTAAGGAAATTAATGATAGTTTTTTGTGCATCAATCAAAGTTATTAATTTTTGGGTGCTTTGCAAATAGAGCGTATTTTATTAGTTGATCAGTACCTGGTAATTCATTTTTAGCAGGTACTGATCAATGTTTCAAGTATAATTTATAGTAAGCCTCTAAATTGACTGAGAAAGCGGATGTCATTTTCTGTAAATAACCTTAGGTCATTGATTTGATATTTAAGCATGGCAATTCTTTCTATGCCCATACCAAAAGCAAATCCGGTGTATTTTTCAGGGTCAATTCCACAATTTTTAAGCACATTGGGGTCCACCATACCCGAACCTCCAATTTCTACCCAACCACTGCCTTTGCAAATATTGCAACCTTTTCCATTGCAAAGTTGACAGGAGATGTCAATTTCTGCACTTGGTTCGGTGAAAGGAAAGAAGGAAGGTCTGAAACGTACTTGTGTGTTTTTTCCAAACATCTCTTTTGCAAAGTGGAAAAGTGTCTGCTTCAAATCGGCAAAGCTAACATTTTCATCTACATAGAGACCTTCTACTTGATGAAAAATACAATGGGCCCTGGCGGATATAGCTTCGTTTCTAAATACCCTTCCTGGAGAAAGTGTACGAATTGGAGGTGCTTCATTTTCCATTACGCGTACCTGCACAGAGGAGGTATGTGTCCTTAAAGCAATATCAGGGTTTTTCTCTATGAAAAAGGTATCCTGCATTTCACGTGCTGGATGATTTTCAGGGAAATTCAATGCTGTAAAGTTGTGCCAATCGTCCTCAATTTCAGGTCCTTCAGAAAGGTTGAAGCCAATTCGCTCAAAGATGGTGACTATGCGTTGTCGCACAGCTGTGAGCGGGTGGATTCCACCAACAGGCCAAACAGTAGGAGGTAATGTAAGGTCTTGATCAAGACTTGCTCTTTTTTGGCTGCCGCTTTCAGATTGAGCTATCAGTGCTTTAAATTTTTCTTCAGCAAGTTGTTTTACTTCATTGACTTCCTGTCCAAATGCTTTTTTCTGTTCATTTGGAATGTTTCTCATTTCAGCAAAAAGGGCACCTATAACGCTCTTTTTACTTATAAACCTCATTCTGAAAGCTTCTAATTCTTCTGCAGATTCGGCTTTTGCTGCTGCTAATTCAGCTTTAATCTGGTTTATTTTTTCACTTTGCATGTGGGGATCGATCTTTGTAAGAACACAAATCTAAAATAATTTTTTGAGGCCACCTATCTTTTAAAAGAGTAAAGATTATTTGATTTTGCGTGGACTGTACAATGCCGATTTGTTACTACCCTTTTAATACCTTTATTGCTATTATATATAATAAAATTCTTTTTACAGTATATTTTGGGAGAGGTTATTATATGATGTAGCTTCTTTAAGCTCTCTTATTTTTTTTTCAATAGTTGTCTACTAGTAGTCTGCAAAACCTCATTCCTCTGTATTTTTTGTCTGAAAGTCATAAACATTTTTTTTGGGCTAAATTATTAGTTTATTTGTGATTATTATCAGGAGGTTTAACAGTATAAGAGCCATTTTTCACTAGAAGAAAATTAATTACATAATGAAACATCTATTGTTATTAGCATTAACCGTCTTTTTGTTTGCACATACCAGCCAAGCTCAGACAAATACCAAAAACACCATTTATTTTGGTTATTCTTTTATTGAAGCTGATAAGTTTACAGGTGGGAACTTGTCTGCAAAGGGCTATGAAATTGGTTATTCCCGGTACATCAATGATCGATTTTATGGAGATATATCCTTTGGAAAATTTAATTTCGAAGGAAAAGGTAATGTCTTTTTTTTGGACCCCGAAGAAATGGATTACTTTAATATGTCTACCTTTTCTTTGGGCTTGGGCTATGACTTCCATCAGTCTGAGAGAGTTATCCTATCAGGTGAATTGGCCTATTTGCGACATACGACCCACGAACTTTTAAGTGAATTAACCAGCCAAGGTGTGACTTATAGAGCAACTTATAATAAAGTGACGCATGCACCAAGGCTGCAGCTTAAAGCCAGGGTTTTCTTGACTGATAATTTCCAGTTTATTCCGGCGGTTGCCTATGGAATAAGGTTCAGAAGTCAATATACAAGCTATTGGTTACGGGCAGGACTGGCCTATTCTTTTTGATAAAAGAATTAGTATACAATGATTACAAAGGAGCCTCGGTCAGTATCGGGGCTCTTTTGGTTTTTTCTGGAAGATAGTTTTGTACGAGGGATTGCCTTATAATTCTAATGGGCCTCAGTCCTTTTAGTTTTTCGTTGATTTTGCATGAGGCAAAATTTTTCTTCTATTCTTCCTCCTCTTTTTTGGGGATTTTGGGTTGCATTAGGCCTGAACTACCCATTAAACCTGAGAAGGTAGCCTTCCACATATAGTTGAAGACAAACTTATGGGGTACTCTTTCTACATAAATAGTAGAAGGTACTAGTCTATTGAAAAGTGGGCGGGGATTGTTTTTACGTAATGCCAAGGCATTTATCACAAAGGTTAAAATTCCTTTTCTTCCTCTCGCTCCCTGTAAGGTCCTTTCGTCAAGAAGTTGAACTTTTAAGTTGTTGTATTTTAATACCATCTCACCAATGGCGTGGTTCTTATCCGCAACGAAGTGCCAATTCCCTTCTTTAATCGACCCTCTTTTTACGGTCACAAATGCATTTGTTGCCAAAATTGAGTTAATGGCAGAAAGTTCGAAAGGTCCAACACTTGCGTCCACGGCTATTGGGTAAGGGTCTATAAAGCTCATGGTTAATGAAGCCTTCAGGGCTGCTGATTGGTTTAACCTAAAAGTGGCTTCAACTTTAGGGTTACCCCTATTTTCCCCAAATTCCCCTAACCTAAATGGGTACATTTTCGCATTGAACTGATCAAAAGTGATTCTACCCGGCACCATACCTTTTATAGGAAATTCCCTGTACCTCAACAAGCCGTCTTCAATAATCAGGGTGTCCATCTCGATCACCTGTGAAGACAACTCCATGAGTTGTTGAGGCATCATTTTGATTACCGTGGTGTCTTCTTCAATCCGTTTGTCTCTAAAGACCTCCAATTTTGGCCTTTCAAGCCTCATTGTGACAGCCTCTAGCTTTTCTTCAGCGATGAATTTTTTCAGGTCAAGCCCTTCAATAACTATTCTGGGAACGTGCAACTCCATGGCATCCGTTTGTTTTCCTTTTATCCTGGCATAGGAAAACCTCCCTACTCTAGGTAAAAAGTGGACATTGTCTAACACGAGTTTGTCAGTGGACACCATTAATTTACCAATTCTTACCTGGTTTAGGCTGTCCGGCAGATTTAAAACATAATCTTTAAATTCAAATCGAAAATCTTCATTAAAGAAGAAGTCAGAACTAAAAGTCTGTTTTTGAGTAAAGTCAAAATTGAGCTCACTTAGTATTAGACGGAGATTGTTGAACGCCCTTTGCTTTGTGGTGTCAGCCTTGTCTTTTAATGCAAAACTTCCTCCTTTGAGTTTAAAGTTTCGGATCAATATACTTTCCAGTATTTTTCTGGTTATTTCTTTTTCTTCTTTAGGAGGCAGTATTATGGCAGGCTCCTCCTTGTTGAGGTACAGGCTGACTTCAGGATCTGTGAGCTGTAACAGAGAAACATCTAAAATTCCGGTCTTTTGAAAACTAGTAAGGGAACGGGTGTTAATCGTGATCTTGGGAATATGGGCGTTAATTATAGGGCCTTTCAGGTTTTCAGGTAAATCCTTAGGTACCACGTTGACATTCTCAATTAATATTTCCTCTTCTCTTGAGTCCAGCTCAATTTTAGAAAAGGTAACGGTATGAATACTGTCTTTTAAAGCCAGTGAAAAATCATCTACCTCCAAGGCCATGGTAGAGAAAAAACTCGCTATGTCTCCTTGAGATAACATAGTGGAATCTAGAAGGAAATCAGCTATTGCAATGTTTATTCCAGTATTAATAAGTTCGAGATCATTTCCTTCCTGGTAGTTGGCCACGTTGAAAGAGCCATTGGTAGCCAATATGGAGTCAATCTTTATTACATCAATTGTTTTTGGCAGGTTTCTGCTTTTCTTTTTGACAGAACCAGGTTCCACTTTACCCTTACTGAAATTTCGGTTTATTGATAAATTGACCTCAGCATCGGAAAACCTTAGCTTCGTAAGTGCAAGGGTATTGTCAAATAGAAAAGCCTCAAGATCAACACCACTAAAACTCAGGTCGGGAAAACTGGCCTCAATACTGACCTTTGCTTTCAAGTCCTTATTCGGCATTAGTTTTACATTGAAGGTGTTGATTTCTTCTTTAGCAGAATTGAAACCTATTCTTCCTGCAACTATACTGTATTTGCCATTGGCTATATTGAACAGGTAATTGTTTAGGTTAACATCCACTTCGTCTGAAAAAAAAGTGCGGTTGGCTGAGGGGTCTATATTTTCATCCAGGTAAAAGTTCCTGATTTTAATGGAAATGTCATTTTCGGCAAAGGACCTAAAGCGCTCGTTGGCGAAATTTTCATAGTTGAAAGTACCATTGTCAGTGCTTAGAGAATCTACACTGATTACTTTGAAATAATTGGTTACTAGTTCGAGTATGTCCCCTCGCTCTAATTTTTCTTGTTTTCGTTTGTCCTTTGTAATGTATTTGGTCCAATGAATTATTGGACTTGGTATGTCAATGTGATTGATATATAGTTTTTCCTGGAAATAGGCTTGATTAATGTCTACTCCTGTGGCAGAAAATTCGGGGATTTCAATATCCAAAACGGTGGTCCTGCCATATTTATCCAATAAAGGAAGTACTGCCTCTGGAGAGAATGGTTTTAATTTAAACCCATCTACATGCAATAAATTCTTTTTGGTATCAATAAGGATTTTATCGGCAACAAACAGGTGTAAGTTATCCGATAACTTAAGTGCATAATCGTCGATTTCAAGCCTAAGGTTGTCCGCAAGAAAAATTCTCGCTGAGGTGTCTGACATGTGCTTATCGTCCAACTGAAAATTTTCTAAAAGAAAATTTATCTTACCAAATGCTAAGCTGTCTTGTCTGATCCTAAGGTGATTGTCTAAAACCAGGCTTCCACTCTCTACTTCAAGTTTTTGTACATATACGGCTTTGAAGAAACCTTTGGTAAGCTCCTGCAAATCGGTCATTTGTGTTGGTTTGTCTGTTTCAGAAGAGTTCCCCAAAATATCCTTGATCACTACATCGGGAGAATTGATCAATAATTCACCAATATCAATGATGTTTTCATTGTATACTTTTCTCAAATTGGCATTTGCGAATTCCAATAAGGGTACTTTTATTTCAAACAATGAGGCATTTGAAAGACTGTCTTCATTTACCTCAGGTTTGAGTTCTATTTCATTGATTTTTACCCTATCATCAAAGGTAGAAAGGTATATTTTGTGTCCTGATACCCAATGTATTTCATCTGCCAAAGCAATTCTTGCTCTGTCAATTTTTAAAGTGGCATTTTTGGCATATAAAAAATTGTCTTTTTTCAACTCCTCGTCTGGCCCAAGATAAACATCTTCCATAGAGAATTGGATGTCATCAGCTTCTATCCTGTTTTTATTTGGGTTTAAAACTCCCCTCTGTAAAAACTGTCCATTTCCTATGGTAAGGGATTTGATGGTAATTGATTCCAGTAAATCCTTAACCAAGCCATACAAGTCAGTGTCTCTAACTTCCTCGTCCATGGCATTTCTATCCGTGTAAAGGGTGAAGTGAGGGGCATCAAGGGCTAAATCACCTATAGCTACTTTCGATGTCTGAAACATTTCCATGATGTCTGCGTCAGCAAGGGCAAGCTTTTCAAGGAGAATTTCATAATATACATCGCCAGTTTTTTTCAGGTTTGGAGAGACTTTTACCTTATTGGCTAGAATTTGTTTTTCCAAAGAGGAAACAGCCACGGTTTTGGCGGTGACTTTGTGAATACTATCTGCTAGTAAAACCTCAAAATCATCAAAGTCCAGACGAAAACCTTCAATTCCAAAAGGGATGTCTGCTTTATCATCTCCTTTTAAGTGAATGTTTTTGAGATACAAATTGGTGTTGGCAGCCGAAATGGATTTTTGACTGATAAAATTTTCGATCAAGAGGTTGGCTTGATCGATGTAAAAATCATCGATTATAATTTCTTTTAAAGAACCATTCAGTGATTTTTTTATTTCAATTTCAAGCTGTTTTAAAGGGCTGTTTTTTTCATTTTCAACAAGCCCAATACGTTGTTTTGACTGTACTATTGGGGCTGTTAATCTTAGTTCCTGAGCGGATAATACACCTTCATCACGATTGAAATTTAGTCCTAAAATATCTAGTTGATCAACTGAGATTTTATAATAAGGGATTTTTTCGGCATCGAAAATGGCAGGATTGACTGGAAGAAGTTGGAAATTTTCAACAAAAAGGCCACGCTGAAACAGCGAAAGGTATACCCTTTCAAACTCTACCAGGTATTTGCCCTTGGAAACCTTTTCAACTTGTTGTTTTATATATTCTCTAAAGAGCCAATCGGCTCCAAAAAAAAGCATTAGTTGAATTGAAACAATTACCAGGGTAAGAACTGAAAAAATTTTAAGAAATCGTTTTCTCTTTTTTCCAGATTTTTTGATATCTATTTGTTCTCCACTCATTTTTCAGTTCAAGAATACAAAATAAAGGGGATATTACTTAAGAAAGAATGGGAAAAGAAAAATTTGAACGTCGGAAAATGAAAAAGCCGATGAATATATACTAACGTATATTCATCGGCTTTAGTATCGATGCTGTAGGGGAAGGATTCGAACCTCCACGAGGTTGTTAGGCAACACATTGAGCTCGATGTGTGCTTTGTCCAATACGCCGGATAAACCGGATTCCTCACCCCCGAGACAGGAGGGCATGTCTGCCAATTTCAACACCCTACAGTGTTTTAGAACGTTATCAAATAAAGATTGAATCCAAAGTGGACTACAAAATTTTATATTGATGTAACAAATGTAATAAAACATCGAGGTTAAGAAAATATTTTCATTAAAAATATTAAAATTTTATAATAATGATAAAAATGGGTACTGTTTAAAATAAATATGGGAATTTAGTATCCTGAATTATTAGAGTGATTAGAAATTCAATAATCGCTATTTTTCGAACTTCACGTAATTTTCCCACTTCTCAATAACACTTAACATATCCTGTGGCATTTCTGCTTCAAAATATATTTCTTCCTCGGTAATTGGATGTATGAAACCAAGAGATTTTGCATGAAGTGCTTGTCTCGGTAATATTTGAAAACAATTTTGTATGTAGGCTTTGTACTTTGAGTATTGTGTGCCTTTTCTGATTTGGTCTCCGCCATAAACAGCATCGTTAAATAGTGGGTGGCCAATGTATTTCATATGCGCTCTAATCTGATGCGTTCTACCGGTCTCAAGCACGCACCTCAACAAGGTGACATAACGAAGCCTTTTGATTACTTTCCAGTGGGTAATTGCTGATTTACCGGTTTCACCATCAGGATAGGCTTGCATTACTTTTCTGTCTTTTATACCTCGGCCTATGGGTACGTCTATGGTTCCTTCATCTTCTTCAGGTTCTCCCCAAACCAAGGCAACATATGTTCTGGCGATGGAGTGGTCGAAAAATTGTTTGGCTAGATGGCTCATTGCTTTTTCAGATTTGGCAATAACCAAAAGGCCACTTGTGTCCTTATCAATTCGATGTACCAAACCTGGCCGACCTGAATTTCCAGGAAGCTCCGGTAAGTTGTTAAAATAAAAAGCCAGTGCATTGACAAGTGTCCCTGTCCAGTTTCCATGTGCCGGATGCACCACCATCCCTGCAGGTTTGTACACTACCATCAGATGGTCATCCTCATACCTAATATCCAACGGAATTTCCTCGGCTATAACATCCGTCTCTTTGCGGCTTTTTTCCATAGCAAAAGTAATTACATCACCAGCTTTGGTTTTGTAATTGGCCTTCACTACTTCCCCATTGACTTTTACAATTCCTGAAACAATGCTTTGTTGAACCTTGTTTCTGGTGGCATAAGCCAGCTTGTCAGTGATGAATTTATCAATCCTAATGGGTCTTTGCCCGGGATCAACACTCAGTTCGTGGTGGTCAAAAAAGCTGTCCTCCTCAGGTAATTCTTCATTTGTGATCTCTGTCATGGTACAAAATTAGGATTTGATCAAAAACTATAAGAGTTTTGACCTTAAATCATTGAATTATTTTATTTTGGCCCTTAAAAAACCAGCTATCTATCAAAAGATCTTGTGTCCTTTATTTACTGAAAGACAAATAGAAGTCACAGTAAAAAGGCTGGATCTTCTTCATCCAGTGGTTCAAGGTAATAAATTTTACAAACTACATTATAATCTTCAGGCTGCGAAAGAACTCGGCCATGATAAGGTTTTAACCTTTGGTGGAGCCTATTCCAATCATATTCATGCGACAGCAATTGCGGCCGCAAGCAATGGGTTGAATTCAATAGGTATGATCAGAGGAGAGCTCATTGCGCCTCTTAATCCAACCTTAACGGATGCTCAAAATCAGGGGATGGCTCTACATCCTATGAGTAGATCCGAATACAGGGAAAAAGACAGTCCTACCCTACTTGAGCGCTTAAGGCTCAGGTTTGGAAATTTTTTTCTAATTCCTGAAGGGGGAACCAATGCCCTTGCCATTAAAGGAACCAAAGAAATCCTGAACGATCAGGATTTAAGTATGGATTTTGTTACCGCTCCAATAGGTACTGGCGGTACCTTTGCCGGGCTGTTGGCAAGCGCTTTACCGAATCAAAAACTGATAGGCTTTTCTGTCTTGAAAGGGCAGTTTATCAATTCTGAAATTGATGATTTGCTTCAAAAGCATAAAATCGACCCCAAATGCACCTACGACATTCATACTGCCTACCATTTTGGTGGATATGCCAAACACAAGCCTGAATTGATACAGTTTATAAAAGAACTGAAGCAAAATTCAAATCTACCACTTGATCCTGTTTACACGGGAAAGATGATGTTTGGCCTCTTTGACTTGATTGAGAAAGACTACTTTCCCAATGGCAGTAAAATACTGGCTATACACACAGGTGGATTGCAGGGTATCCGTGGCTTTGAACAAAGACTTGGCATAGAGCTATAAGGCAAATGTGCAATAGGTTTCGTAGTGACTATATCACTTTATGAAAGCGCTATTGCACATTTCGGGTTAAACAGCTCCTGATGTTTCGACTTTGGCTAAAATAGCTTCATAGTCCAGGTTGTTCCAATTTTTTGTAACATTGGGATCCTTCATTACATCGTCCATGATTTTTTCTTGAAGCTTACCTATGGCGTAGGCTTCAGAATAGCGCATGTCTGAAAAGGTAACCATACTGTATAAAGGCTGCCATTCATTAGGATACAATTGGTGAAGCTTGGCCTCTATTTTTTTTCTTATCAAAAATTTGGGATCTGCTATATCGTCACTCATCTCCACAAAATTATCCATGGCCAGTTGGCAGATGGCATCTGTGTCTGGTTTCCTTTGTTTCTGAAATTTTTCAAATACTAAATCCCAGGAAGAGGTACCATATTTCTCTATTAAATTATCGAGGATATAACAGTCTTCAAAACCACAGTTCATTCCTTGCCCGTAAAACGGAACCATCGCATGAGCTGCATCACCTATTAGTAATGCATTGTTTTCTGTCCAAGGGTAGCACTCAGTATTGATAAGTGCAGAGGTAGGGTTGTTTTTGAAATCAGCCAGTAAGTTTGGCATCAGGTCAAAAGCATCATTGAAGTAAGTTTTGAAGATTTGGACCACATCCTGGTCATCATAGATGTTCTCAAAACTTACTTTGTAACCCTCGAAAGGCAAAAACAAGGTACAGGTAAAAGACTTGTCCAGATTTGGCAAAGCAATGAGCATAAATTTTCCTCTTGGCCAGATATGAAGGGCTTTAGGATCTAAGGCAAACTCCCCAGAAGGTGTTGGAGGAATATGGAGTTCTTTGTAACCATGAGAAATGAATTTTTGGTAAAAATTAAATCTCAGTTGGCTTTGAAAGGCATTTCTAAGGGCAGAAAATGAGCCGTCAGAACCTATCAATATATCGGAGACCATGTGCTTCTCTTCTCCATTTTCCAGACAGAATTCCACTTCTCTTTTAGAAACATTAACCCTCTCCACCTTGTGGTTAAAGTAAATATTTGCCCCCAATGCTTCTGCTTCGTCCAGAAGAATTGCATTGAATGCGTTTCGACTTATGGAATAGATGGCTTGATTTTCTTTACCATAAGGTTGGAAATAAGTACTACCATGTTCATCATGGATTCTTCTTCCGGACATAGGTAAAGTATAAGGCATTACTTTGTCTTTAATGCCAGCTTTTTCGAGGGCTTTCCATCCCCTGTAACTTAAGGCCATGTTGATGGACCGGCCTTCTCCATACTTTTTTATTTTTCGCCAGTCCTGGCGTTTTTCGTAAATGTCTACATCCAATCCTCTTTTTTTGAGGTATATCGCGAGCAGGGATCCAATGAGTCCCGCACCCAATAGGTCTATTTTCTCTTTCATTATTTAAATAGGTTTAATACTTAGGGTTCAATCGTTCAGGGAGTTTTTGAGAATTTGACTAAATTCATAAACATCCTGAAAACTATTGTACATGGGTGTTGGTGCCAACCTAATTACATTTGGATTTCTCCAATCGGCTACCACATCCTTTTCAATCCAGAAATCAAAAACACGCTTTCCTTTATTTTGGATCAATAAAGAGAGTTGGCACCCTCTATCTGTTGGTTTTAAGGGAGTTATAATTTCTAACGAATTTGTATCGCTTATCGTTTCACGAATTGCAAATTCCAGGTATGAAGTCAATAGTTGACTTTTTCTTCTTAAATTCTCTATTCCTGCCTTAGCAAACAGATCCAGAGAGGCTTGATGGGCTGCTAATCCCAATACATTGTCATTACTTACTAACCAACCATCTGCACCCTGCATATGTTTGAATCCTTTTTCCATTTTGAAACGTTCTTCTTCGTTATGTCCCCACCATCCGGCGAATCTGGGTAACTGATTATCGTTACTGTATTTCTGGTGGACAAATATCCCTGAAACGTTTCCAGGTCCAGAATTGAGGTATTTGTAGCTGCACCAAGTGGCAAAATCTACTCCCCAATCATGCAATTGTAGAGGTATATTGCCTACGGCATGGGCAAGATCAAAACCGACTATTATGTTATTTGCTTTGGCTTCCTTGCTTATCGCATTCATGTCGAATAGCTGGCCAGTATAATATTGTACTCCAGAGAACATGATTAAGGCCAGATCATCTTTGTGACTGCGAATTAGCTCCAGAATATCTTCCGTACGGAGTACATGTTCATTAGGTCTTGGTTTCGCTTCAATGATGGCCTTGTCTGGAGAGAAACCATGGTATTTGACCTGAGATTCTAAGATGTACTGGTCAGAAGGGAAAGCACCAGCCTCAGTTAGAATTTTGTATTTTTTGCCTTTAGGCCTATAAAAGGATACCATCAGCAAGTGTAGGTTTACACTGAGACTGTTCATGGCCACGACTTCCAACTCACTTGCTCCGAGCAAGTTGGCCAATTGGGCTTTGGATGGTTTTCTAGCATCTATCCAGGGGACATCTCCTTCAAAATGTCCATCTACTCCCTTTTTTGCCCATTTTTCTAAGTCTTTCGACAGGTAGTCACTTACTGAGCGGGGCTGTAAACCAAGGGAGTTTCCACAAAAATAGATGACTTGTTTGCCATTTTTTTCTGGAATATAAAACTTGTTTCTAAAATCGCGCAATGGATCATCCTGATCCATTTTATGTGCAAATTCAGGGGTCAAGCTAAATTCAATATTGTCCATAGGGGAATGGATAGAGTGAGTGCACCTGATGATTCTAAATTCAGATGAAGGTAGTAAGTTTATTTATGCATCACTGTTCCGCACTTTTTACATTTGGTATTTTCAGGGTTGGCCCAGAATCTATCCATGATTGGCGGAAGTTGATTGACTATATCAGTAATTGTAGCGTATTCCTCATAGAGTTTATGGTCACAATTTTCACAAAACCACAAGAAACCATCCTTTTCTCCAGGTTTTCTATATCTTTCTATCACTAGCCCTATGGTATCCGCAGGTCTTCTTGGACTATGTGGTACCTTAGGAGGCAGTAAGAAAACTTCTCCCTCTTTAATTGAAACTTCTTTCATTTCACCATCTTCCACTATCTTCAGCGTAATGTCGCCTTCTACCTGATAGAAAAACTCTTCACCTTCATTGTAGTGGTAGTCTTTTCTAGAATTTGGTCCACCTACCACCATGACAATAAAATCATCATTCTTAAGGTACATTTGCTTGTTCCCTATTGGTGGCTTTAATAAATGACGGTGATCATCGATCCATTTGGTGAAGTTGATTGGTTGAGAAATGGCCATAGTTTGAATTAAGTTAATGATACAGCCTCTTTGTCTGTAGATACTTTTATCCGGGTGAAAGACAAACAAAGGGCAGAAGTCCAAAATTATAAAAAAAATGCTATTATTTAACTATAAAGGCCAGAGCATTGAAAAATAGGTAAAAATGACTTCAAATACGGTTTATAAGCATGATTTTGATGTAATTCTTTTAGACCATAATTATTAAATCCGTATTCCATAACTTGCTCCCTTTATGCATGACAAGGAATAAATTATGTTTTAACTCGGATTATGTAATAGGATTTCTCCGTCCTGACCAATAGTCAGGGGTGAAGCCTGTCCCGTGTTTACGGGAAGTGTTGCAATCGCAAGAAAATCAGGCTGTTTGGAGATTTTAGCATAGCACTGCTATGGTGAAATTGAAAACAGCAACGATTGGGCATTTTAAAGCGATTTCAGCACGTAATAGAATGTCTATTGCATATTTCGGGTTTAAATATGCTTTTTCACTAAGAACCTTTTAATTTTATCAAAAAGAATCAATAATATTTATTTCTCAAGCTTTATGTCATCCCACCATTTTGTAAAAGACCAACAAGAACCCGCACTTCTTGTATTGACTGATGAAATTGCAGCTACAGACTTACTACCTTCTTTACTGGAGTGGGTGCCTTTGGTATTGGTGACCCAACAAAATGTGCATAAAATAATGTCCCTGGGAATCAAAATTGATGGGATAATTGCTGATAAGGAGTTTCAGGATGACAATGCCATTTTGCTTGAAGAACAATACCCTGTATTTTATATTACAGTGGAAAAGGAGTCATTTTTAACCGCAGGCTTGAAATACCTTCTGCTAAAAAATCACAAAGCTGTAAATATTCTTTCCTTTGACCCTTTAGATTCAGAGCAACTTAATCCTTATATGCCTGAAATGGACATTGTGTTTTTTAATAGTGGGATCAGGTACTTTCCGGCAAAAAATGGTAAAATTAAGAAATGGTTGCCAAACTGTTCCATTCAGGTTCATGGAAGAGAAGGACAGTTTGTAGAACACCAATCTAGTTCAGGTGCTGATGTTTTTCCTATCACCTATGCCACCTTTCTAGAAGTTGAAGAAGGCTTGCAAACCTTCAGTAGCAATGAGTTATTCTGGCTTGGTACTTTTGTCTAATTCCGTTTTTTTACCATAAACGATCCTGTCCTTGCCATTGATGTCTTGGTAAATTTGTATGTCTGAAAAACCTTCTAATTTCATTTGTTCGACCACTTCTACTCCAAAGGCTTCGTTGATTTCAAAATACAGGTAACCATTGGACTTCAGGTTTTCTCGGGCATGTTTAGCTATGGCTTTATAAAACCTTAAGGGGTCACTATCTGGCACAAACAAAGCCAACTGTGGCTCATGTTCCAAAACATTTTTCTGCATCAGAGAGCGTTCCCTTTCCAAAACATACGGGGGATTACTTACCATAAGGTCAAATGTTCCCAGTTGCAAATCAGCTTGGAGAATGTCTTTTTTCACGAAATTAAGCTTTGCATTTAAGGTCTCCGCGTTATGCTTTGCAATCGCAAGCGCGTCATCACTTATGTCAATGGCCGTAACTTCAGCCTTGGCACATTCCAGAGCAAGGGTAATGGCTATACAGCCCGATCCGGTACCAAGGTCAAGAATTTTTACCTTTCCTTTGTGTTTTTGTACGATGAGTTGCACCAATTCTTCTGTTTCATTTCGGGGAATCAAAACTCCGGGAGCCACATGAAAAAATCTTCCATAGAATGGAGCTTCACCTAAAACATATTGTATGGGTTCTCCTGCGATCAATCTGGTAAACGCTTTTTCTAATGACTCAGGGATAATGCCGATAGGGCTATTGTTCAGTATATCTTTTCTACTCACAGATAAATGAGCTTCAAAAATCCACATGACCAAGGTTTTTGCTTCTGAGTCAGGGTAAATGGAGGTCAATTCACTGAGATAATGCTTGTAAAGTGTTCGTAAATTCATTGGGTTACTAATTTCTCTCTCCCTCTGTCATTAATGAAAAACCAAAAATAGATGGCCCCAATACCATAGCAGACCAAGTCAAAAGGATCGCGTACATAAATGGAAGACCATACAGGCAAAAGGCCTTCGAATAAAAAACCAAAATACAGCAGGCCTATGATAACTTGTTTTCTACAAAAAACCATTTGTTTGTTCTTTGCATATATCCATCTAAAAATCTGTAAGGTAATGCCAAGGACTACAGGAATTGCCAATAGATCATCCAGATAGCTGTGTAAAAATGGCAAAAACAGGCCTTGAATCTTTTCAAGGTATTGGTTGGCCCAGAACAATATACATGGGACCCAGAAATAGGGATTTCGGATTATTGACATTACCCGGGCAAAGCTGCGATTAACCAGGCGATAATTGTGATTATGGTGATGTAGAGGCTATAGAAGAAATTGCCCACCTTTTTTGATTTTTTTACAAAATCGCTGTCATCCTCCTTAATGAAGAAGACCCATTGTTCTTCGTTGATTTTTTTTTGAGCAGCCCTTTTTTCTTCAAAAGCCAGGTCGGTTTTCGCGAGAATTTCACCACAATGCTC
This sequence comes from Cyclobacterium amurskyense, assembly GCF_001050135.1. Classification (GTDB taxonomy): domain Bacteria; phylum Bacteroidota; class Bacteroidia; order Cytophagales; family Cyclobacteriaceae; genus Cyclobacterium; species Cyclobacterium amurskyense. The sequence continues at coordinate 1,921,152 of NZ_CP012040.1, read as the reverse complement.
ACAAGTATCGCTTAAATTTTGATTCCACTCGGACCATTTACCACAATTTGGGCATTTTTTTTCTCCCATATTGGCAAAAATACCAAAATTTACAATCTAAGCCAACAGGTCTTATAGCTCATAGTAATATTCCCCGTACATATTTCTCTATATTTGTAGCTTAATTAAAAATGCCTATATGAAGCTCTTTCCAAATACAGTCAATGCAGTTGTCAAAGCATTGGAGGAAATATTTGACAATAATCGCTATGCTGATAAAGTAATCGAGAAAGTTTTAAGATCAAACCCTAAGTGGGGTGCAAGGGACAGGGCATTTATTGCTGAAAGTGTGTATGAAATCGTCCGCTGGAAAAGGTTGATCGAAAAACTGAGTCCTTCGAATGATTATTACCAATGGTTTGGTACTTATTGGGTTTTACAAGACAGGACTTTGCCTGACTGGAGAGAATTTAAAGGTATTAATGGTGAGAAAATAAGGCACTATAGAAGTAAAATTTCCGAAAGGGCCATTTTACAATCTATTCCTGACTGGATGGAGGAAATGGGTTCTTCTCAGTTGGGAGATAAGTGGGATGAAGAAATAAACAGTCTCAATGAGCAAGCCCAGGTGGTTTTGCGTGCGAATACATTGAAAACTGCCAGGACTGACCTGAAAGTTAAACTGGAAGAACTGGACGTCAAGGCATATATTCCTAGGGAATATCCCGATGCATTGGTGTTGTTAAAACGTAAAAATGTTTTTAGGACCCCACTTTTTAAAGAGGGGTTATTTGAAGTCCAGGATGCATCTTCACAGATGGTAGCTGCTGCTTTGGAAGTTGAGCCAGGCATGAGGGTAATTGATGCTTGTGCTGGTGCTGGTGGTAAAGCGTTGCACTTAGCTGCATTGATGGAGAATAAAGGTAGAATATTGGCAATGGACACCGAAGGTTGGAAGTTGCAAAATGCCAAACTAAGGGCCAGGAGGGCAGGGATTTCTATCTTGGAAACCAAACCTATAGAAAGTAACAAAACAATCAAGCGTCTACATGAAAGCGCAGACAGGTTGCTTTTAGACGTTCCTTGTTCTGGTTTAGGGGTTTTGAAAAGAAATCCTGATACAAAATGGAAACTAAATGAAGAATCCATTGCCAAGGTGCAAGTGCTTCAAAAAGAGATCTTGTCTCAATACCCTTCTATGCTTAAGCCAGGAGGGATCATGGTCTACGCAACATGCAGTATTCTCCCATCAGAAAATAACAAGCAGGTGGAGGCTTTCCTTGCAAGTGAGAATGGTCAAAAATTTGAGTTAATAGAAGAGACCCAGGTGCTTTCTCATGAAAGTGGATTTGATGGTTTTTATATTGCGAAAATCAGAAAGAAAAATCTCGCAGAAATGGCATGAGACCATGGGTTCTAGGCATAGGTTTAGCTATAGTTTTATTGTCCTGTAAGGAGGAGAAGGACAGATCAATTTCCATCAATAAAATATTGGTTATTGGTAATAGTATAACCATCCATCCGCCAGACCCTTCAATCGGGAGGAACGGCAACTGGGGGATGGCTGCTAGTGAAGCTGATCAGGATTATTTTTCCTTGTTGAAGGACAATCTTCAAAGTTATTTTCCAGATTTGGAAATGATAAGGGAGAATGTGTATCCCTTTGAAAGGGAATTTGAAACGATTGATTTTGAACAATACAGTCACCTTAGGGAGTTTGAGGCGGATGTAATTATTATAAGGTTAGGGGAAAACAATATAGATGCGGAGCTTTCGAATTGGAATCTAGCTGAGTCCATTCAGGACTTTGCTTTTTACCTTGGTACGACAAACACTAAATTTATAATTACCACTACTTTTTGGCCAAGCCCTAATGTTAATGAACAGTTGCGTCATGTTGCAAGTCAAAACCATTGGGAGTTCGTTGATATTTCTGCTTTCGGTAGCAATCCGGCGAATATGGCTATAGGCCAATTTGAAGATAATGCGGTGGCTTCCCATCCAAATGATCAAGGAATGCTAGCCATAAGTAAGGCATTGTCAACGAAAATATTAGCCATAGAATTATAGAGGGCTCCAAAGATTATTTCTTTTAGAGGAAACATTTTTAATTATTTTAACTTTTTTTTCAGCAAAGTGTTGATCCGCATATTAAAAACATTGTATCTTTGACGGGCAAATAGGGTTACTAACCATTTGCCATGAATCCAAACACAGATAAATTTCTCTTTGAAGCACTAACCTACGATGACGTGCTTTTAGTACCGGGATATTCCGAAGTACTTCCCCGCGACACAAACACCTCTACGCAACTTACCAAGAACATCCGATTGGAAATTCCATTGGTTTCTGCTGCTATGGACACCGTTACAGAGGCTGAATTAGCCATTGCCATTGCCTTAGAAGGCGGGCTGGGATTCATCCACAAAAACATGTCTATCGAAAAGCAGGCAGCTCAGGTTCGCAAGGTAAAAAGATCCCAAAGTGGGATGATACTTGATCCCATTACATTAGATATTGATGCTAAAGTAAAGGATGCGGAAGCCATCATGAGTGAATACAATATTGGTGGAATTCCTGTTGTGGATGAGAACAGATTTCTTAAAGGGATCATTACCAATAGAGATCTTAGGTTTATCAAGGACTTAAATCGACCTATCAAGGAAATCATGACCATGGAGAATCTAATTACTGCCAAGGCAGGAATTAGTCTTGAAGAGGCAGAAGAGGTGCTACAGGAATACAAAATTGAGAAACTTCCAATTGTAGATGAGGAATACAAGCTTACAGGTTTGATTACCTATAAGGATATTCTTAAACGCAGAGACAAGCCACATGCATGCAAGGATCAGTTTGGTCGCTTACGCGTAGGAGCTGCTGTAGGTGTAACCGGAGATATTGAAGAGCGTGTAGATGCATTGGTAAATGCAGGAGTGGATGTAGTAAGTATAGATACTGCTCATGGTCATTCTAAAGGAGTAATTGAAACCTGTACTAAAATTAAAGCAGCTTTTCCAAGTCTGGAAGTAATTGTAGGCAATATAGCTACTGCTGAAGCTGCAACTGCTTTGGCTGATGCGGGTGCTGATGCTGTAAAAGTTGGCGTAGGCCCGGGTAGTATTTGTACAACACGGGTAATTGCAGGTGTTGGTATGCCTCAGTTGTCAGCCGTTATGGAATGTTCCAATGCTTTAAAAGGAAGGAATGTGCCAGTGATAGCAGATGGTGGTATTAGGTATTCGGGAGATGTAGTGAAAGCCTTGGCTGCAGGTGCTGGATCTGTTATGATTGGATCTATTTTAGCTGGTACTGAGGAAGCTCCTGGCGAGATCATTATTTTTGAAGGAAGGAAATTCAAATCCTATCGTGGAATGGGCTCCCTTGAAGCCATGGAATCTGGGTCTAAAGACCGCTATTTCCAAGATGCAGAAGAGAATGTTAAGAAATTGGTTCCAGAAGGAATTGTAGGTAGAGTTGCTTTTAAGGGCTTGGTTTCTGAAGTACTTTATCAGTTGGTTGGAGGCTTGCAAGCAGGTATGGGCTATTGTGGAACAGGCACCATAGATGACCTTAGAGAGAAAGGTAAATTTGTAAAAATAACTACTGCTGGTGTGAGAGAATCACATCCTCATGATATAAGCATAACAAGAGAGGCTCCAAATTACAGTGCTAAAATGTAGTAATAAGTCTTTCTTTGATATTTGGCAATAAAAAAAGCCAGCGAAAATTATTTCGCTGGCTTTTACTTTATTTTCAGATTAGGCTTAATCCATGCCTAGAAATTCTACATCAAAAACCAATACCGAATTGGCAGGGACTCTTTCTACACTTTCGCTATCCTGATACGCATAAGGCGAAGGGATAATGATGGTAGCTTTAGATCCACTTCTCAATCTTTGGAAACCAAGGGTAAATCCCTGAATAGCCCCTCCTTGAGAAGAGCTTAAGCCTAGATAAAAGTTGAAGATGTCGTATTTTCTATTTTCATCGTAGATGTCATTGGCGGTAGCTACATCTTCCAAATTAGAGTCGAAAACAGTTCCATCTAACAAATAACCTGTGTAATTGGTATAGATAACATTTCCTGAAACAGGTCTGGATCCAGTGCCTTCCTCTTCCACTATGATTACCACTCCAGATGGATCATGTATCCTGTAAAGGCTATCGTAGTCGGCAGTTTTTAAGTACTCATCTATTTTTTCCCTGTCAATGGCCAGATTACCTTCATTGTCATAGGTTGGATACCCAAAACCACTAAGTTGATCGTCACAGGAAAATCCTAGGGCCGCCACGAAAAAAACAATAATTATTTGTCTAAAACTCATCCTTTAATTATTCAAATGATTAAGGCTGGTATGGCCGATTTTCGGTCAGGTCTAATTCAAATACCAAAACGGAATTTGCAGGAATAGAGCCTGCAGACTGGTTTCCATAGCCATAGGCTGAAGGAATCAGGGCAGTGGCTTTTTCACCTTCTTTCATAAGAGAAAGTGCTCCATGCCATCCACTGATAACACTGGATACTCCTAGAATGACCTTGTAAGGCTCATAATCCCGGCTTTCATTGAAGAGATTGTTGTCTCTGGCAGTTTGCTCAATAGAAGTATCAAATACAGTACCGTCCAATAACATTCCGGTATAATCCACTGCAAGTGTATCTCCTGCCATAGCCACTTCACCCTCTTCTACTACCTCAGTAAACAATAGTACAATACCTGTTCCTTCAAGGGTTTCCTTCTTCATGTATTCGTCAGGGAAGTTTTGGATATAAGTTTCAATCTTTTTGAGATCTTGCTCATAAATCACATCCAAGTTCTCTTCATCAGAGATACAGGAACCTAAAAAGGCCAATAGGGGCAACAATGCCCAAAATTTCATACTTTTTTTCATGGTAGGTATTTATATTATTGTTACTTGGCAGACCCTCAAATATTATTGCTTAACTACGTCTGTTACTTCAACGTCAAAAATCAAAATTGAGTTGGCCACAATTACAGCTCCTCTTTGGCTAGGCCCATAGGCTAGTGGAGAAGGAATCAATAATTTTGCTTTAGAACCCTTTTTCAACAATTGAAGGCCTTCATCCCAACCAGGAATAACCATTCCTTGGCCTACACTGAATGTAAATGGTTCGTAAGGTCTACCTTCGGTGAAAGTTCCTGCTTCTTTGGCTTTGCTTTCGATACTGGTGTCAAATACAGTTCCGTCTAAAACATATCCGGTATAGTTTACAGAGATTTCGTCACCCTGTTCTATCTGTGCACCAGAACCCTCTTTCTCTATGACGTAATAAACACCTGATTCTGTCTTGTCCGCCTTTAAATTATTTTCAGAAATATAGCTTTCGATAGATTTAATGTCCTCTGCCAATTGAACTTTGGCTTCTTCAGCTTGCTTTTTCTGCCCTTCAGCAGCAAGGTCATTGAAGTAATCTTGAAAAACTTCTTCTTCAAGAACGTTTATAACACCGATATGGATGGTAACCGTCTCATCATTTTTTAAAAATGGAGGCACACCTTCAGGAGTAAATATTTTTTCAGCAGTAGAAGTAATAACGATACTATCGCCATTGTTCAAGTTTAGGAAAATCTCATCAACACCTGTTCTGGCTGTTGCAGTATCTATATGCTGCAAATAAGGAGGCATTGGTTGGTCATAACTGGAGATGAACAAGGAATCGCTACCAGTTTTGGCTGTAAAGTGGTAAACGACAAATTCGCCATCTTTGGTTTCTTTGTCTCCTTGTGTTACATAACGGTACTCTATTCCGTCAGAAGTTGTTTCTGTCTTCTCACAGGAATACAATAGCGAGCTGGATGCCAAAGCTAGGGCACCAAAAACTAAATTATTGATTTTTTTCATCGACTAATTCTAATTGATTAAATAAGATTTGTTTGTTTTCTTTTACTAATTCTTTAAACCTTTCAATGGTTTCTTCCAAAGGTGCTTGAGAGATTCCTCCCGAGGCATTTTTATGGCCTCCTCCACTGAAGTATTTTGCAGCAAACTTGTTCACTGATACATCCTCTGCAGAGCGAAAGGAGATTTTAACCCCATCTTTTCTCTCTGTAAATAAGGCTGCAATTTTAATTCCATCCAAAGAAAGTGCATAATTTACAAGCCCCTCGGTGTCTCCAGTTTGAGATTGATATTTCCTCAGGTCTTTCTTGCTTACAGCAAAAAAGGCAGTGTTGAGCTCAGGTAAAATAGTCAACCTCCGCGTAAGCGCAAAACCTAAGAATTTCAGTCTATTAACTGAATAAGTATCATAAATAAGCCGAGCAATCTTGGAGTTATCAGCTCCAAGGTCTATTAACTCAGCCGTTACCAGATGAACATTTTTAGTGGTATTAGGATGTCTGAAACCACCTGTATCTGTCATTATTCCAGAATATAGGCATTCTGCGATATCCTTGTCAATCAGATTTCTGTCACCCACTTTTACCATCAAGTCATACAATAACTCGCAAGTGGCTGCCGCATCAGTACTACAAAAACTGAAGTCAGCGAAGTCCTCAGGCTCTTGGTGGTGGTCAATATTGACTTTAAAAGCTTTAGATTGACGAACCACTTCTTCCATTGTCTGAAGTCTGCTAAGACAAGAGAAGTCCAGGCAGAAAATAATCTCTGCCTCGTTAATCAATTTCTCAGCTTTTTCAACCTGTCCAGGATCTTCATAATTTATTACCTCATCATTTCCTTTCATCCAATGAAGGAATACAGGATAATCAGAAGGAGTTATCACATTTACCTGATGACCTTTCTTTAATAAATAGCCAGCTAATGCTAATGAAGATCCAAGAGCATCTGCGTCAGGTTTATGATGGGTGGTGATGATGATCTTTTTGGACGAAGCTGAAGAAATCTGTTCTTTAAATAGATCTATATTCTGCATGTGTAATAATTGAGTACCGTATTTAAAAAACACAGATGACAAAGTTCCATATAATTTTCTGAAATTCCCAATTCCAATTTTATCGAAATATAGACTTTATTTATTATCTCCTTTTAACTTTCGGACTTTAACTTAAAAGGATTAATTTTACAACCATAACTAATAATCCTAATAAAATTTTATGGCTACCAATAGAACGTTCACCATGATCAAGCCTGATGCCTTCGGTGCAGGCAATTCAGGAGCAATCTTAAAAATGATCGAAGAGGCAGGTTTCAAAATTATTGCATTGAAAACAACCAGGCTTGATGCTAAGCTTGCTGGGGAGTTTTACAAAGTTCATCAAGAAAGGCCTTTTTACGCTGATTTATGCAAGTATATGTCTTCAGGACCTATTATTGCGGCAATCCTTGAAAAGGAAAATGCAATTGTAGATTTCAGAAAACTAATAGGTGCGACCAACCCTGCTGATGCAGAAGAGGGTACCATTAGAAAATTATATGCTACATCTATCGAAGCAAATGCTGTGCATGGTTCCGACTCAGATGAGAATGCTCAAATTGAAGGAGGCTTCTTTTTTAACGCTTTCGAAAGAATTGATTAATCATTTTTCTATCCCTCTCAAATTTGAGAGGGATAGAAAAATTTAGGATATTTTAACATTTCTTTTTTTTATTTATTTGAAAAGGCCTGTATTTTTTAGAGTAAAGGCCTAATATATTATCCACAAACCTGAATAAAGGCAAATTCAAAGCAAAAAGCAGGTACTATATATTGACCCTTTTATCCTTTCCAATACGCATAATTTTTGTTTTACACCCTGCATTATTGAAGCTGTAAATCGGATTAAATAATTATTAGGAAATTTTTATTTTGTTTACCTCTAAAAGAGGAAATAGACAATTGATCAGGATTGAAATCTGGTACAGTGAAAAGCTTTGATGAATCTTTGTGAAAATATGTGCAAACTGCCGACCAACTTATTTTAGTAAATAAGTATATGGTCCAATAGAAACCAATAAATACCTATTAATTTAATGCGATTTTAACCCGAAATATGCAATAGACCTTCTATTACGTAATGGTATCACTTTAAAATCAGTCACTTTGTTGCTATTTTCGACTTCACCATAGCGGTGCTGTGACTCAGTCTCCAAATAGCCTGATTTTATTGTGATTACACCACTTCCCGTAAACACGGGACAGGCTATCACGAATCCTATTACATAATCCGGGTTTAAGATATTGTTGCCTATATACCGCAACAACATCTTAAAATCATTTCATTATTTTTTTCTCTTGAAGAAAACCTGTCTAACCCATTTTGGTAGAAATATAGCACCAAGGAGCAAGTAAGGATAATAAGAAAATAACCTCCAAAGGATACTGGTTACAAAAGTATAACCAGTTAGGAATTCGTTGAAAAATTGAGTGAAAAAGAATTCAGCCGTTCCGCTACTACCAGGGGTAGGACTGATCATCATTACAATCCACATGATAATCTGTCTTGCAAAAATTACTACATGTTCAAACAATGAAAGGGTTTCAAATGCGGATATCAGAGCGTTGAGCATCAAGTACCTAGAAGACCAAATGAACACAGTGGTAAGGATGATGATAAGCCAATACCTGGTGTTTTTGCCCTTGAGCTCCTTACTTGCTTCGATGATCTGATCCCCATAATTATTGGCTTGGTATTTCCATTTTCTCAACCATTTGATGGAGAATAATCTAAGCATTATCCATTTGAAAACCCTGGGACGGTAAAACAATGCCAAGGCCATAAGTACGGAATAGATGGTGTACAAGGAATAACTTCCCCAAAAAAGGTACTCCAGGCTGGAGCCTAACCTCATCTCGAGCATTCTGCTTTCAGGGAAAATATAGCCCTGTGCCAGATACAATATAATGGGTGCCCCTATTACAAAAAACAAATTATCCATAATAGCCGTGAGCATGGTAAATGCTAACGCCTTTCCTAATGGTATTCCTTCTTTGTTCAATATAAATACAGCCACAGCAGTACCACCTACTATGGAGGGAGTGACGGCAGAGGCAAATTCCCATAAAATGATCACATAGATGGCCCTGGACCAACTAAGGTGTTTATTCGTTACTTCCCGGATTCTGAATACATAGCCCGCATCTCGTAGAAAAATAAAAATTACGGCAACAAAAATCGACCATAAAGAAGCGTCAAAAACCCCTTTTAATGTTTGCGCATTTACTGTTGGGTCCATGTAAAACATTGCAAATACTATTCCGATTCCTATCAACACAGGAACCCAAACCTTATTTGGGTTTAAGGTTTTAAAAATCTCCCTATTGTCTAATTTCATAAGTTTTCTACAGGTATAGCTTCTAATCGTTCTACCCAAAAGTTATTAAATCCTTCCCCGATTTTTATTGTGACCAAGGCAAGCTGAAGGAGCTCCAAAATGGCTAAAAATGTATAAATAATAAAAATTTTGTCGGGATTTAAGACGATAAAGTCTGAGAAGGGAATTTTGGGATTTTCATCCAGCCGGTCTAAAACCAATGATTTTTGTTGTTCTATAGAATATGGATATTGGATCACAGTATGTTTTGTGTCATCCTTGGTGTGAGCATATTTAGTTAATACCTTTTGGTATACCTTTAACAATCGGTAAAGGTCAAGGTCTTGAAGTTCGGCATCTACTTGATCTATTTGATTGATTTGCCGAAGCTCTTCCACAACATTTCCCCTGGAGAACTTGGACATCCTTTCACCTTCCATATTGGCAAGTTCACCCACGACTGATTTGTACTTTTTATATTCCAATAAATGCTTTATCAGATCTTCCCTTGGATCTATCTCCTCGCCATCTTCATTAAATTCAGGTCTAGGGAGAAGCATTTTGGATTTGACTTTCATAAGTGTAGCAGCGAAAAGGATAAATTCACTTGCTACTTCTATTTCCATTTTTTCCAAGTGATGGATATAATCCAAGAAGTCATTGGTAATTTTTGAAATGGGAATATCATAAATATCCAGTTCATCACGTTCTATGAAAAACAGCATAAGGTCAAATGGCCCTTCGAATAAAGGTAATTTGATTTCGAAACTCACTGGATAAGATTATTTTTTGTTATTTTTGTATTTCTTATTGTGTTCAAAGATATCACATATCTCGTTAAATCAATAGGCAAGTCAATAATTTCCATAAAGGCATGGAGGCCTGAATAATTATTGGTAATATTAAACATTATAACCTTTGGAAAGGTTATAGATTTTTACAAAGATGATTAGCATATGCAAATAGAACCTGGAGAATTACTCAGAGGAATCCATCAACCGGAAGACCTTAAAAACCTCAGTAAAGACCGTTTGGTTCAAATCTGTGATGAATTGAGACAATTCATCATTGACCATGTTTCTGTTTATGGAGGTCATTTTGGGGCTGGCTTAGGCGTTGTAGAACTTACTGTAGCTTTGCATTATGTGCTTAACACACCTGACGATCAGTTGATCTGGGATGTGGGTCATCAAGCCTATGGACATAAAATCCTAACTGGCCGAAGAAATGATTTTCATACCAACAGGCTTTACAAAGGTTTGTCTGGATTTCCCAAAAGAAAAGAAAGTCCCTTTGATGCTTTTGGGGTAGGACATTCGAGTACTTCTATTTCGGCAGCTCTTGGAATGGCCATGGCCTCAAAGTATAAAGGCGAAACCCATAGACAGCATGTTGCTGTAATAGGTGATGGCGCCATGACAGGTGGTATGGCCTTTGAAGCAATGAATCACGCCGGGGTTTCTGATAGCAATCTGATAATTATTCTCAATGACAATTGCATGTCCATAGATCCGAATGTGGGTGCATTGAAAGATTACCTTACAGACATCACTACCTCCCATACCTATAATAAGGTTAAAGATGAAGTTTGGAATTTACTCGGTAAAATCAGCAAATTTGGCTTTAGTGCTCAGGATGTGGTTTCCAAAGTTGAAGGAGCCATCAAGTCTGCCTTGCTAAAGCAAAGCAATCTATTTGAATCTTTAAATCTACGGTATTTTGGTCCTGTTGACGGCCATGATGTAAATCATCTCGTAGAGGTGCTCAATGATCTTAAAGACATTCCTGGGCCAAAAATCTTACACTGTATAACAGTAAAAGGAAAAGGATATGCCCCTGCAGAAAAAGACCAAACCAAATGGCATGCACCTGGCAAATTTGATAAAATTACCGGAGAGATAGCTAAGAAAATACCTACCAGCCCTCAAGCACCAAAGTACCAGGATGTTTTTGGGCATACCCTTGTAGAGCTGGCGGAAAAAGATAAAAAAATCGTTGGAGTGACTCCGGCTATGCCTTCAGGATCTTCAATGAATATAATGATGAAGGCATTTCCTGATAGGTCCTTTGATGTAGGAATTGCAGAACAACATGCTGTTACTTTCTCTGCGGGTTTAGCGACACAGGGATTGGTTCCTTTTTGTAACATATACAGTACCTTTATGCAAAGGGCTTATGATCAAGTGATTCATGATGTCTGTTTGCAAGATCTTCCAGTGGTTTTTTGTTTAGACCGTGCTGGATTTGCCGGAGCTGATGGACCAACTCATCATGGGGCTTATGATTTGGCCTACCTTCGTTGTGTGCCCAATCTTGTAGTAAGTGCGCCTATGAATGAGGAGGAGTTGAGAAATATGATGTATTCTGGTGCTGAGCACAATGCCCCTTATGCCATTAGGTATCCAAGAGGTCAAGGTGTAATGCCTGATTGGAGAAAACCATTAAGAAAAATACCTACAGGACAAGGCAGAATAATCACAGAAGGTAAAGACATTGCCATTTTGAGTATTGGACACATTGGCAATTATGCCCTTGAAAACAAAGACAAATTTAAAGAACTAGGTCTTAGTGTAGCGCATTATGACATGCGATTTGTCAAACCTCTTGACGAATCTTTACTGCATGAAGTCTTTGGTAAATTTGACAAAGTCATTACCGTTGAAGATGGTTGCCTGATGGGCGGATTTGGAAGTGCTGTTCTGGAGTGGATGATGGATCATGACTACCAAGCTAAGGTAAAGCGATTGGGGATTCCTGATGAGGTAATAGAGCATGGAGAGCAAATGGAACTGCATCATGAATGTGGATTCGATCCTTCTGGTATCCTTCAGACTGTTAAGGATATGATGAACCTAAATGTTGCTGATAAAATTAAAATTTAATAATATCCATTCTTTTTATTGAGGAAATCGGGCCGATTTCCTCAATTATTTTTAAATTGGATAACTGTATTGTTTGGTAGGTTTGGTAACTTAATCCGCTACTCTAATGCCCGAAATTTTAATTCCAAGAAGGGACTTTTTAAAGAAAGCTACGGCAGCATCCATGGCCCTTTCTTTGAATCAGACTTCTTTTAGTCCATCGCTCAAAAAGAGAAAAAACAAACTTCCCAAATGGAGAGGATTCAATTTATTGGATTTTTTTAATCCTGATCCTGAAAATGGGCGCAAAACAAAACCTGATTATTATAAGTACATGTCGGATTGGGGTTTTGATTTTGTCCGAATTCCTATTTCCTATCCCAGTTATCTGGATTTTGACCGAAGCAAACCCATACGGCCCGATGAGGTGCTACAATTTAATAACAGGGTGCTAGATGAAATTGACGAAATATTAACCAACTGCCACAATCAAAATTTACATGTGAGTTTGAATTTACATAGGGCGCCAGGCTTCTGTATCAATGCAGGTTTTAAAGAGCCCTACAATTTATGGGAAGACCAAGAAGCCTTAGATGCTTTTTGTGCCCATTGGGAAATGTGGTCAAAGCGGTATAAAAATATCTCTATTAAAAAATTGAGTTTTGATTTGGTCAATGAGCCTTTTAAAAGGCTGGACCCAAACGACCAACACTCCCCTGGAGGGGCTGTGCCCATTGCTGAATACAGAAAAGTAGCCGAAGCAGCCTTAAAAACCATCAAAGGGATAAACAAAAAAAGATTGGTCATCGCTGATGGCAATGGTGGAGGCGGTACAGCCATTCCTGAATTTGCAGATCTTGATTTGCATCAGAGTTGTAGAGGTTATTTCCCCATGCATATTTCACATCATAAAGCTTCATGGGTGTTTAAGGATCCGGATAGCCTGCCTTCTCCTAGCTGGCCAGGAATGCACAATGAACGGATGTATCAAAAAGAGGATCTGGAAAAACATTATGCCCCTTGGATAGCCTTGCTAGAGCAAGGAGTAGGGGTGCATTGTGGTGAGTTGGGCTGTTATAATAAAACCCCGCATGAGGTCTTTTTAGCCTGGTTTGGTGATATTTTAGATATATTGGACGAGAATGGGATTGGGTTTGGATTGTGGGAATTTTCAGGGACTTTCGGAGTACTTAATTCAGGCAGGACCGACGTCGACTATGAGGATTGGTATGGAGAGAAATTAGATAGAAAACTGTTAAGCCTTTTGATGAAAAATGCCTGATATATCCTATTGGAAAGAAGGATCTGGCAAAGCACTGGTTTTGCTACCTGGCTTTTGTGAAACAAAAGAAATGTGGAAAAATTTCGCAGAGCCCCTATCTGAAATCTGTGAAGTGTGGTGTCCGGATTTACCTGGATTTGGATATAGTCCAGCAGTTTCTGACCAGTTTACCATTAAGGAAATAGGCCTAGTTCTTGCCGATTGGATGTTGGCCAACAATATAGGAGATGCTGTATTAATAGGGCATTCTTTGGGGGGCTATTTGGCACTAGAAATGGCCTGTCTCAATAAACTTGATCTGAGTGGTTTGGGATTGTTTCATTCTACGGCTTATCCAGATAGTGATGAGAAAAAGCTCAATCGTGTTAAAACAATAGAATTTATTAATAAGCATGGAGTGAGTACCTTTATTCAATCCTCGTTGCCTTTACTATTTCGCAAAGAAAACAGGGAAAGCTGTGGGGAGGCCATTGCCTCCCTAATTCACTATGCCAGCCAGTTACCAATGACAAGTATCCTAGCTTATCTGCAAGCCATGAGGAACCGTAAAGACCACATGAAGACGCTTTCAGAATTTCAAAAGCCTACTTTGATGATTTGTGGAAATGAGGATACCGCTGTACCGATAATAGATAGCCTCAGCCATAAGCAAGCAGTAGATCAATTTTATCAATTGACAAATTGCGGGCACATGGGGATGTATGAACAGACCCAAAAAACACAAAAAGCTATCCTCACCTTTATGGAAAGCCTACCTAATTAATAGGTAGCTCTACCGCCGGATAAGTCAAAAATAAATCCTGTATTGAAGCTTGCTTCCTCGGATAGGATCCAACTTGCAATGGAGGCTGCCTCATCCACAGTACCCAGACGTTGCATAGGAATTTTGGATGCCATATATTCTAATTGTGCAGGATCAGTATCCTTGTTCATTGCCGTTAGAATAACAGCCGGAGCCAGTCCATTCACTGTAATTCCTGAAGTGGCATACTCTTTACCAAGTGCTTTGACAAGTCCAATTACGCCTGCTTTAGTAGTGGAATAACCTACCATATTAGGGTTTCCTTCTTTACCAGCGATAGAGGCAATAAGTAGAATTCTACCGTATTGCGCTTTTTCCATGTACTTAAGGGCGTACTTAGCAGTTAGAAAAGAACCTTTTAAATTTACATTGCAAATTTTATCAAAATCCTCTGTAGAATAATCTGTAATTTTTATTTGTGTGGGCCCTACTATTCCAGCGGAATTGACCAAGATGTCAAGTTTACCAAAATGGTCTACTGATTCCTTATAGGCTTCCTGAACTGCAGTCTCATCGGAAATATCTACAACGAACGCTTTGACTGGCAATCCATCCTTTTGCCATTCCTTTTCTAAGGCCAGTAGTTTTTCCTCATTGAAGTCCCAAAGTGCTATACTTGCTCCTTCAACTGCCAGTTTTTTGGCTATACCTTTACCAATTCCGTCTGCAGCTCCGGTAATTACTGCTACTCTGTTATTATATCTTGATTCAGTCATTGAAATAATTTTTGGGGTTTTTGCGCTTCTAAAATTAAGAAAGTGTCGCCAAATACTTTGCATTGTTGGGATTAATATTAAAAGATATCCGCTTTAACCCGAAATCTGCAATAGACAATCTATTACGTGCTGAAATCGCTTTAAAATACCCAATCGTTGCTGTTTTCAATTTCACCATAGCGGTGCTATGTTAAAATCTCCAAACAGCCTGATTGTCTTGCGATTGCAACACTTCCCGTAAACACGGGACAGGCTTCACCCCTGACACAGGGCGGAGAAATCCTATTACATAATCCGGGTTTAACTGTTAGGCTTTATAAATCATCTTCTATACGTTTGGCAGGTTTTGCTTTTCTATAAAATAAATTGTAAGGCCTGATTTTAGCTTTATAAGAAGGAGAAATTTTGTAATATTTATGATCTGGAATTAAAATTCTAAAGTGCGAAAGCTTGATCTTTTACAATTTGGTCTAAGCCGGATAGGTTGAAAAAGAAGCTTTTTTTACCCTTTTCTCGTTAAAAATTTCGCTATTTTAAACTAATATAACTCTTTCCTGGTTACCGTGATAAGCCCATAATGCAGTACTCCGATTTTTTTTAAGTTTGAGTACGGAGAAAAAGAATAAGTTTAATAGGGTGAATTACATTACTCCTGTTGAATTTAATAGATTAATTATTTGATATACCTTCTATTAATGTCTAAATTATTATTGTAAAACTCAAAACGCTAATGAATATGAGACAGTTTAAAATTTTATTTACTTTTATTTTACTCTTTAGTTTTACCGCTTGTAGTTCGCTAAACAATATCAATCCGCTTAGTTTGCTTATGGGGAATAAATGGAAACTAGCTGGCATGATGGGTAAATCCCTTGATGTAGGGAAGTTTGCTGATGCTGTTCCTTTATTGAGTTTTATGGATGGTGGCAAACTTAGTGGTTTTACAGGCTGTAATAATTTTTCAGGAGATTTTACCCTTGAAGGAAAGAGTTTATCCTTGAATCCTGGAGCCATGACTAAAAAGGCATGTCCCGGCACTGGAGAAAGCGATTTTCTAAAAGCCCTTTCCATGGTGAAGAATTTTAAAGTAGTTAAAGATAAACTGGTTTTAATGGATGGGGCTAGTGAACTATTGAGTTTTATTCCTGAAAATTAAATTTGCCTATTGAGAAATGTTCCGAAACAAGAACAAATATTTTTTAGTTAAAATTGGTAATAGGTTTGTTCATGTCAATGAGTGTTCACCCAAATAAAATTTTATATCTGAAAACATCAGTAATGATAGAGGTCTATTAGTTACCTGCTATACTGTGAATGAATTATCATTGCATAAGTGGAACTGTTGGAAACCCCTCTATTATACCTGAATCATTTGTCACCATGGAAGAAAAGACAAATTCCCAGTCCAAGCAAAAAGTCATCAGTGAATGGGTTCATTCATTCAGCGATTACCTCTATAGCTGGGCATATCATAAAACCAGTAGTAATGAAACCGCTGAAGACTTGGTTCAGGAGGTATTTATGGCGGCGGTTAAAAATTATGAGAAATTTGAAGGTAGAAGCAGTCCCAAAACATGGTTATTAAAAATTTTAAACAATAAAATTATTGATCATTACCGGAAGTTATCCAAGATACAAAACAACCAGGATGATACTGCCTCTCAATTTACCGATTCATTTTTTAATGGTGCAGACAACTGGAAGGCCAATGGTTTGGAAGAAGCCTGGACAAAGGAAAGCCATTTGCTTGACGATCCGGCTTTTAATAAGGTTATGGAGATCTGTATTGAAGATCTCCCTAACAAATGGCGCCTAGCAATTCTTTCAAAATACCTTCTACAAAAAGAATCCGTGGAGATCTGTCAGGAACTAGAAATCACGGAGTCTAATTATTGGCAAGTATTACACAGAGGCAAGTTACTTCTAAAGAAATGTTTGGAAGTCAACTGGTTTGTAAAAAATAATTAATAGGGATGGTGTTGGAGAAAATAATGAGTCAATTGCTTCTTTCATGTAAGGAAGCTACTTTCTTAATAGAAAAGCAGATGGTCAGTCCGCTGACTTTTACACAAAAGCTAAGACTTGGGGTGCATTTAAAACTTTGTAAGGTTTGCAGTGCATATGAGAGTCAAAGTAAAACCATGAACAAGGCCTTGGAGAAATGGGTCAAGGAAGGTGCGCTCTCCAAAACGCTACCTCCAAAAATCAAATCAGATATTCTGCAAAAAATAAATCGTAAATAATTTAATTTTTTTGTCAGGCCATTAACTTATCCACGTCTATTTGGTTAGATCACTGAAATTCAATTGATGAGAAGGGTAATGCTTATTTCTTTTTTCTCTGAATATTAATTTTCAATCAAATTACTAACCAAATAGACCTAGTTATGGAACTTAGTACTTTTCAGAAGAGCTTGAATAAAGACAACCCTTACGATTTTTCAGCAATAAAGGCGGTCTTTCTAAATTGTACCCTTAAAAAATCCCCCGAGACATCTCACACGGAGGGCTTGATAAAAATGAGTGATGCCATTATGCGAGCAAATGGTATTTCTACTGATATAATTCGTCCTGTAGATCATCAGATTGCTTTTGGTGTATATCCTGACATGAAGGAACATGGCTGGGATAGGGACGATTGGCCTGCAATTCAGGAAAAAGTAATGGCGGCAGATATTTTAGTGATAGGAAGTCCCATTTGGTTGGGAGAGAAATCTTCTATAGCCACGCTTGTAATAGAAAGATTGTATGGGTTTTCAGGAGAAATGAACAAGCAGGGGCAATATGATTATTATGGAAAAACCGGAGGTTGTCTGATTACTGGAAATGAAGATGGAATCAAACATTGCGCCATGAATCTTTTGTACAGTCTGCAACACCTTGGTTATGTAATTTCTCCTCAGGCTGATGCTGGATGGATAGGTGAGGCAGGGCCAGGTCCTTCTTATTTGGACAAAAATTCTGGAGGAATAGAAAATGACTTCACCAACCGCAACACCACATTTATGACTTGGAATTTAATGCATATGGCCAATATGCTTAAAAACGGTATTCCTGCCTATGGCAACCAAAGGGACAAGTGGGATAACCGAGAAAATAAAGACCATCCTAATCCTGAATACAGGTAAACATATAGGAATTCCTTCCCTATGGGAGGAAAATAGAATTATTCAAACCGTTAAAGGCCTTCATCACTTGAGTTATTTAAAGGCCGTAAAATTAATTAAGAATTTTAAATACAATCGTTATGGGAAATCTACATTTACTAAAATTTTACTTATTTATAGCCACCTTTTTTTTAGCAATCACCTGTGTGCATGCTCAGCAAACGCCTATTCCTAAAACAGACCAAAGTTTTGATTTGGCAGTAGGCTTTGGAGAAAACAGTCAAACAAGCTATTCCCTCTCATGGAATAAAAACTATGGGTTGTTTTCTTCTAAAAAATTAAGGTTGGGTTATGGTATTCGTTTTTCAGGATTCAGTGGTAAGCAGCTCGATTATATCACTGCCCCAGCTGACCTGACTGGTGATGATGCTACAATTGACACGCTGTCTATGAGTAAAGCCAATACCATGGCCTTAAATGCCATGATTAATATCCAATACCAGTTTCATCCAAAATTCAAGGCTGGTTTTAATATCGATGCCTTGGGACTTGGCTTTGGGGGTGAAAAAGATGCCATGTTTATCAGTTCCGAAAATACGGGGCAATTTCCTCAGAGCCTTTCAGCTAGCCCAACTTCCTTTAACGCCCTATTGGGAGGCGACAATGATCTTGGCCAACTCAAATCGGAGTTTTATGTGGCTTATGCGGTGTCCACAAAAACATGGCTGAGGGCTGGGGCGGATTTGACGTTTTCGGAATACACGACGGAACAAAACTTGAGCTATGAAAATGACAGATTCAGGAATAAAGCCATGTTGTTTTTCGTAGCTGTTTCTTTTAATCCTTTTAAGTAAATTTCATCAAACCCAAACTATTCAATAGACAATCAATTGCTTGCTGAAATCACCCTGAAATCAGTCACTTCATAGCTGTTTGGAGATTCCAACACTTACCAATTGGATGGAGAATTCTATTGCATAATACGGGTTACAAATTTAAACATCATGAAAGCTTCCATTTTAGTCCTTTTGTTTTATTGGGTAATGTCTCCAGATCTGGTAAACAATGTCTCCAATACAGAGAATAAGTTAGAAGAGTCCTATATCAAATTCAATATTAGAAATCTGGGATTAAATGTGGAGGGAACTTTCAAGTCCTTTAAAACCACGGTGGAATACAATAAGTCTCAGCCTGAAAAAAGCAGCTTTAGCGCTGAAATTCAAACAAATTCCATTGACACTGGAATTAACAAAAGAGACAGTCACTTAAAGAAGGAGGAATATTTTCATGTAGATAAATATCCAACCATTAAGTTTCAGTCCACAAAGGTAACGGCTGTAAGTGAGAGTGGGCTTAAAGTACTTGGGGATCTTACCATAAAAGGCAAAACGCTTCCTATAACTTTAGAAGTGGCCTTGTCACCAGCAGGTTCAGCAACACAATTTGCAATCAAAGGTGAACTCGATAGGAGAGATTATGAAGTTGGTGGAAGCAGTTGGGTTATGTCAGATGAGGTCTATTTGGATCTTTTAATTGTGAAATAAAGCATAAAAAATAATAGGTGTCCAACTGGATTAAACCATGTTTAATTACGCTGTGTTTATTCGCTTCCTTTTCTGAAGTGAGAGCAAGGCAGGCCAAAGAAGACAGTACTGTTTTCAAGGCCTTGCCCTTGGCTTATTTCACGCCAGAAACGCGGATAGCAGTAGAGGGTTTTGTCTTTTACAGTTTTTATGCGAGGAACAGCTTAAGAAAGTCGAATCTGCGACTCTTTATCACCTTCACACAAAATATGCAATACTTGTTTACCCTTCCGTGGCAGGTATATACGGCAGATGATCAATATTTCTTGAATGGAAGCATCGATTACCGCAAATTCCCTGAATACTATTATGGCTTAGGGAATGACACCAATGAGGACTTTAGGGCACTATATGAATTTAAAGCCTTATCAATAAAGAGCAAAAGTTATAAAAAAATAAAAAGGAATACTTATTTTGGCTTGGCACTTCAAGGGCAAAGGTTGCATCCTGAGTTTTCAGACACTGAACCTGTCTTTGATGATATAGTAACAGAAAATGGAAGAGGAGGCTACAGTTATTTAAGTTTTGGCCCTTCTTTAATGTGGGATCGAAGGGATCATATTTTATCTCCTTCATCAGGAAGTTTTATAGAAATCACCCCTTTGATTGGACTAGGGAAAACCGCAGAAGCTGCTTTTAATTTTGGTATGGCAAGCTTTGATTTTAGGCATTATTGGCCGATTTCTGAAAAGATTACCTGGGCCAATCAGCTATTGGCGCAACTGTCTTATGGAGATGTACCTTTTCGGGTATTGCCAACCTTGGGTGGGCCTTTCTTTCACCGGGGGTATTACCAAGGAAGGTTTAGAGATAGGCATTTGGCCGTTTTGCAAACCGAATACCGACAGCATGTCATAGGAAGGATTGGCTTTGCAGTTTTTGGCTCCGCAGGGAGAGTATACAACACTTTAAGAGAGGATTTATTCCAACAAATACATCTAGCTGCTGGTGGAGGCCTTAGGTTTCGAATAAGCAAAAATGATAGAACTAATGTAAGGCTGGATTACAGCTTTACTTCTGACTCCAGGGGTTTCTATATTTATTTTGCTGAAGCATTTTGAAAAAACATGAGCTATAAGAGTAACTTCTTCATCAAATTGACCCACTGGGAATATTGGCCAACTTGGTTGGTCTATTCGCCTGTTGTATTTTATTTTTTCCTACTTTCTTTAAGGGCAAGGTCGCCCTTTTTTTTCACCCTTGCCAATCCCGATATGGAGATGGGAGGGCTTTACAATTGTAGCAAATACCGTCAACTTAAAAAATTACCGGAAAATTTAATACCCAAAACAGTATTTCTTCAATCCGGTGCTTCATTGGATACAGCCCTTAAAGCACTGGAAACACAAAACATTGATTTTCCCATTATAGCAAAGCCTGACAGAGGGGAGAGAGGTACAGCGGTCAAGTTAATAAGAGATGGTTCACAACTTGGCCTTTACCTGCAGGAAAGTAAGTCAGATGTGCTCTTACAGGAGTTTATTCAAAGTTCTTTTGAAGCTGGGGTGTTTTATTATAGGCTGCCAAGTGAAAATTCAGGAAAAATTCCCTCCATTGTACTGAAGGATTTTTTGACGGTAATTGGAGACGGTAAATCTAACCTTAAAGACTTGGTAAATGAAATTCCAAGAGGTCGACTGGTTAGTAAAGGATTGTTCAAAGATGGACGTTTGAATCCGGAAGAAGTATTGGCTTTTGGTGAAGAAAAGCTACTTGAACCTATAGGGAACCATAATAGAGGAACGAAATTTCTAGATGGATCACACCTTGCTAACCCTGAACTGATTCGGTTTTTTGACAAAACCAGTCACCAATTGGGTACCTTTTTCTATGGGAGGGTGGACTTGAAAGCACCTTCAATGGAGGATTTTATTCAGGGGAAAGGGATAAAAATATTGGAAATCAATGGTGTCAATGCGGAGCCTGCTCATATTTATGATCCCAACGCCAAGTTATTTGATGGGATTAAAACGCTTTTGAAACATTGGGGTATTATCTATCAAATCAGCAGGGAAAATAAGCATCTAGCCTCATCTACTGGTTCAATAAAAGAAGCCTTGGACCATTACAATAGATGGAGAAAAATAAAAAAGATTGCCTGAAATTGTCAGGACGGTTGATGTCTCACGTCTGATTTTGTAGTGATAGACGTTTTCCTTTAAGTATTAACAAGTATTATATCAACCAAATAAAGAATCATGCAAGCTGAATGTAAACAGAATCTAAATCAACTTTCCTTACTATTGGAAAGTTTGTCCCCGCAGCAATACAACTATAAATCTGAGTTGTTATCAGGATCTTCTATAGGCCAACATATTCGTCATATCATTGAGTTTTATACTTGCCTTAGTGAGTCTTTTTACCTACAACTTACTCAGATTAATTACGACAAAAGAGAGCGAGATAAGTCAATAGAGCAAGATGCCCAAAAGGCAATTCTTACCATTAATAAATTGATCGATTTTTTGAATGAAGAAAGGGTTGTAGGTAAAGCAGACCTGGTAGCTAACTTTTCCCTAGAGGATGACCATGATTGCATTATCCCATCATCTTACCGGAGAGAACTTGCTTATTGCCTTGAGCATAGCATTCATCACCAGGCATTGATAAAAATTTCTTTGTTAGACCAGGGTTTAGTTCATCTAGTGGATGATAATTTCGGTGTAGCCCCATCTACTACAAAAGCTTGCCAAACGAAGGAAGTTAGATAGACCTTTGCAATCGGTTTATCTTATTCGTTTAAGGCCCAGTTGTAGTCTTTGAAGCTGATTTTTCCACCTTTCTTTATGGGATTTGTAGCGTATTGATTGATAAAATCTTCCAAACTACCATTTTTTGTGAAGTCAGAAGAAAACCAAGAAAATAAGCTTGATATCTCTACTTGTGAACCTGTGGTTTTATTAAATTGAGGGTCGTTGATAAATGTTCGGGCTGCCTGTTCCAATTCAGCATTTAAATTTTTAGCCGAATAGGCATGGTTCCATAATCTCGGGCAGGAAATCGAAGCGCAATTGATTGCAAAATGAATCCTTGGCTCATCAAATTCTTTCCTCAGTATTTTGTGCTCTATTTCATCCAGACTAGCAGGCTTTCCCCCAATTTCGAAGAACTCCAAATGCCAGACAGTGTTAACAAGTGGAATGGTTAATTTTGGCCCAATATCCTTAATGCTTTTGACTGGATAGTGATTGAGAATCAATTTTATGGTAAAAGCATTGTAAGCATTGATCCAATAAGCAAGTTGTTCTGCCTCAGACCATGTGTTTCTATCTGGGGCATTGGTGCTTAGTAGTTGTAAATAGGCATCCAATTTTTCCTCATCAGCGATAAATCCTTTATAATCTACCTTTCCTTGATCTGATACGTGTTTTTTAAGGAGTGTATTAAATGAAGTATGGCTAGGTGGATTGGTTCCTGCAAGTCCCAAGTTGGATTCTCCGCAGGAAAGATTTATCAAAAAAATGCCGAAATAAATAAATAGCTTTATCATTTAAAAATATGTTTTTAGTGAATGAGTTGATCAGAAAACTGAATTAAATCTTCTGCGACAAATTCATTTTGTGGAGAAAGTGGATAATTTGATTTTCCTGATCTCTTGATAAAAGCTGTTTGTAATCCAGCTCTGGCAGCACCTACTAAGTCCCATGGGTGTGCCGCGATCATTACCGCTTTATCTGATGAAATCTCCATTTTATCTAGAACATAAGCATAAGTGGAAGGGTGAGGTTTAAATTTCCCTACACTTTGAATACTAAAAATCCGATCAAATAATTGACTTATTCCAGCCGATTTGAGTTGCTCGTTTACAGCTTCTAAGGTTCCATTGCTAAGTGCTACTAAAATAAAACCTGCATTTTTTAGGCGTTGGAGGCCTTCGGAGACATCTGTATGTGGTGAAAGCTTTTTGAACTCACTTAAAATTGTTTCTCGTGTTTTCGGAGTAAGATCTTTGCCATAATTATTCGCAGTCATTTCCAAACATGCGTCGGCAATCTTAGAGAAATCAGCAAAATCACCTGTTACAGTTTCTACCAATGAATAATGTAATAAAGACTGAAACCATTTGTCGGCAGCTTCATCATTTCCTATTTCTTTATTGATGGCGGTTGTTACTGCTTTTGTATCCAGCAGGGTTTCATTTACATCAAATATTAATAATTGTGGTGAGGTAGGCATAATTCGTTGATTTAGAATAGATAATAATTGGAGTGCTGGTCTGTGAGGGGTAACTAATGTACTTTTTCACCTTTATTTAACCAGACTCCCCACATTTTATTAAAAGTGTGGACTTTATTGGTAGGTAGGGTGTCTAAATGGTATACGGGGTTGCTTTCATTTACCCAATGGAAAATTCCTCCATAGAGATTATAAACTTCACTGTAGCCACTTTGTTTCAATTTCTTGCCGATCTCCTGACTTCTTGCACCTATAGAGCAGTAAACGACTATGGGTTGATCTTTGGGGATATCTTTTACGCTGGAAATGTCAAAAGTTTCAAAACCTACCCATTGAGCTCCTTTTAAATGACTTACATTGAATTCATTTTTCTCACGGGTATCCAACAGAATAGCACCATTGATCAATTCTTTTTGATCGGGATAGACCAAAGGGAAATTTTTGTCATAAGTACTGCCTAAAAGAGCTTTATAGGGCAGGCTTTGTGCGTAACTTACCTGGCCTATAAAGGCAGAACTGACAAAAAATAAGGAAAGTATATAAAAGGCTTTCATGGTGTTAGAACAAAATTTCAACACCAATAATTTCTAAAATTGTAAATTAAGTAAAATTAGTAACGCTTTTTTTATAGTTTACCAGCCCACATATGCAGGTGTCGCTATTCCATTTAAACGAAGGTAGACTAGAGCCTGGCCACGGTGGTGTGTTTGATGTCCTCGGAGCAAATAAAAAATGTTTTCCTTGGTCATATTTTCATTAGCAAAGACAATTTCTTCATCTAATTGACTCTGCTCTGTTTTTTTGATCAATTCTAGCACGTATTTGTTGGCTTCGTCAAGAATCTCTATTATTGAATCCTTGTCCAAAGAGGATCTGTCTTCCTTTTCATAAAAAGACCTTTTCTCACCATTGACGATTGCAGTAAGGTAACTGATATTACTTGCTATATGTAAAAGCTGATCCCCAAAGGACATGGCTTCAGGAGTTGGTCGATAATCGTATAAATTGGCAGGCATGGCCTCGGCCAATGCTCGGGAATAGTCCATATTACGTTGCCAAACATCCGGAAATTGATCCAAAAAATACGTTTGAGCCTTTAAACTATTACTTCCCATGATCAAAACCATTATCACTAATTGAATATATATAAATGCTTTCATAACTGGGTGCAATAAAAACATCTTAGTGGTAAAAACCAATAGTAAAATGGTTGAGTGGCTGATTTTGAAATGGTTTCAGAAAGTAGTAGCAAGGGGGCTACTAGTTGGGGGTAAGTTTAACCCGAAATATGCAATAGACATTCTATTACGTGCTAAAATCGCTTTAAAATACCCAATCGTTGCTGTTTTCAATTTCACCATAGCGGTGCTATGCTAAAATCTCCAAACAGCCTGATTTTCTTGCGATTGCAACACTTCCCGTAAACACGGGACAGGCTTCACCCCTGACTATTGTCAGGACGGAGAAATTCTATTACATAATCCGGGTTTAAAAAGTCTGAAGCATCAGTAATTTACCTCAAATTATAAACTAGTAGTGGTTGGTTTACGTTTCCATCATTAAACCCACCTTTATGAATCAAAATACCATCAGGTTTCTTCTATTGTCTTTTTTATTAGTGCCACTTTTTTCAGGCTGTTTTCCTTTCAGAGACAGTGATAAAAGCCTCAATAAATTGATGGAAAAGAAGGACATTTCTTTTGATATCAATTATTTAGAAAAGTATTCTTTAAGGTGGCTATGGTACGAAAATCAAGACAAGGATGCACCCATTTTATTGTTTATTCATGGAGCGCCAGGTTCTTCTTCTGCCTTCCTACCGTATATTCAGGAAGACACTTTAAGAAAGCAATTTTCCATTCTTATCATCGACCGGCTAGGTTATGGTTATTCTGATTATGGCAATTACCAACCCATTCCCGATCAGTACAAGGCAATAGATGCCTTGGTGAAAGAAGTGCGGGAAAATCGAGAGGTCTTTACCATTGGTCATTCCTTTGGAGCAACCATTGCCGGCTATACTGCCATTCAAGATCCGGATTGGCTGACTGGCACGATAATGATCGCTCCAGCCTTGGATCCTGACCAAGAGAAATACTTATGGTTTGGCAAACTGGCCTTGTATAAAAGTACCAGATGGATGGTTTCCAAATCCCTGAGAGTGGCTGCCGATGAAAAGTATTCTCATGAAGAAGAACTTCGGACTTTTGTTACCAGCTGGGATCAGATAAACTCTCCAATTTTACATATCCACGGGGATAAGGATGGATTGGTACCTTATGGGAATGTTAAGTTTTCGGAGGATAAAATCCCTGAAAAATGGTTGGAGATTAAAACCATAAAAGGGGAAGGACATTTGATTCCATTTACCGAGAAAGAGCTTATGGTAAACGAAATTTTACAATTTGTTGGTCAATAAGTAAGTGTTGGTTTTTAAAGTGTAGGCATTGCTAAAGAGATTTTGTCTTAGGTGATATAAATCACTTATATTCTGAATTATAAGGTTTATTTTTATTGTATTAGATGCATGAGCTCATAATGGGTTCCTATGCTCTTCAAATTTCTTTTTCAACAAAAATAAAATCATCATGACAAAAAACATGGGATCAGCCGACAGAATAGTAAGAACATTAATTGCTATAGTTGCAATCTATCTCTATTTCTCAGGGACCGTGACGGGAGTAGTTGGAGTAATATTAATCGTTATTTCTGCCATATTTTTATTAACTAGCCTGATAAGTTTCTGTCCACTTTACAGAATTTTTGGCTTGAAAACCTGCAAAACAAAGCAAGCTTAAATAGCTAATACTTTTGAAATGCCTAAGCTTCTGAAGTAGCGTTTTATTTCAGCTCTTTGAGCATTAGGTGTCGGTCGAATGGTTTGGTCAAAAACAACAGGAACAATTCCCTAGGGAAATTGTTCCTGTTGTTATCAAAGGAGCTTTTGAAAGAGGACGCTTGGTATAAGCTGTAAGCCCCAATCAATCAGGGTCTATTGCCCGTCAAAGTCATCATCCTCTTCTTCTTCTCCAGGTGCACCCAAGTCAAACATGCTGCTGAACAAGTCATTGAATTGCATGCCTGTGTCCAGTAATTTTTTACTCAGTTGACTGTGTTCGGCCAAACCATGCAGTGCAAACTCCATGTAGAACTCTTTTTCCATTTCAGGAAGGTCTTTTACAAATTGGGTGGTGATGCTTTCTAAGCCTGGTACATCATGAAGATGCTTTTTGTATTCTTTATCGCTTTGGGAAGCGAGTATATCCAGGCTATTTCCCTCACCAAACCAAGACAAGGGAAGTACATAAGGATTGCCTTCTTTGGCTTTCTTTTTCTGCTCAGGTGAAGGGAAGTTTTGGGCAAACATGGTGCGGATGGCCTTTCCAATTAGATTGTAAGCTACAATTCCGGCGCCTTCTTGTTCTCCTTCATAGACAAGTTCTACCTTGCCCGTGATTGCCGGAATTACGCCGATAAGGTCCACGATTCGGACAATGGTCTCATTTTCATTGTTAAAGTACAATCTGCGTTCGGCAGCGGAAATCAGGTTTTCATAAGCGGAAATGGTCAGTCTGGCAGATACGCCACTCTTTTCATCCACGTATTCACTTTCTCTTGCCTCTACCGCTATTTGTTCGATCAGGTCCTTCATCAGCTCAGGTACGTGAATCTGAGACATAGGCCTGTCCTTGATTTTGGCTTCCTGTTCGGTTATTTTTCTGCCAATTGCGATGCTTTTTGGATAATGGGTAATGATCTGGCTTTCGATCCTGTCTTTAAGTGGTGTTACTATGCTTCCCCTATTGGTATAATCCTCTGGATTGGCAGTAAAGACAAATTGAAGATCCAAAGGAAGCCTTAATTTAAAACCCCTGATCTGTATGTCACCCTCTTGAAGAATATTAAAGAGAGCCACCTGAATTCTTGCCTGCAGATCCGGTAATTCGTTGATGACAAAAATGGAGCGGTTGGATCGTGGTACCAAGCCAAAATGAATTACTTTTTCGTCGTTATATGACAGTTTCATCGTTGCTGCCTTTATGGGATCCACATCACCTATCAAATCTGCTACGGACACATCTGGTGTGGCCAGTTTTTCAGTATAGCGGTCTTCTTTTGCCCACCAATAAATTGGGGTATCATTACCCTTTTCAGCGATTAAGTCTTTGGCAAAGGTAGAAATTGGACTTAAAGGATCATCATTCAGTTCTGCTCCTTCCACAACAGGTACATAATCATCCAATAGCATGGTCATCATCCTTGCAATCCTTGTTTTGGCTTGACCCCGTAAGCCCAAAAGGTTGATATTATGCTTGGAAAGAATGGCCCTTTCTATATCAGGAATAACAGTATCTTCATAACCCCAAACGCCTTCGAAAACATTTTCTTTGTTCTTGATTTTTTGAATAAGGTTGCTTCTAAGTTCTTCTTTGATGGTTTTGGGACTGTAACCAACGGCCTTTAATTGTCCCAGGGTTTTTATTTTTAGTAGATCTTTATTGCTCATTTCTGTGTATTCCATGTTTTAAAAACGTTTCGTTCTATTTCTTCTGTAATCTTCAAAAATTAAATGTCCAAGTCCCTGCAGATTGCTATAATAGGCATTGCCGTTATTCACTGTGGTGAATTCCTTTACAAACTCCTTTAGGTAGGGGTCGGAGGCAATCATAAAGGTGGTTACAGGGATCTTCATTTTTCTGCATTGCGCAGCGAGTTTTAACGTTTCCTTTAGGATTTTGCTGTCTATACCAAAGCTGTTTTTATAGTATTTGATGCCTACCTTCAAGCAGGTAGGTTTACCATCAGTGATCATAAATATTTGCTTGTTAGGATTTTTTCTTCTTCGAAGCAGGTCCATGGCCAATTCCAAACCTGCCACGGTGTTGGTATGGTAAGGGCCTACTTGTAGGTAAGGGAGATCTTTTATTTCAATTTGCCAGGCATCATTTCCAAATACAATTACATCCAGCGTATCCTTTGGGTACCTGGTTTTGACCAATTCAGCCAAAGCCATTGCCACTTTTTTGGCAGGAGTGATCCGGTCTTCACCGTATAGAATCATGCTGTGAGAAATGTCGATCATTAAGACGGTGGAGGTCTGTGTACTGGCTTCGCTTTCCACCACTTCCAAGTCATCTTCGGTTAGCAGAAAGTCACCAGAAAAACCATGGTTGATCTGGGCATTCCTCAAAGAATCGGTGAGGGCTATTTGGTCAAGGTTATCTCCAAAAGCAAAAGGTCTGCGATCGTTGCCCCTTTCTTCGCCGGGCCCGGTATGATTGGTCTTGTGTTGTCCACCTTTTCCTCGCTTAAGTTTGCCAAATATTTCTTCCAGTGCACTTTTACGAATGGTTTGTTCCGCTTTACCGGTGATTTTAAAACCTCCATTTCCTTGTTTTTCATCCAGGTAGCCTTTGCTCTTAAGGTCCTCAATAAAGTCTCCAATGCCATAGCCTGGCTTGGTCATATTGTATCGCTTGTCCAAATCGGTAAGCCAGCTAAGTGCCTCAGCTGCATCTCCACCTGTCATGGTGACCAACTGAAGGAAGACATCCAAAAGTTGCTCAAAAGTATTTTTATCTTCGTCCTTTTCAGGAACAAATTTGCTGAATCTAAAACCTTTCATAGTAGGGTAACAAGAATTTAGGGCATGAGGTTTAAACTTGACCAAATACCTTTAGGAAAATTATACTTGAAACAGTCCTTAGCACTACTATGCGTGGTCACAATCATATAAAAACCAGTCACATACTGACGTTTTAGTATCAGCATAGCAGTCCAATGGCATCTTCTTTTATTGTCAATGATAGTGCCAGTAAAAGCAACTAGTTGGAGAATACCTATTATATAAGCGCCCGAATTTCTTCAGACTGAAGGTTGCAGTTGATCCACTCCTCTTCCATACTTGCACCATATTTTTTGTAAAAATTTATAGCCGGCTCATTCCAATCCAGAACTTGCCACATCATTCCGGTACAACCGTCTTCTAATGATTTTGCCAGTACCCTTTCGAAGAGTAATTTTCCAGCACCTTTGCCACGCTCTTTTTCGGTTATAATGTAATCTTCCAAATACAAACGTTTGCCTTTCCAAGTGCTGTAGCGGTAATAATAAATGGCAGTACCTACTATGGTTTTCTCTTCCCCCTTCTCGACAACGAAAAAGCCAAACACAGGTTCCGGGCCAAACCCGTCTTTTTCCATCATTTCAAGTGTATTGGTCACTTCATCAGGTGCTTTCTCATAAAGGGCCAGTTCTTTGATCAAATCAAGAATAGCTGGCAAGTCTTCTTTTTTTCCTTTTCTTACAGTATACATAACTTGAAATTAATAAAATTGAGCAACTTTACCTTTAACCAGTCGGGCCTTTCTCGAAAATATTATTCACAGATTCCTTATAACTGCTTCACTTACTATTTTTATCTTTGACACTAAATTCAACGACCTATGTTTTTATCCATCGATGCAGGCAATTCTAATATTGTGTTTGGTTTCTATCAGCAAGCAGATGATTCCTGGGAAGAAGAGCTTCGTATTCCCACAAAGAAAGGGATGAAAGTATATGACCTGGAAAAAAAATTGGCCCTCTTTTTTCTAGAGAAAAATTGGACTGCAGATAAAATAGATCAAATCGGATTGAGTACTGTTGTTCCAGACTTGTTGCCAGTATTGACACGCTTGTGTTTGGGTTTCTTTCGCAAAGCGCCTTATGTGATCAATGAAAACAGTTATGGTTTGCTTCCTGTTAAGGCAATGAACCCGACAGAAATCGGAACGGATTTAATGGCCAATATTACTGCTGCTTATTTGCGATACAACTCCGCCTGTATCATTGTAGATTTTGGAACGGCTCTTACTTTTAGTGTGGTAGATCAAAGTGGTATGGTAACAGGAGTCAATATATTTCCTGGTATCAAAACGGCAATCAATTCGCTGTTTACCAATACGGCTAAACTGCCTAAAGTGGAATTAAAAATGCCTGAATCAGCCTTGGGTAAAGATACCGTTCATGCCATTCAGGCAGGTATTTTTTATGGTTATTCCGGATTGGTGAGAGGGATGATTGAAGCTATAGAGCAGGAAACCAATTGTAACTATCAAGTGATTTTGACTGGAGGAATGTCTTCTTTAATGAATAATTTGGGAGAGCGGTTTAAAACCGTTGATGGCAATTTGACATTAAAAGGTATTTATCAAATCACAAGTTTTAATTTGGATAAATAAGCCCATTTTTCTTGATGTCAGTTTGTTAGCGTAATCATGGCAGACATGGAGGAGAGGAGTCAATCTTCGATGATTTCCATTAACCGAGAACCTAGATTTGAAATGTTTACCACATCCTCTGAAAAACCTGAGACATTGGATAAAATGATAACGGCATTTTTCCTATCCAAATCCAAGGTAATAGAAGAAGAATAGCCACCGGTTCCACCACCATGCCACAACCATTTACCGTCTTTTTTATTTTCAATCATCCAGCCTAATCCTATGGCCTTTTCATAGGCGGTGACGGAAAAAGTTTTCTTTTGTGTAAGCGCCAATGTCTGATTGGCCGGGTTGAATTGGGCCAGTGCAAACTTGGTCAGGTCTTGGGTATTTGATAGGATGGCCCCAGCACCTTGCAATACGTTTAAATCCCAATTGGGCGTTTCTTTACCTTCCACATCCAAACCTTTGACAAGTTGAAGCAATACCTTTTCTCTATTGACGGTCGTGGATTCCATTTGAAATGGAATGGCAATCCTATTTTGTATCATTTCTTCATAGCTTGAGGAATCTATCCTGGTGAGGATGTAGCCCAATAGCCCCACCCCAAGATTTGAATAGTCAAATTTTAGTCCTGGCTCCTGTTGTAGTTCTAGCTGTTCTGTGAGATAAAAGCCTAATTTTTCTTCACCATAATCTTTGTAGGGATTGCTCATATCCACTTCTGAAAGGATCAGATTATCAGGAAGCCTAGGCAAACCTGAGCTGTGGTTGGAAAGTTGTTGCAAGGTGAATTCAGGGGTGTTTTTCAGTTTCCATGGCAAATATTTACCGGCAGGGTCATTGAGGTTTAACTTGCCATCGAGACTCAAGTCTGCCAGTAATGTGGCGGTAAAAATTTTTGAGATAGACCCAATTTCGAAGACACTATCTTGGTTCTCCACTGAAAATAGGGTGTCATTTTCTATTTTCACGCCATAAAATTCCGGCTTTCCATTCTTGATTAAGGCTATGGATAATTGGGTTTGGTTAAAAAAACCTTTTGCTTCCGTATGGATTAATTTTGATTGGCCTTCAGTAATTTTCCCATGATAACCCTGCTGAAAGTTAATAGCTACTGGTTTTTCCTCGCAGCCACAACCAATCAGTACTATTAGAACAAGTATTTTTAATTTCAACATGAGGGCCTATCGAGTGTTGGGATTTTAAGATAATAAAAATATTTCTGATTGTCTGAGAATTAGAAAAGTTAAAAGCGTTAAAAAACTATTAATCAATTAATTGCCTAAGGTTGGTTTTAAAAGAGGGCCAATGTTTTTGTTAGGTGATTACTCAGTTTCTTTTCAGATAATAATTGGGATCACTTTACAATTTCACTGCAAACCCCGATTGGCATGTTGGCGGTTTTTAAAGTAATTACCGTTTAATTACCTTTGGGTGTCATATAGGTCGGAGTGTCTTTTGCGCACTTGGCTTAAAGGAGAAAAATATGAAACGATACTATAAAATACAGGCCTTTTTGGTCTATGTCTTACTCTTTACAACTAGTGGATTGGCACAGGATAATAAAAAATTAACACTTGAGGCGGTAATAAAAGACCAGGTTTTTGCACCCAAAACCGTTCAAGGCATCAACTGGATGAAGGATGGGAAATACTACAGCAGTTTAAAAACTGTAGCAGGTTTTCCGCAGGTAGTAAGGATAAATGTGGCCACCGGGGAGGAAAGTGAAGTGCTGATAGATGGTAGGGAAATGGGCCTCAATTTTAGCAATTACACATTCAATCCGGATGAGAGCATGGCTTTACTTACATCTGAAGTAGAACCCATCTATAGGCGATCGACCAAAGCAACCTATCATTTGCTTGACTTGAAAACAGGCACTCTAAAAAAATTGGAAAACGGGGATAAAATTTCCTATGCCACCCTTTCTCCAGACAATCAGAAAGTCGCCTATGTAAAGGAGAACAACCTCTACTACCTGGATCTAAAAACCAATAATAAGGTTCAGGTGACCAGGGATGGAGCCAAGAATGCAATTATCAATGGTGCTGCGGATTGGGTTTATGAAGAGGAATTCTCTATGTCCAAGGCCTTTTTCTGGTCCAATGATGGCAATAAACTGGCCTATATACGCTTTGATGAAAGAGAAGTGCCTGTCTTTAACATGCAAAAATGGGGAGCTTTGTATCCGGAAGATGAGCATTTTAAGTATCCCAAAGCCGGAGAGAAAAATGCAATCGTTAGTATTCAAATCTATAACCTTGAAAAGGGGCAGACGCAATCTGTGGATACAGGTTCGGATACAGACATTTATCTGCCCAGAATGTATTGGGCAGCCGACAACAATACCCTTGCTGTTATTCGATTAAACAGGTTGCAAAATCAGATGGACATCTTGTTTGCAGACAGCCAGACAGGAGAAACAAAAAACATTCTATCCGAAACATCGGACACCTATGTGGACATGGATTACAATGACAATTTTCTCTTTCTTCCTGATGGAGAAGGGTTTATTGGTACCTCTGAAAAAGATGGTTTCAAACATGTCTATCAATATGACCTGGAAGGAAAGCTAATCCGTCAAATTACCAAAGGGGAATGGGAAGTGACTGAATTGGTGGCTGTGGATAGTAAAGCTGGAAAAGTATACTACGTTTCTACTGAACAGTCTCCATTGGAAAGACATTTTTATTCCATCAATTTAAATGGAAAAAAGAAAAAGCTACTTACACCTCAAGAAGGTACCCATGCCATAAATATGAGTCCTGATCAGCAGTATTATATTGACGCTTACAGCACCGTTTCTTTACCCTTACAAACGGTCTTGTATGATAAAAATGGGAAAGAGATAAAGGTTCTCGAAAACAATCAGGCCCTTCAGGAAAAAATGCAGGAATATGCTTTTCTTCCAAAGGAGTTTTTTGACTTCCAAACCTTAGATGGTACCAGCTTGAATGGCTATATGATAAAGCCTGCAGCTTTCGATCCGTCAAAAACCTATCCTGTGCTTATGTACGTGTATGGTGGCCCGGGATCTCAGAATGTTATGAACAACTGGGGAAGTACCCGAGATTGGTGGCACCAGCACCTGGCGACTGAGGGGTATATCGTGGTGGGTATAGACAATAGAGGTACCGGTGGAAGAGGAAGAGACTTCAAGCACAGCACTTACAATCAGTTGGGAAAACTGGAAACAGAAGACCAAATAGCAGGAGCAAAATACCTCGCGGAACTGCCTTATGTAGATGCAAGCCGGATTGGTATATGGGGTTGGTCTTATGGAGGCTATATGTCTTCGCTGGCACTGATGATCGGTAATGAAACTTTCAAAACAGCAATGGCAGTAGCACCGGTGACTACCTGGAGGTACTATGATACCATTTATACCGAGCGCTTTTTACAGACCCCTCAGCTAAACCCCGCCGGATACGATGACTTCAGCCCCATCAATCATGTAAACAAGCTATATGGTAATTTCCTGTTGGTACATGGAACGGGCGATGACAATGTGCACTTTCAAAATAGTGTTGCTTTGGTGGATGCGCTTATCGCTGCAGACAAGCAGTTTGATAGTTTTTACTATCCCAATAGAAATCACGGGATACACGGTGGAAATACCACCTGGCATTTGTATAAAATGCTGACCAATTATGTGAAGGAAAAATTGTAATGGCTTCTGGTCGCCTCTGGTCTAAGTTTAGGAGAGCGTAACTTAGACCTAAAATGAGGAAAGTTTTCACCCCCATGAGACGCTACGTTTTTAATAAAAGTTATTA
The DNA here is from genome assembly GCF_001050135.1 of Cyclobacterium amurskyense. Taxonomy (GTDB): domain Bacteria; phylum Bacteroidota; class Bacteroidia; order Cytophagales; family Cyclobacteriaceae; genus Cyclobacterium; species Cyclobacterium amurskyense. The sequence goes on along the minus strand of NZ_CP012040.1, from coordinate 1,886,450 downwards.
TTCTGAGATATATTTCAGGAGCTCTTCAAGTTCTTTGTCGGTGAGGCTTTCCTTGTCTGATTTATCGTAAATGGTGAGCAAATACACGATATCATTAGCTATGGCAAATTGGTGATCACCCTTGCGCCACCAGATTTACCTTTGGAAGATATCGACAATCGAATTTTGTAGCAATTATGACCTATCAAAGTTCCCTGTTGAGGGTTTACCTTAAGGCTTTGAATCAATGCAGGGTATTCCTTTTTTAGAGAAGGATACTTTTTAGCTAGTTTTTTTAAGTTCTTTTCAAACTTTGGAATAGCTTTAACACTATAATTCATCGATCAGGTCCTCAGCATTTCGTGCTTCCATTTTACCTTCTTTTACCAGCTTTAACTCCTCTACTGCTTTCTTAATATCCATAATAAGCTCAGCTTTATTTTCGGATATTTGTGTGGCTTTTTTGATAAAAGAGAAGTTTTTGAGCAGTTCCATAAAAAATGCTGCCTTGCTATCTTGGATGTCCAGAAGTATCTTCATAATCAAATTTTTTTATTAGGCAGAAGCCTTGGTGTTTATAAAGTTCCGAATTGATCTAATAAAGCAGCTGTTTTAAATATAACTATACCATTATCAATACACTATACAAAAATAAGCAAATTATTTGGGCAAAGAATAGACTGATGAAGGCTTGCAAGATTAGGTTCTATTGTCCGGTCTAGATTTAGAAACGGGTAACTTAGACTTATAATGGGTT